>JAYUKI010000416.1:0-4558 GCA_043764595.1 Myxococcales bacterium | reverse complement strand
GACGGGTCCGTCTCGATGCACGTGAAGATCAACAGGGACGAGCCCGACTTCAACCAGACCTCGGCGCGTGGTGACCCGACCATCCTCAAGCGCGAGGCCGAGACCGATCTTCTCGTGATGGATGGCCACACCGCAGTCATCGGTGGCATCTTCACGCGGAACACCGGTCGAAACCTCGATCAAGTTCCGTTCTTCGGGGACATTCCCATCCTGGGAATCCTCTTCCAGCGCCGTCGTGCAAGCGACACGCGTAACGAGCTTGTCATCTTCCTCACGCCGCGCATCGTGAACCGCGCCGAAGCTCTCGGCCGTTGACCCAAGCGGGGTGAGCGTGCTTTCCCATCGTCCCCGTGCTCGCCGCTTGGCGGGGCGGGGACGTTTCGTATTGATGCCCCTTCTTTTCGCCCCTTTTTGCGAGGTGATTCCGTGACGGTCGAGCACCGCCTCCATGCCCGTTGTCGTTGCCACTCGAGCCTTTCCCAAGGCTCCGCGGAGCATGGAGCGGGAGGACGTACCTTCGCGTTCGCTTCCAGCCCAAGAAATTTCGAGCGCGATCGGCCCTTCTTGGTCGAGCATCTCGCCCTGGATATTGCGCTCGATTTCGCGAAAAAGTCCCTCGCGGCAACCGCCACGTTGAAGGTTCGAAGGGTCAGCCCGACGGCCACGGCCATCGTGCTCGACGCCGTCGGCTTCACCATCGAACGTGTCGAAGTATCCGGCAAATTCGCCGACTTCACGTACGACGGTCGCTTGCTCCGCGTCGAGCTCGGCAAGGTCGAGGATGCGAGCATCCGCGTGGTGTACGAGTGCACGCCCAGCCGGGGCCTCTATTTCATCGAGCCCGACGAGCATCGCCCGCACTTGCCGAGGCAGGTGTGGACGCAGTGCCAAGAGGAAGACGGACGTCACTTCTTCCCGTGCCACGACAAGCCCCACGTCAAGATGACGAGCGAGCTCTCGGTGGTCGTTCCCAAAGGATGGGAAGCGCTCTCGAACGGCCGCCTGGCTTCGCGCGACGAGCACAAAGACGGCGTGCGCTTCCATTGGAAGATGGACGACCCACACCCGAGCTACTTGCTCACCCTCGTGGTGGGCGAGCTTTCGGTCCTCGAGGCCGACGTCGACGGAGTTCCCATCACCTATTACGTGCCCAACGGGCGCGAAGAAGACGCCCGGCGAACATTTGCCGAAACTCCCGAAATGCTTCGGTTTTTCGGCCGAAAGTTCGGCGTCACTTACCCATGGAACAAGTACGCGCAGGTCGTCGTCTCCGACTTCTTTTTCGGCGGCATGGAGAACACCACCGCGACGACCCTCTACGAGCACGTGCTTCTCGATGCACGCGCGGCCATCGACGTGACGAGCGACGACCTCGTGGCCCACGAGCTCGCGCATCAGTGGTTCGGCGACTTCGTGACGTGCCGTGATTGGTCCGAAGCGTGGCTCAACGAGGGCTTCGCGACGTTCTGCGAGCACTTGTTTCGCGAGCACCGACTCGGGATCGACGAATACGAGTACGGCCTCAAGACCGATCTCGGGAGCTACCTCGGCGAGTCCCGTGGGCGCTACCGGCGCCCCGTGGTCTGTCTCGACTACGACGCGCCGCTCGATCTGTTCGATCGCCACCTCTACGAAAAAGGCGGGCTCGTCCTCCACTCTCTCCGCCGCACCCTCGGGGACGACGCGTTCTTCGCGGGGGTCGCGCACTACCTTCGTTCGCACGCGCGTGGCCTCGTCGAGACGAAAGACCTCCAGCGCTCGCTCGAGCGCGTCTCCGGCAAGAGCTTGGGCCGTGCGTTCGAGGAGATGCTCTACCGCGCAGGGCATCCCGAGATCGAGGTCTCGGTGTCTTGGGAAGACGGCGTTCTCACCCTCGCCACTCGACAAACGCACGCTCATCCGCCGAACGAAGGCGTGCCGCAGACCTTCCACGTTCCACTCGTTGCGGACGTGGCCCACGGCGACTGGGTCGAGCGATTCGAGCTCACGGCCTCCCAGCGGCACCAAGTCTTCTCGGTGCCCTGCGCAAAGCGTCCTTCGTTCGTCGTGATCGATCCGGACATGCGCGTCGTGGGTGAAGTCGCCGTACGAGCCCCGAACGACATGCTCCGGGCCCAGCTCGCCTCTGCGCCGACGGCCCGTGGTCGGTGGCTCGCCGCAGCGTCCCTCACAAAAGCGAACGACAAGCCATCCATCTCGGCACTTGCGGCGCGTCTCGCGGACGAAAGCGAGTTCTGGGGCGTTCGCGCGGAGTGTGCATCGGCGCTCGGACACTCGCGAAAAGAGGAGGCATTCGAATCGCTTCGCCTCTCGTTCTCCTGCAAACACCCGAAGGTGCGGCGCGCCATTGCCGATGCCTTGGGCTCGTTCCGCACCCCCAAATCGGCCGAGCTCCTCGCCGCTCGAGCACGAGGCGACGAGAGCTATCTCGTCGAAGCCGAGTCGGCGCGCGCCCTTGGTCGCACTCGGCAACCCTCGGCCTTCGAGGATCTGGTCCAGCTCCTCGACCGCCCCTCGTGGGCCGAGGTCGTACGTGCCGGCGCCATCGACGGTCTCGCGGCACTCCGTGACGTCCGCGCCGTGCCGCACCTCCGCGCAAAGACACGCTATGGGCAGCCGCCGCGAGCTCGAAGAGCCGCCGCGCTCGCGCTCCCGAAGCTCTCCGAGTCGCGAGACGACCGCGAGCTCTTGGAGGAGCTCCTCGACGATCGCGATCCGATGCTTCGGCTCGACGTGGCCCGAGCGCTTCTCGATTTCGGAGACGTGAAGGCTCGTGCGGCTCTGAGGACGCGCGAGCAGGTCGAGGACGACGTCCGCGTACGCCGCAAGATCCGTGAGGTCTTGCGTGATCTTTCCGGCGACAAAAAGGCCCACGCTTCCGACGTGGACGGTGAGCTCGAGAAGCTTCGTGCGCTCACCCAAGAGCTCGAAGGCCGCCTTCAGAAGCTCGAAGCGAAGCTGACCGAGCCCGCGGCTCGACCGCCCGTCAAAGCGATCAAGCCGGCGAAAAAGAAGCCGGCTCCAAAGCCACGCACTCGGAAACGCTGACCTTCGCGACGCGTGCGCCCGCTTGACGAACGTACATCGAGCGGCGCACCTTGCGTGAACATGGTTCACGTCCGTCCGCCATTGCCCGCCGAAGAGGCCCAATCCCCTGAGGTCCTCGAGGTCCGATCGGGGCGAGCGATTCGCAGGGAAGCTCTGGTCGGAGCGATGATCGATGGCGCCATGGACCTCGTGAAAGAGGGGGGCATCGAGGGCCTTACGCTCCAGAAGCTCGCGAAGTCCCTCGGCTACGTCGCGACCGCGGTCTATCGCTACTTTCCCTCGAAAGACGCTCTCGTGGCCGCGCTCCAAAGGACCGCGATCGAGCGCATCCAGAAGCAGTTCACCGCCGAGCTCGCCATTCGAACCGCAACGTCGTCCGCGTCGCCCTCCCGAGATCTGGCAAGCCTCGTCGCGGCCGCCGAAATCTATCTCGAGCTCCCCGAGACCCAGCCGAAGAGCTTCTACCTCGTCGCGATACTGCTCGGCGATCCGCAGATCCACCTCTCGGTCGAAGAGTCGTTGCGGACTGCACCGACCCTTCACGCCCTGCTCCAGTCGATGGTGGCGCTCTTCGCCGCCGCGCAAGAGTCGGGAGCCCTCGAGCCCGGCTCCCCCGAAGAGCGCACGCTCGCCTTCTGGGCCTCTCTCCACGGAGCGACATGTCTCGAAAAAGCGCGACGGGTCGTCCCGCTCGTCCCACCGTCCAAGTACATTGGGATGGTGACGGCGAACGCGCTGTTGCGGGGTTGGGGCGCTTCCCCGGCCGCCCTCTCCGCCGCCACGCGAGCCATTCACCGGAAGACGCCATGACGACCGAACGAGCCCTTCCACGTCTCTTCCTGGCAGCGTTCGCCGCGCTCGCGTTCGCGTTCGCGTCGGCCGCGTGCGATCGCAAAGCGCCGGAGCCCACGCCCGCCCCGGTCGTGACGCAGGCTCCAGTCGGACTGGCCACTCCGAAGCTCACCGTGCATGCGGCGGTCGATCGACTCGTTGCGATCGGCGACCTCCACGGCGATCTCGTATCCACGCGAAAGGCCCTTCGTCTCGCTGGTGCCATCGACGAAAAAGACGAGTGGAGAGGAGGCTCCCTCGTCGTGGTCCAAACCGGCGATCAGATCGACCGCGGCGACGACGATCGCGCCATCTTGGACCTCTTCGACACCCTACGCGACAAGGCCAAGAAGGCCGGCGGCGACGTGATCGCGATGTCCGGGAACCACGAAATCATGAACGCGATGGCGGACTTCCGATACGTCACACCGGGCGCTTTCGCTGCGTTCGACGACTCGGACGCCAAGCCCGCGAACGAACAGGGCCGCACGAAGGCCTTTGCCCCGGGCGGGCCTTACGCGAAAAAGCTCGCGGCGCGTCCCGTTGTCGTGGCCATCGGGGACACCGTCTTCGTGCACGGTGGCATCCTCCCGAAGCACGTGACCTACGGGCTCGATCGCCTGAACGGCGAGGTTGCGGCGTTCTTCACCGGCACCTTGCCGTCCCCCCCGAAGATGCT
>JAYUKI010000415.1:0-16634 GCA_043764595.1 Myxococcales bacterium | reverse complement strand
TACGCGCTTCGCGCCTCTTCGATTCGACCGAGCCTACGGAACATCTCGGCTTTGGCTGCGGGAAGGCTCGGGTTTCCGGAGAGCTCCGTGTTCCCGTCGAGCCGGACCAGATCGGCGAGGGCCGCCTCGGGACCTTCGACCATGGCTCTTGCGACGGCCTCGTTCACGTGCACGATCGAGGCTTCGGTGTTCGCCCGGAGCATTCCGTAGAGCGCGAGAATCTGAGGAAAGTCGGTGGCCTCGTACGACGGGGCTTCGTCGTGAAGGGCTTGAATCGCGGCTTCGATCGCATAAGCGGTGGGCGGTCCCGACGCGAGCGCTTCGGTGAGCAGGGCTTTTCCTCGAGCGACATCCGCGGTGTTCCACAAAGTGCGGTCTTGCTCCTCGAGCGAGACGAGCTCGCCGTCCGAAGACACGCGGGCGTGCCTTCGTGCGTGGACGAGGTAGAGGAGCGCGAGCATGGACCGCGCTTCGGCGCTCTCTGGGAGGAGCAGGACCACGAGCTCGGCCAGGCGAATGGCTTCTTCGGCCAAATCGGTGCGCTGGAGCGAAGTGCCGACGGTCGCGACGTAGCCTTCGTTGAAAATCGCATAGACCACTTCGAGCACCGTGGAGACTCGCTCGGGGAGCTCGCGTCGCTCGGGGACTTCGTAGGGAATCCGGGCGGCTTCGATCTTCGATTTGGCGCGCGTGAGCCTTTGCGCCATCGTGGGCACCGGGACGCAGAAGGCACGCGCGACGTCCTCCGTGGAGAGCCCCGAGATCCAGCGGAGAGCGAGCGCGACTTGGGCGTCGTGGGCAATGGCCGGATGGCAACACGTGAAGACGAGGCGAAGGCGATCGTCCGGGAGCTCTCGGTCCGGGGCGTCCGGATCGTCGGTTTCTCCCGCGGAAGTGGCCTCCAGGGTCGCGTGGACTTCGTCGGCCTTGACCCGATGGCGAACGCGGTCGATGGCGCGGCGTTTCGCGACCGAAAGAAGCCAGGCGCGTGGCGACGCAGGAGTGCCGGAGATGGGCCACTGCTCGAGCGCCGAGGAAATGGCCGTATCGACCGCCTCTTCGGCCAGATCGAACCCATACCTGCGCACGAGCGTGGCCACGAGGCGCGTTCGCTCGCTACGGACGACGGAGACGAGGGCAGCGGTCGGATCCACGCACACCCACCATCCAACGTCGTCCGCGAGCGGTCAACCGGCCTTTCCGGCGCGGCCCTATCGAGGTCACGTGTACGCGCTGGTGTCCATGATGGGGCGCACTTCGATGGTCCCCGTTTCGACAGCCGGAATGCGCGCGGCCATGGCCATGGCTTCGTCCAGGTCTTTGGCAAATACGCGGTAGTAGCCGCCGAGTTGTTCGCGCGTTTCGGCAAAGGGGCCATCACGCAAGACACGCTTGCCTCCGGCGATGCTCACGCATTTCGCTTTCTTGATCGTCTCGAGTCGCTCGCCGGCGATGAACTGGCCACTTTCTTTTAGGCCTTTGGAAAACTCCTGGTACCGCCCGAAGATCGCCCCCATCTCGGCTTGGCTCATCTTTTCCCAGCGTGCTTCGGGTTCGTAGATGAGAAGGAGGTACTGTTTTTGGCCTTCGGGAGCGGGGTTCAGCTTCTCGGCTACGGCCGTGGCGCCCGCGGGCATTTGCGGTAGAGCGCGTACTTCGATGGTGCCTCCCTCGGCGTCCGGGATTTTCGCGGCCCATTCGAGGGCCTCTTCTTCGGACTTCGCGTCGATCGCATAATACCCGCCGAGCTGTTCGCGCGTTTCGGCGAACGGGCCGTCTTGGACCAGACGCTTGCCGTCGCGAATGCGCACTTGGGTCGCCGTGCGCGTCGGTTCGAGCGCGGCGCAGTCGCCCGCGCGTCCGGTCGCGAAGAGGTCCTTCGTGTACTTCCCGTAGGCTTGCATGATGCCCTCCCCTTGTTCCTTCGAGAGGGTGGCGAAGCGGGACTCGGCGGCGTGAATCATGAGGACGTAGTGCATGGGGTGTCTCCTTCGTTTCTGGGTCGATCGAGGGGCCTCGCCATCGACACGCCCCGAGCTCTTTTTCGACATTTCCGTATCTGGCCGAAATGGTTTGCTATTTCGCTGGGTGCAGGCCGGGTGGGGCGAGCGCCTTCCAGGGTACCGTCCCGGCTTGGACCATGCCTCCATGGCCGTCGCTCGCAAGGCTCGTGCTCGCGGGTCTCGGAAATCGCGTATCGTCTCCAGCGTGTGGCGCCGCTCGTTCCTTGCTCTCTCTACGGTGCTCGGCGTACCCGTCGCCGAATCCGAGGGCGCGCTCGCTTTGGGGCTGGACGCCGAGGCACGGGCCGTCGCGCTCGCGCTTCGCTCCGCGGACAAAAAGCAGCGTGCTCTCGCTCTGGCTCGGCCGCTCGCCACGCTCGCTCGTGCGGTCGACGCCATGAGGTTGTCGTGAACGTGAAGATCACGCGCGCGCGGGTGCTGGCGGGGCACGCCCATGCCGGCGGGACAGCCGAGCCCCCCACGCCTCGCGCCGTCGTTCGCCGCCGTTTGCCCGCGGCCGTGGCCGGCGCCCAAGCGGAAGCCGCGCGGATCGTGGACGATGCTCTGGTTCACGTCGAGACGCTGGAAGCGCACGCTCGCGAGCGCGTGGCCGACATGGCGCGCCTCGCCGCCGAAGAGGCCCGTGAGATCGAAATCGCGCGTCTTGCGGCCGTAGCGCTCTACCTCGATGCCCGGGCCCGGACGTACACGGAGGCTGAGGTCGAGCGGTCGGTCGACCTTGCACGACTCTTGGCGGAGCGTGTGATCGGAGCCGAGCTCTCCATGAATCCGTCGCGCGTTTCGCTCATGGCGGCGGAGCTCTTGGGGGAAGCGCGAGGCGCCTCCACGGCGCGCATTTTTGGCTGCCGAGAAGACATCGAAGAGCTGCGCCGCACCTTCGCTTCCCTGGGATTTTCCGGGGGAACGGCCACCTTCGAAGAAGATCCCAGCCTTCTCCGCGGCTCGCTCGTGGTCGAGAGCGACATGGGCACGGTGGATGGTCGCTTGGAGACACGATTGCCGCGTTTTGCCGATGCGCTCCTCGAAGCGTTGCGCCATGGCTGACTCCGCCACGCAAAGAGCTCTGCCCATTCCGCCGTGGCGCCTCAACGTGTCCCTTTTTTTGGTGACCGTGGTGAGCGTTTTTGCCACGCAATTGGCCTTTCAGAAGTCCGCTTCCGACGCGGCCAGCGCCAAAGTGGGGCTTTTTGCAAAGGCCTTGGCCTTCGTCACCGAGAAAGAAGCGCTCGGACAGGCGGGCGCGTTCACCCTCACGCTGCTCGGTATCTTGATGGCGCACGAGCTCGGGCATTTTTTCGCCTCGCGCATTCATCGCGTCGACGCGAGCCTTCCGTTCTTCATACCCCTGCCGTTCCTCTCTCCGTTCGGCACCATGGGCGCCGTCATTCGAATGCGGGGCACCATTCCCACGCGTCGTGCGCTTCTCGACATCGGTGCGTCGGGTCCTTTGGCCGGTCTCGTGTTTGCGCTGCCCCTTTACGCGTATGGCGCGGCCCACTCGAAGATCGTGCCCATTGCGGCGAGTGGTGACAGCGTGGAGCTCGGGGAGAGCCTGATCGTGAAGCTGCTCGATCACGTGGCGCATCCGGGCGTTCCCGCGGGCTCCGAGCTCTTCTTGTCGCCCGTGGCGTTCGGCGCGTGGGCCGGAATGTTCGTCACCATGGTGAACCTCTTGCCCGTGGGGCAGCTCGACGGAGGTCACGTGGCGTATGCGCTCTTCGGTCGTCGCCAAGACACGTTTGCGCGGTTCGTGCACCGAGGCCTCGTGGTGCTGTTTTTCGCCCGCGTTGCGTGGCTCGTGGGCTCGGACGCGGCCGCGGGCCACGGGCTCTCGCGGTTCGGGATTCACCTCGGCAGTGCGCTCTTTTGGCTCGTGTGGTTCGAGCTCCTCGCGATTCTGGGGACGCTGTCGACGCGCGATGAAACGAAGTCCTCTGGCTCCCTCGGCGTTCTCCCGCGCGTCGTGTGGACGTTCGGCCTCGTCTTCGGCGCGGGGGCGTTGCGAACGCGTGAGGACATGCCCAGCCTCGTCGTGAAGCTGGGCATTTGGCCCGCGTACGTTGCGTGGTTCATGGCCCTCTTCGGGCTCCTCTACATGGAGCTCGTGCGCGGTGTCTTTCGCGACCGCGAGCTTCTTTCGCACCCTCCCACGTCGGAGGCTCCTCTCGACGTGGTGCGCACGATCGTGGCCGTGGTGACGCTCCTCTTTTTCGTCGGCCTGTTCATGCCGACGCCTATCGCGATGTGATGGGCTCTCGCTCGAAAGAGTCGACCAGACGCTGCTTGATGCCGGCTACTTGATGCCGACGAGCTCGACTTCGAACACGAGGGTCGCGTTCGGGGGGATGTCGCTCCCGGCACCCTTCGCGCCGTACCCGAGCTCGGGCGGAATCACGAGGCGACGCTTTTCGCCGATGCGCATGCCCGCGACGCCCTCGTCCCAGCCTTTGATGACCATTCCCGAACCGAGAGTGAAGTCGATGGGCTCGTTGCGATCGAGGCTCGAGTCGAACTTGGTGCCGTTCGTGAGAAATCCCGAATAGTGGACCATCACGGCATCGCCCTTTTTGGCGACGCGCGCTTCCGGCTTGCCGGGAGTCAAAATGGCATATCCGAGCCCACTCGGGGTCTTGGTGGTGACCTCGGTCGAGATGGGGCTCGTGCCGCCGTCCTTCTTGCACGCGGGCGTGGAGGCGGCTGCGAGCGCGATGGCCAAAGCGACGAGAAGGGAGGGAGTCTTGGGGCTCATGATCCGTGTGTAGCACGGCGTTCGGGACCCGTTGCGTGGCGTGTCGGCCGTGTCAGCCCCGGTCGCGCGCGATGGCTTCGGCGACGCGTGTTCCGCCGATGGCTGTGGCAAGAGTGCTCTGTCCCGGGAAAATCGAGTCGCCGACGAGCCACAGTCCGTGTGCGACGGGTGTGGGAACGATGGCCGCGTAGTGCGAGAGTCCGGCTCTCCGCGGAATGCCGCCGACGTAGCCATCGTGTCGGCCGGTGAACCGCGCGAACGTGCGAGGGCTCGCGGGCATGGCCGATACGATGGCTTCGGCGAGCTCGGGCGCGCGGCTGGCCAGAGTGGCGCGCATGGTCTTCTGGACGTCGTCGAGCGTGGCCTGGCGATGCGCGGCGTCCTCCGCGAGCAGGCTCGACAGCGCCACGTGCGTCGACATGGTGGCCGTTCGGCGGCCCTCGGGAGCGCGCGGTTCGTCGGCCGCACTCACGCTACAAAATACGTGGTTTCCTGCGGTGAAGGGCTTCTTTGCGTCGTGCACGAGCTCGACGTGATGGGCTTCCGGTCGCGCGATCTTCGAGGGATCGAGCTCGAGATAGAGCATGCTCGCTCCCCACCCTTCGCGAACCTGCGCGTCGAGGGAAGCGAGTCGTCCGACCTTTGCAATCCCTGCCATCGTGGCCACGTCGGCCGGCAAGCGATTGACCACGACATGCTCGGCGCGCACCGATGGGCCACGTCCGGAGAGGGTCCACGCACCGTCCTCGCGTCGCAGACGATCCACGCGCGAAACGAACTTGACGCGCCCGGACAGCTTTTCGATGGCCGAGACCAACGCCTTTGCGAGCACTCCGATGCCACCGTGAACGTGCCCCGTGCCGCGAAAATAGTAGTCCATCGTGGCCATGGCAAAAGGGGCCTCGGCTTCGTTGGCCGACGCTTGCACGGTGATTTGGCAGACGGCATTCAGATACGTGGTTAGCCAATCGAGGTCTTCGATTCCGTAGCGATCGAGCGCGTCCTTCAGAGGCCGTCCGATCCAACGAAGGAGTGGCCAATAGCGCGGGGCTCGGGACGCGTGGATTCCGAGCTCGCGGAGCCCGAACGGTGGCAAGAGAGACGGGTCCGAGAAAATGCTCCAGAGCGCGTCGGCCACGCGAAGCTGCTCGTCGAAGAAGGCCCGAACCTGGGGACCGCGGCCTTCGGCGCGTGCGACGAGACCGTCGACGAAGCGAGCGCGGTCCTGCGGAATGCGAAGGGTTCCTTCGGGGGCACGAAGCTCGACGACGGGGTCGAGAAGTCTCACGTCGACGTCGAGGTCGTGGCGGCGAATCCACGTATCGAAGAGGTGTCCTTTGCCGAACCCGGAGAAGAGCGTGGCGCCGGATTCGTGGCGGGCCCCTCCGCGAGTGAAGGTGCTCGCGCAGCCTCCAGGATAGCTCAGTGCCTCGAGCAGAACGACCTTGGCGCCGCGCTCGGCGAGCGATAGCGCCGCGCCCAGGCCACCGAAGCCGGCCCCGACGATGGCCACGTCGAAGCGCTCGAGAGAAGCGAGAGTCGATAGCGCGGCCATGCTCATCCGATGCCGCGGGCCCAGAAACGTCGCGGAAGGCGCGAAGTTTCGTGGTGGCAAAGATTAATGGTTTCCGTGTCTTGCGCGTGCGTGCTCTTGGCCGGAGGCGCGGCTATGCATCGGGCGCGGGCCCTGGGGTCGGAGGCACGATGAGGATGGGGTCCGCGGTCTTGCCAGCGGGACCCGTGTCGTGGCCGCGCGTCTTGCCATCGAGGGCCGATCGACGTCCTTTCGTTCGATGCGAGCGACGGACAGGCGACTGTCTGCCGACGGACAGTGGTCTGTCCGTCGATCAACGAAACAGATAGGCCACGATGGCGCCGGCGACGAGGGCGACGAGCCCGAGTACGAGAAGGATCTTCAGCTTCCAGAGGGCTATCCATCCCGCAATTTTCCAGGCGGATGCTCCCTCGGTGGCGAGTGGCGTGCTTCCTGGATAGGGGCCATACGCCGGCGATAGCGCAGGCGGGGGTCCGTATGGGGAGGGCGCGAGTGGCAGCCCCGGAGGTGGGCCGTAGGCGCCTCGAGGCGGGGGCGAATTTGGGAATGGCGCGGCGCCGTGAGCGGGAATCGAAGCGGGCTGGGCCGTATAGGAAAAAGGTGAGGGCGCCGGAGCCACGTTCGGAGGGGCTGTGTAGGAAAAAGGCGAGGCCGCAGGGGCCGCAAGGGGAGCCGAAGCCAGCGACGCGACGCCTACGGGCATGGGACGTCCGAGGGGCCCGGACGAGGTCATCGCCGGCACTTGCGAAGGGAGGTGCGAGACTCGGTCGGTGGACGCGAAGTCCGTCGGTGCCGAGGAGCCCACCCACGACTCTCGCGCCTTCTGCAGGGGATCGAGCGCTTGTTTCATTTCGTCGGCGGTTTGGAACCGGTGCGCCGGATCTTTGGCCATCGCACGGTCGACGACGGCGCACATACGAGGGTCGACACCTGGCAGTTGCGGGGCGAGGGGCGGAGCCGGCCGTGACTCGATCCATGCGAGGAGCTCGGCGAGGTTCGGCGCGTCGAACGGGAGGTGTCCCGTGAGCGCGTGGTAGAGCGTCGAGCCCAGGCAAAAAAGATCCGTTCGAGCGTCGACCGTGCGGCCCCCGGCTTGTTCCGGGGACATGTACGCGGGCGAGCCCATGCGTGCCCCATGAGCCGTGAACGAGCCTTCGGCCACGAGCTTCGCGACCCCGAAATCCAGGAGCTTCACGATGTCGTCGATCGAAGACATGCGCGTGAGGAAGACGTTGTCCGGCTTGATGTCGCGGTGGACGATGCCCGCGCGATGCGCGACGGAAAGCGCATCCAGGACTTGGGTCGCGATGAAGGCCACGCGCATGGGAGGGAGGCGCTGCTCGGCTCGGATGAGGTCGCGAAGGGAGTGCCCGACGAGCCGTTCCATGACGAGAAAAGGGGGCTCCCCCTTTTGCCATTGGAAGTCGGTGACCTGAACGATGTTGGGGTGCCCGAGCTCGGCGGTGGCGCGTGCCTCGCGGGCGAACCTCGTGAGGGTGGCCTCCGAGAGCTGGCCTTGCGCTTTGAGCACCTTGATGGCCACCTTGCGGTTCAAGCCTTCCTGGGTGCCTTCGTAGACCGCGCCCATGCCGCCCTCGCCAAGGAGCTTTCCGACGCGATAGACGCCGCCAAGCAAGGTCCCGGTGAGTGCCGCAGAGGCCATTCGAACCCATCTTATCCTACCGGGAGCCAAGGCTCGAACAACGTGGTTCGAGTGCGAGCTTCCCGGCCAAGGACGCGATTCGGAGAGCCCCGAGCGGCGTCAGGTCAGGGTCGTGGCTTCCTTTTCGGAGAGCTTCGGGAGGGCTTCGGCGAGGGCCGAGCCAGGCATGTCATTGGTTGAACCCGTCAGCCATGGAGCAGCCTGCGTGCCGCCTCTTCCCACTGGCGGCAACCCATCACACCCCGGTCTGGCCTATTCGGGATCGAGGCGAAGAGAAGCGCGGCAACCTTTGCCGCAACCGAACGGGCCACGATCCCCCGAAGCCCAAGGCGCTTCGACCATGGTCTCGCGTGCCGACGTCGGAGAGCTTCCCGCAGCTTCCCAGGCTTCGCGCGCGCTCGTGGGGCCGTAGGGAGATTTGTAGAGGGCGACCACTCCGACGACAAACGTCACGAGCCAAACGGCGATGGCGATCTCGCCACCTCGGGAGGAACGGCCGCTCCACACGTCGCGGCGGCGGTGGCGGGGAGGCAAGACGATATCTTCGGATACGAGGGTTCGTTCGTGCACGGTCATCGTCGCGTCCTCCGAGGTCACTCGGAAAAGAACGGCAGGTCGTGCGCCCTCTTAAGGGGCGTATGCGAGTTTTTCCCGTTTGGGACAAAATGAGTTGGACCGTCAAGGTTTTGACGCGCAAGGGTCGACACGGACCTCGATCCGGACGGTGAGCCGAACGCACGCAACATTCGCTTGCGCACGAACCGCCTTCGGTACGTTGCCTAAGGCGCCCGGTCGAAATGGGTGTGTCAGCTTCCGTCGAGACCGACGCGAGGCTTTTGCCCGATTCGCTCGCACCGGAAGCCTCTCCCGTAGTCTGAGGAGCGGAGCGACGAGGCCACCTGCCGCAGCGAGAGGATCGGCGGGAGATGGCACACCCATTTCGACCGGGCGCCTAAGGGACTGCCTCGAACGTGCCGTGGCAGGGAGTGCATTCGGTTTCGGCCTTGACGTTGGCAACGAAGCGCAAGTCGACCGACCACGGGCCTTCGGTGCGGTTCGGGTAGCGAATGCGCAGGATGTCTCCCGATTGGCATTGCTTCACCCCTTGCGTCGGGACCGTATACGAAAACGTGATCGTCGACGGGTTGGGGGTGACCGGCGGACCGGCGTCTCCGACGAAGGTCCCGTTTTGAGGCGTTCGGTTGACCGTGACGCTGAATTGGCCTTCGAGCTCGGCGCCGCACTTCGAACCATAACAGACCAAGAGGTCGCCCGCGCGCGTGAAGGGCGCTGGTGGCCGTGTAGTTGCCCGTAATTTCGGGTACGATGTATATGGCGTTGCATTCTGTGGGGCTTCCGCAGGCCGAAACGAGCACGGTCAAGGCACTCGCCGTGGCGAACATCGTGGCGATGGAACGGATGCGCGCTAGGCTCATGGCTGCATTCTTCACGAGCCATACTCTCCGCGCCACAAGCGATTCGAAGAACGGCGGAATGCGGTTCCCCGCTGGGCCGGCTGCCGCGGAGGCTCATCGCAACGTCGCCAAGCTCGCGTCCCCGCCGACCCCGTTCAGCGGTCGTTGCCACGCGCCTCGCGATAGCCTCTCGGCGGGGAAGGCGATCTGGGGGACGGGGCACGCACGTCATGGCGAAAGCTCGCTCGGTCCGAAGGACCTGAGCCAGTGTGTGTCATTCGCGCTGGTGGTTGCCGAAGCGTTCAAAATTGCCGCAAATAGTGGGTTGGCGTGTTCGTTGCTAAGGCCTATTTCATGAACAAGGCCATCGCTTCACTTGGGGTTCTCCTTTTTCTGTCCGCCTGCACCAACGTTGGGAGCGAGCGGCTCGTTTCGGTGTCGGCGTTTCCCGTGATTCGTCCACAAGGGGGATTCGGTCCCGATGGGCTCGGCACCGAGGGGGACTCGTTCGAGGGCTATGTGCACGAGTACTTTTGTGCGGCGTCGCTGACCCTGCGCAGGGAGGATGACCCTACGTGTACGGACGGGATACAGGACTGCGGCAAGACCTTCGAGCGGGTCGTCCGGTTGGAGCGTGGAGCCTGCGCCCCGGCAGGGACTTCGTTCACGATGAAGGGGGTGCGGATGCTGGGCGGAGGCGTTCGCGGCGGAAAGAATGGCCTGCGTGAGGACCCAGTGTCCGGCTCGTGCGCGGCCGGGTTCGTGCTGGGCCGCGCGTCGTCGCATCCGCTCGGAGTCTCGTTCGCCGATCCCAAGGTGTGTGCTTCGTTCGAGGCGCTCTTTGCCTCCAAAGACGACGTCTCGCTCGAGCTCGATCTCGAGGTGGTCACGTCCGAATCGGTCCGATTCGTGGCCGCGCGTATCGCACCCTGAAGCTCGACAGCACGCGTTGCGGGTTGCGCAATCCGTGCGCAGGCGGTCGAGCCTCAGCGCACGTGGCTCGGACGCGAGCAGGATGATGCAGGAGTCTTGTCCTGTGGAAGCCCTTGTCCCATATAAGAAGATCGCTGGGCCGCGCCCGCAACGTTGCGAGCGAAACATGTCTTGCCCCGCAGTCATCCGAGGTCACCATGAAGAAAGAACTCTCCCGTCGTGAAATGTTGCGTGCTTCGGCCATTGCGGGCGCTGCCGGGCTCGTTCCGGCTTGGCTCGTCGGGTGCGGGAAAAAGGAGCTCTCCTGCACGGACACGGCAGGCCTCTCGGCGGCCGACCTGACGATGCGCACCACCCTTGGCTACGTCGACGCGAGCCCCGAGCCAGCCAAGAACTGCGCAAATTGCATGCTCTACAAGCCCGGTGCGCCCGAGGCGTGCGGTGGCTGCCAGGTCGTGAAGGGCCAGATCAATCCGAAGGGCTACTGCAAGTCGTGGGCGACGAAGCCTGCGTAGTTCGTCGGCGCTTCCTAAGCCCGCGACCCTCGAGGTGGCGGGCTCCGAAGTCGCTTCCGACAAGCGACGGCCGAATGAGTCACCCGTCACGCGAGCAGGACCTTCGCCACGTGGTCGAGCACGCGAGCGTCTTCGATCATCCAGCGGTGCAGCTTCACGGGAAACGCCGTATGACTCGCGCTTCGGGCCAGCTCGCCGGAAGAGCTCGGGACGATCATCGCGTCGTACGGCGTGACCACCGTGTGCACTTCGACAGGGCCCCAAGGGTCGGCGTCGGAGGCAAGCTCTTCGAGGAGGGAGCTCCTCGGACGCATTTGTTTTGCCCCAACGAAGGGTAGAGCGTAGGCCGTTAGAGTTCCGCGCTGGGGGCCGGAAATCGAGACGAAGCGGCGCACGAGGTCGCGTCCGCCCAGTCGCTGGATGTAGTACCGGCTGGTGAGCGCTCCCATCGAGAAGCCCACGAGGTCCACCTTACCGTGGCGTCGTGTGGCCGAGGTCACGGCTTCTTTCACCTGAGCCGCGAGCTCGGCGATGGGGGCGCGGCCATCGTTCGGACGGAGATCGATCGCGAACACGTCCGCGACGCCGCGGAGCGCGAGGCCACTTGCGAGGGGCGCGAGCCGTTCGGACGAGTCCCATATTCCGTGGACGAGGATGACGGGCAAGCTCACGGCACCATGGGGCCACGCCGCCCGAGCCACCGCAAGCGCCGACCGCCTTGCAACCATATACGACGTGTGGAATTATGGTCGTCATCCAATGAGGTATCCCGAAGGCCACAAGGAAGCCGTTCGCGCGAGCATCGTCGAGCGTGCCTCCCGCGCCCTTCGCCGGGACGGTCTCGCGGGCGTGAGCGTTCCCGCGTTGATGAAGGCGGCGGGCCTGACACACGGAGGCTTTTACGCGCACTTCGAGAATCGCGACGAGCTCGTGGCCGAAGCCGTCATGGCCGCGGCGAACGCGACGGGCGCGGCCGTGCTTTCGGAGGATGTAGGCGGTCTCGACGTGACCCTCGCGCGATACCTGTCCAAGCGGCACGTCGAGAACCCCGAAGGCGGCTGTGTGCTCGCGGCCCTCGGCACCGAAGGAAGGCAGAAGTCGGGACCCGTCAAGACTGCGTTCGCCGAGGCCGCGCGCGGGTTCATTCGTTTGCTCGACAAGAAGGTGAGCAAGAAGAGCCGACCCGGCCACCCCTCCGAGGACGCACTTGTGCTTGCCGCGCAACTGATAGGTGCCGTCGTGCTCGCGCGGCTCGTGGACGACGAGTCGCTGGTCGACCGCATCCTCGATGCGGCCAAGCGCGTCTGAGCCGGGGGATCGCGGGAGTTCTTCGGCGCCCAGTGAGATGATGACCATCATGCAACTGCGGCCCCTAGGAATGCCGCGAAAGAACGAGCCCAATGGAAGCAACGATCGATCGCACACGCGCACGCCAAGCTCCCCACCTGCGCCCAGGTTGGCTCTCGAAGCTACTCGAGTGGGCGCTCGCGCTCCTTCCGCGGTGGGGCCGCGTGCGAGTCATGGGAATCGTCGTGGGGGGCATGACCAAGCACCGTGCATGAGCCCGGATTGCGCCCTGGTTCCTCTGGCGGCAGAGCGAAATCCAGACTGAGCGCGAAGTCGCCGCGCTGCGTGCGCCCGAATGGACTTCTTACGGACACTGGAGAAATTGCGATGAGCATCGAACGGACGGGGCCACTGTTTTGGACAGCTATTGCCCATTCGGCAGTGGCGGTGGGGTTTGCGGCGTCGCTCTTTTTGCGGCAAAGCCCGGTCATGGGCCTTCATCCGGGACTCAAGCCCCTGAAATTCGCGGTGTCGATCGCCATTTTTCTGGCGACGATAGACCTCGTGCTCCCGAGGCTTTCCATGTCCGAAGCCGTTCGGACCGGGTTTTCATGGCTCTTCGTGGTGACGATGACGACCGAAATGCTCCCCATCGGGATACAGGCTTTGCGAGGCACCACCTCCCACTTCAACCGCCGAAGCGCTCTCGATCTCGCGACGTGGAACGCCATGGTGTTGGCGATCGTCATCGCCACCGTCGGGCTCGTCGCCATCGCAGTCGTTGCTTCGTTTCGTCCGATGGTCGAGGCCAATGGCGAAAGAATGGACGGTCTCTCGGCCACCGCTTGGCGGGCTGGTCTATGGTTCTTGCTTCTCGTGCCCGTATCCGGATTTGCCATGGGAAGCCGGCTCGCGCACTCGGTCGGAGGCGAGGACGGAGGGACGGGACTTCCCTTCCTAAATTGGAGCGTTCGCCACGGCGATCTTCGCGTCGCGCATTTCTTTGCGCTCCACGCCGTGCAGATTCTTCCGGCGACGGCGTGGATCCTTCGGGAGCTCGACCTGCGTCCCTGCGCGCGTGCCGTGATTCTCGTCGTAGCGACGGGGGCCATGGGGACTTTCTGTGTCGGTACGCTCGCGCAGGCGTTTGCCGGGAAGCCCTTCGTTCGCTCAGGGCCCCGGGCTGGGGTCAGCGCGGACCGTGTCCGATGAACTCGCGAAGGATCGAGCTCGATGGGACGTGTCCGGCCTCGAGGCCGACGAATCCTTCCAAGAGCTCGCGCAGGCGACACGCTTCGACGAATCCCGGGTCCGTACGGCGCACTTCGAGCAAACACCGCTCGGCGAGGAGCTTAAGTACGCAGGGCTCGTAGGCGAGCGCCGTGTCGAAAACGAAGTCGGCACTTGGCAGCCGCGCGAACACGTGACGTTCTTCGCCGCGTCGAACCGAAGGCCATCGCGCGATCGTCTCGGACGCGTGGTACCCACGGGAGTGCCGATCACGCACGATTCGCCGTAGAAGGCGAAGGTCCGTGGGGGCAAGCGTCGTGAGCCGGTCCACTGGGAGAGTGGTTGCAGGATGCACGAAAATGCCGACCGATTCTTTGGAGAATTCGCCGGGGACGCGGGGGACGGGGACCATAGAAGGCTCGAGCGCGTGAAGGCCTTCGACGAGCAAGAGATCGTGGGGGCCGAGCGCGAGCTCGGGGCCGCCTTCGCGGAGGCTCTTTCCCGTCAAGAAGTCGTAGCGCGCCGTCTTCAGTTTTTCTCCTGCGACGAGCCGCTCGAGTTGGGCTCGGAAGAGCCCCGAGTCGATGGCTTCGGGGGCCTCGAAGTCGAGCTCTCCATTTTCGTCCCGAATGGTCTTTTCGCGATCGACGTAAAAGTCGTCCAAAGAGAGGCCGACCGTGCGCATTCCGACGAGAGAAAGCGCTACGGTGAGGCGGCGAATGAAGGTGGTCTTTCCGGACGAGGAGGGCCCGGCTACGCGAATGACGCGTAGCCCTGCCGCGGCCCGGCGGGCGATTTCGTCGGCAATGCGACCAAGTGCCTTTTCGTGGAAAGCTTCGCCGGCGAGGACCAGATCCACGAGGCGGCCGGAGGTCGCGAGCCCTGCCAAGGCGCCTACCGAGTCCGCGCCAAATCTGGAGAGCCAATGCCGGTGCTCGTCCGCCATGAGGCCGCCGTAGCGCGGAGTGTGCTGTTCGCGCTCGAGGGAGTCTTCGGGGGCGTGTCCTCTCCATGCGCGGCCAATGTCGACGAGCAGCCCACGTGGGTGCGATGCAATTCCGAGTGGACCCATGTCGCTCGTCATGGGGACACAAGGGCCTAGGGAGAGCGCGAAGCTTTCCCCGCAACGTGCGAGTGTGACCGTGCTTGCCGGCCGATTCTCGAGGAGCTTCGCGGCTTCGTCGAACCCGTGCTCGGCGAAAAACGCCCGCGCTTCTTCGAGAGTCCAAAGCTCTTCGGCGAAGGCGAGTGGTTGGGTCGAACGCCTGGAAACCGCCAGGGAAACGTCCGACAGGAGATTGGCGCGGTCGCCGTCGCCGCGCACTTCGACGACGATGGCACCTTCGATGGGGGCGAGGACACGCGCGTACGCGTCGGGGCGAACCTCGCGCAAGACATCGAGCATGGAGAGTCCGACGCTGCGCGCGAGGATTTCGTCTCCGCCCTCGGTGCCCACCATGATGGCCTCGAGCACCGCGTCGGCGGCAAGCTTCGTGTCCAGCATGACGGGGCGTCCGTCGAGCTTCACGGCGAGCATGTCGCGCGGTGACGGTGCGGCCGGGAAAAGCTCGGCGATGGTCGTGCCCGTGCCGACGCGTCGGCTCTCGGTGCCGAAACGCACGAGCAAGTCGAGGGGACGAGGGACGCTTCGTTCGCGGACGAGCGCGCGGAGCCGATCGGCGAGCACGGTAAGATCGTCGGTCGCGGTTGCGGCGATGGCGCGGACCAAATCCAAGGCCACACGCGGGTGCTGGTGGGCGAGTGACTCGAAGCGGCCGAGTGTGAGCCGAGCGATGCGGACGTCGCTCTCGGCGATGACCTGGAAAATCCCTGGCGATTGACGCAAGAGAACCCGCTCGCCATAGTGGTCGCCGAGTCCGATGCGTCCAAGATCGAGCTCGCCGCGCTTCACGCGGGCCGAGCCTTCGAGGATGAAACCAAGGTGCCGCGGGCCGTCCTCGGTGGCTTGGTCGGAGACGAGATCGGAGCCCTTTGGGAGGGACATCTGGTCGAGCGAGTCGAAGAAGAACGATATCTCTTTGACGTCGAGGGCGCGCAAGAGGCGGCTCTTCGACAGCGTCGTTAGGTCGTCGAGGCGCTTTCCAAGAAAGAACGGGAGCGGAGCCGTGGGGCCGCTCATTCGGGAAGACTCGCGCTTCGGGATATCATGTTTCCGAACCAGCAACACTCGTGCCTTTGGCCGGGCGTTGCGGTTTGCACACGAGCGTGCGCGCCGATGCATCGCGTGCGTCGGCGCGCAGCCCATGCGGTGGTCAGAAGTCGAACTTGCCGAAGCTCCCCAGATCGCGGCAGGCCTCGACCACGCGGGCGGCCATTCCTTTTTCGGCGAGGTGGAGCCACACGCGTGGATCGATATGCTTCTTGTTCGGCATGTTTTTGCCCTCGGGATTGCCGAGTTGGCTCTTCAAGTAGGCATCCTTTTCGTCCATGTATTTCTTCACGGGCGAGAGGAAGGCCCACTGTGTGTCCGTGTCGACGTTCATCTTCACGACGCCGTAGGACACGGCCTCGCGGATTTCTTCGGGGGTGGACCCCGAGCCACCGTGGAACACAAAATCGACCGGTTTCGCGCCGGTCTTTCGCTCCTTCTGGATGTGCTCTTGGCTGTTCTTCAGGATCTTCGGCGTGAGCTTCACGTTGCCGGGAGCGTAGACACCATGCGTATTTCCGAAGGACGCCGCGATGGTGAATGCACCGGCGGAATGGAGTGCATCGTAGGCCGCGAGCACGTCCGCGGGTTGGGTGTAGAGCTTCGCGCTGTCGATATCCGAGTTGTCGACGCCGTCTTCTTCGCCACCGGTGACGCCGAGCTCGATCTCGAGGGTCATCCCGAGCTTCTTCATGCGCGTGAGGTACGTGCGGCAAATCTCGAGGTTCTCGTGGAGGGGCTCCTCCGAGAGGTCGAGCATGTGCGAGCTGAAGAGCGACACGCCATTCTTCGCGAAGTAGGCTTCGCCTGCGTCGAGCAGACCGTCGACCCACGGCAAGAGCTTCTTGGCGCAGTGATCGGTGTTGAGAATCACGGGGACGCCGTACGCTTCGGCGAGGACGCGCACGTGGTGAGCACCCGCAATCGCGCCGTGAATGGACGCGAGGTGAGACTTGTTGTCGAGGAACTTTCCGGCGTTGAACTGCGCGCCCGTGTGCGAATACTGGACGATGACTGGGCACTTCGCTTCGCGCGCGGCCTCGAGCACGGCGTTGGCGGAGTGGCTTCCAATCACGTTTACCGCGGGGAGCGC
>JAYUKI010000414.1:0-1372 GCA_043764595.1 Myxococcales bacterium | reverse complement strand
GAAGGCGCCGGTGCGAAAGGCAGCCGAGCCGAGCCGAGCGCCGCAGCACAGCGAGCCCTCGCGGGCTTTCGTCTCACGGCCACGACCGATGCGAGCTCGGGAGTCGCGCGTGTCACCGAGGCGCATCCGTACCCCAACGTGCGCCTCCCGTGGGGAAACGACTTCCGTGGGTTCGTCGACTCGAACCGCGCGATCTTCGGCCTACCCACGGACAAGCGCGTTCGTGTCGCGCAGGTGGCGGGGCTGCCTCACGAGGTCGAGCTTCGGTATCCGAATGGCGCGGTATCGGAGGGACGCCTCGGTGTGAGTGGCCCGGCCGATCGGGCTCATGCTCCCCAGCTCTCGGACCAAGCGTCTCCGGAGTACCACCTGGTCAATCCGCTCCCCGCGGACTCTCCATCGGTGTCCTCCACACCTGCATGGTCCGCGGAGGAGGGGCTGGAGCGGTTCATTGCGGTCGCGCCCTATGTGTCGCTCGTTCCGCTCGTTTCCAGTCCGACGATGGACGAAAAGCGTCCCCTCGTGAGCAAGCTCGTCGTGATTCGGGCTCGAAACGGGGAGAGCAAGCTCGTATGGAAGGTCCGCTACCGTTACACGTGTTGGCGTTGGGGACCGGCTCCAGTCGCCGCGGCGCTCGCGGAGGGCGAGGGCGAAGCCTATGTGGATGCGCATTCGGGCGTGGTCTACCGAGGGGGAGCTTCGTAGCGTCCTCGCGCCCGAGGTCTCCGAGTCCCAACGTGGGCCTTTCGTGACCTACCCGAGCTTACTGCACGTACACCGGCGGCGGTGTCGGTCTTCGTGCCGTCGCCCTGCTGCTCTCTCGGTTCGTCTCGCGGAGCGCGCGTCACTTGAACGAATCGCTCGAGAATTGAACAACTCGCTCGAACAACGCGCGCCGGAGAGCGCCGCGTCGGGGACAAATTCGCAAATTCATCGAGAATTCAGCTTCGCGCTGGCTTGGCGCCGACCCTGCATAGGACCTCCCTCGCGGAGGTGCTCGATGACGCGTTCGAAGCTGCTCGTGCTCGGAGTAGTCGCGGTGACCGGGTGGACTGCAGGCTGCACGGCCGAGGGTACACAGGGCGACGAAGGGCGCGAGGCGGCCACGGGCTCTACGCAGCAGGCGCTGTCGGCGTGCCCCGGGAACCGGGCACAGGGCGCAGGTGCGGTCGCGTCCGGCACCATGTTGTGGGGAGGCTGGCAGTACATCACCGCCGGGCAGCGTCACTTCGCGAAGATGGTGGGGAGGCAATCTCCGGGCAACGCGGACCTTTATGTCTATCGCAACAACGTGGGCTACGTGCGATCCGCGACGACGAGCGGGAGCTCGACGGAGACCATCGATTGGTCGCCGACGGTCAGCGATTGGTAC
>JAYUKI010000413.1:0-4562 GCA_043764595.1 Myxococcales bacterium | reverse complement strand
TTGGACAAGCCCGGAATGGACTCGAGGAAGGGCTTCGCCTTCTCGGTGATGGCGTCGGTCGCGCAGACGAGCACCTTGGCGTTGCAGTCGCGGGCGATGAACTCCCACTCCTTGGTCAGCTGAGCTTCGTACATGGGAACGAAGGCCGCACCGATTCCGAAGCAGGCGTAGCAAAGGACGGCCCACTCGACGCGATTGTTCGAGACGATGGCCACACGATCGCCCTTTTTCACACCGAGCGCGGTGAGCCCGGCACGGCAGGCATCCACCTCTTTTCCGAACTCGAGGTACGTCGTCCAGACCCAGACGCCGTTCTTCTTCGTGCCGAAGAGATCGTTGTTCGGGTACGTGGCGATGGAGTTGTCGAAAACGTCGACGAGGGTATCGAATTTGGCCATGGCCAGCACAGGCTAGCGAAAAAAGACGCGGCAAGGCGAAAACTCGCCTTACCGCGTCAAAGTATGCGTTCCCGTTCGACTTCTTAGGAAGTGGAGCGCGAAAAACTCACTTCTTCGGAGCGGGCTTGCCTGGGAGGCCACCCTTCGGAGCGACGACGGGGGCGCCCTTGCCAGCAGGAGCCGCACCGGCCGCCTTCATGTCGGCTGCGCCAGCGGCTTCGGTGTACTTCGCCTTGTCGCCGTGGGTCTTGCAGTCGTCTTCGGCCTTCTTCTTGACCGTGACGTACGGGGCGGCCTTCTCGTAGCCGTAGCCGGCCGTGTAGAAGATCTTGCCGTCCTCTGCCTCGCACGTGCCCACCACGTTCTCGGTGGGGCACTTGCCTTCGCCTTCGGTCCACTTGCCTTCGCTGCTCTCGCAGTTCGACTTCATGATGCCGCCGTGAAGGGCAAGGGCCTCTTCGCACGTCTTGAACTTGGCGCTCACGCAGACGCCCTTCACCTTCATGGGCGGGAACTTGAAGCCCGGCGTCGCGGCGAACTTGCCCTTGGTGAGCTCGCTCTCGCAATCCTTTTTGGCGTCGTCGACGTTCTTGTAGCCGAAGATCTGATCGCCGTCGGTTTCGGGCAAATAATAGTAGGTTTCACCGGATTCGGCGAGCGTGCACGTGCCGAGAGCCTTGTCGTGGGCGCAGGGTTTCCCCTCCGACCAAACCGACTTGAAGGTCGGATCCTTCATGCCCTCGCAGAGCCCTTTGACGAGCTCGAGGCCGAGGCCGCCCTTCGTGTACTCGGTGCACTTGGTGTGGGTCTCGCAGCTTCCTTTGACTGCACCACCGCCACCACCGCCACCACCGCCGTCACCGCCCGCTTCCCCATCCTTTTTGCCACACGCGGCAAGACCCAAGAGCATCACGAATCCGAGCAACGAAAGCTTCTTCACGTTGAAATCCCTCTCTCTATTCAAGAAAAATGCGGCGGCTTTGCCGCCATCTACGGCGTCTGGGACGAAAACTTCCCGCCGATCTCGGGCGAGACGCAGTCCTTCTGTGCATCGACGGTCGTGTAGCCGTGGGGCCCTACGGCGACCCCGTAGTAGTGCTTCACTTCACCGTCCGTCATCGTGCATTGGCCAACCTCGTTCGCCGTGGGGCACCCCGCGCCCTTCCCGTCGACGAACTTGCCCTTGAGGCCCGTGCAAAGCCCCTTCTCGAGGCCCATCGACAGCTTCGCGTACTCGTTGCAGCTTCCCACCTCGGTGGTCATGTCGCACGAAGCCAGGACGCCCGGCTTGCCGGCTGCTCCTGCATCGGTCACCACGGGGACCGGCGGGGGATCCTTCTTGCACGCCGAAGATCCGAGGGAGAGCACGACGGCCACGGCAACGAGCGCCGAAAGGCCGGATCTGCGAGCGATGTTTTGCATGGGGTCTCCGAAGCGGCCGCAGCATATCCCGTCTTCCCACCCGAAAACCCGAGAATTCGGCGGCAATCGCAGGAAGGAGTGCTAGACGCATCGCGATATGTCCGGCCGCTACGTCGTCCAAACCTTCGGGTGCCAAATGAACGTGCACGACTCCGATCGCATGGAGGAAGTGCTTCGGGCCCATGGCTGGACGCCTTCGTCCGACATCGAGACGGCCGATTTGGTCGTGTTCAACACGTGCAGTGTGCGCGAGCGCGCCGAGCAAAAGCTGCGAAGCGAGGTCGGCAAGCTTGCTCCACTGAAGGCTCGTCGCCCCGAGCTTTGCATCGCCGTGGCCGGATGCGTCGCGCAACAAGAGGGGGAAAAGCTCCTCGCCCGCATGCCGTACATCGACTTGGTGCTAGGCCCCGACAACCTCGGAGAGCTGCCGGCATTGGTGCTCGACCATGCCACGGGCGGCCTACGCGTCGCGCGTACGGTGTTCGACCTCGACGCGCCACGCTTCTTGGCGGCCGATCCGCGCGTCGGGGAAGCGCCGGTGTCGGCCTTCGTCACGACGATGAAAGGTTGCGACGAGCGTTGTTCGTTCTGCATCGTCCCGACCACGCGCGGACCAGAGCGCTACCGCGCTGCCGACGAGATCGTCGCCGAGATCGATCGCTGGGTCCGCGCCGGGGCCCGCGAGGTGACGCTGCTCGGCCAAACCGTGGACAGCTTTCGTGATCCTGCGCTGCCACCCCCGGAAAGCGACGATCCGGACGAATCGCAGTTTTCTCTGTTGCTGCGCAAGGTTGCACGCGAGGTTCCGGACCTCTTGCGGCTTCGTTACACGAGCCCGCACCCACGCCACGCCACGGCTTCGCTCGTGGCGGCGCACCGCGATCTCGACGTACTCGCCCGGCACGTGCACATGCCGGTTCAGTCCGGGTCGAACCGTCTCTTGAGGCGCATGATTCGGCGCTACACGCGTGAAGAATACCTCGAGCGCACCCGTGCCCTCACTATGGCACGCAAGGCCACCACCGGCGAAACGCTCACGCTCTCCACCGACATCATCGTGGGCTTCCCCGGGGAGACCGAGGACGATTTCGAGGCCACACTGTCGCTCGTTCGCGAAGCGGGCTTCTCGTCTCTCTTCGCGTTCAAGTACTCCCCTCGCCCCGGCACTCCGGCCCTCAAGCTGGGAGACGACGTGACCGAGGCCGAAAAGTCGACCCGTCTTGCGCGACTGTTCGAGCTCGCCGAAGAAGTGGGCCGGGCGCACCTCGACAGCCTCGTAGGGACGACGCAAGAAGTGCTCGTGCACGGCGTAAGCAAAGGGAAAAACGGCACGTTCGAGGGTCGCTCCGCCAAAAACGAGATCGTGCACGTCGAAGTGCCCGAGGGCATGTCCCCAATTGGGGAGCTTGTCAGCGTGGTGGTGGAGCGCGCGTTCAAGCACTCGCTCGCGGCCAAACCGACCGAGGCCTCGCTCGAACGACTCGCGAAGCTCGCGCCTCGCAAGGCCCCGGAGAAGCGCAAGCGTTTGCTCCAGCTTGCGCCAGAGGTCAACGAACGCACACCGCCCGAGAGCCCATGATTTACCGGTACAAGACCTTCCGCCCGACGTTGGGCGAGCGCGTGTATATTGCACCCAACGCCGCGGTCATCGGCGACGTCACCTTGGGTGACGACGCGAGCGTGTGGTTCTCGGTCACTGTCCGCGGAGACCTCGAGCCCATTCGGATCGGCGCCCGCACGAACGTCCAAGACGGCTCGGTGGTGCACGTCACGGGCGGCTCCAGTGGAGTCACCATCGGCGACGACTGCACCGTGGGGCACCTCGCCATCGTTCACGGGTGCACCATCGGAAACCGGGTGCTCGTGGGCATGGGCAGCACGGTGCTCGACGGGGCCGTCGTGGGAGACGACGTGGTGATCGGCGCGGGCTCGCTCGTCACGCCGCGCATGCAGATCCCCCCGATGTCCATGGTCATGGGCCGACCGGCGCGGGTGATTCGCCCGCTCACCGAGGCCGATCGCGCCTGGGTGCAAGCCTCCGTGCTGGCGTATGTCGAAGCGGGCAAAACGTTTCGCGAGGACGTCGAGCCCATCGGCTGAAGGCGGACCTTTCGGTTTCGCATGCGAAAAAGCCTCGGAGCTCTCTCCAAGGCTTTCTTCATTTTCAGGCGCCCGAATCAGGCGGCGAGAACCGAGAGCGCCGCTTCGAGGCGGGCCTGGATCTTGTGGCGCTTCGAGTAGACGGTCTTGACGCTGATGTTCATCTCGCGAGCGACGACTTCCGGCGCGAGGCCTTCGACGAAGTAGAGCTCCGCGAACGTGCGGTCCTTCTCGCTGAAGCTGGCGAGCGACTCGGCCGCGATTCGGGCTTGTTCGCCCTTCGAGGCGGCCTCGAACGGATCGAGGGTGTCGGCTGCGAGGTCGAGGTCGTCCCCGAGGACTTCCTTGATGGGCTCGCGCTTGACCGAACGAAGGTGGTCGTAGGCGCAGTTGATGGCGAGCATGCCGAGCCAGCTGGAGAAGCGGTGACCACGGGTTCGGTCGTAGGAACGGACCTTGTGCATGTCGTTCGAGAAGAGAGACACCATGAAGGTCGCTTCGATCTCGCGGACATCTTCCTCGGAGACACGCGACGCGAACCGGCGGGTCACCTTCGCGATGCAGCGGGTGATCATGCGGCCGTAGCGCGTCTGAAGCTCGCGCCACGCACGCGCGTCCTTGGCCACGAGCCCGGCGACGAGT
>JAYUKI010000412.1:0-4567 GCA_043764595.1 Myxococcales bacterium | reverse complement strand
CGGGCTGCCCAACCGACATGGCCCTCGCAGCGGGCAGCTTCTGCGTCGACAAGTACGAAGCCTCGCTCGTCGAGGTCCTCGAGAAGGGCGAGAGGCCGTTTCCGTGGAATGCCTCTCCGGGCGGTCGCAAGGTGCGTGCAGTGAGCGTGGCCGGTGCGTTCCCACAAGGGTACATCAGTGGCAAAGAGGCCCAATCGGCGTGCCGTGCTTCGGGAAAGCGCCTCTGCGAATCCCGTGAGTGGGTGACGGCCTGCAAAGGCTCTCGAAAAACCACCTACCCTTATGGCGAACAGCGAAAGCCTCGCCTCTGCAACGACCACGGCAAAAACCCGCGCGTTGCCCTTGGGATTCGGGCTTCCACGTGGAATGCCATGAACGCACCGTCGCTCAATCAAGTGCCCGAAACCCTCGCCCGTACCGGAGAGCACGAAGGCTGCGTGAACGACTGGGGCCTCTACGATATGGTCGGAAACCTCCACGAGTGGGTGGCGGACCCGAGTGGCACGTTCCAAGGAGGGTATTACCTCGATACCCAAGAAAACGGTCCTGGCTGCGAGTACCGAACGACGGCCCACGTGTTCGA
Organism: Myxococcales bacterium; assembly: GCA_043764595.1. Taxonomy (GTDB): domain Bacteria; phylum Myxococcota_A; class Polyangia; order Polyangiales; family Polyangiaceae; genus JAAFHV01. The sequence continues at coordinate 3,984 of JAYUKI010000412.1, read as the reverse complement.
CTACCACGACTACTCCACGGGCTTTCGCTGTTGCAGGGACCTCGAGGTCGTCGAAAACGAGTAGACGCGGGCTCAGCGGTTTTCGGGCGAAATGCGCCTCGATCCTGGCAGTGACGCGCGTGCGGCGCGTGTTTGTTTGCTCGTCCCGCTGCCTTTCGAAAACGCCACCATGGCTTCCCGCAGGTGATCCCATACGGCCGCCACGCGTGGCACGTGCCGCAGGGCACGATGACCGACGAGCCAAGCATGGTCCTCGGGGAGCGTTTTTGCGGCATCCGCGAGCTCGCCTCCGAGCTTCACGGGGACAAGGTCGTGGAGGGCAAGGTACGGCTCTGGCACGATGGCCAACCCGAGTCCTGCGGAGACCGCCGCGAGCTGGGAGGCAAAATGGCTCGTGCGCAAGACGGGCATGTTCCCTTTGGCGTGCTTTTTCAGCCACCGTGCACCGTGGATGCGGCCCATGTCCTCGCCCCAATCGACGAGGCGAACGTGGGCGAGCGTCGTGAGCTTGCCGAGGGAGGCGACGTACGTGGCTTGACCGGCCAGCACCCAGCGTGTGGTCACGAGCTTTTTGGTCACGAGCTCGGCTCCCTCCGAGGGAACCGTGCGTACGGCCAGATCGGCCTCTTTGCGGGTGAGGTTCACGACGCGCGTCGAAGCGTCGAGCTCGATGCGGAGCTTGGGGTAACGAAGGACGAGCGAGGGGAGCGCGGGCGCGACGAACGCATCCGCGAGCCCCGGTGGCGCCGAGACGCGCACGATTCCCTCGGGCACGGCCGAAACCTGCGCCGCACCGACCGAGAAGGCTCGGTGAGCTTCTTCCATGGCCTCGGCGGCGCCGTGAAGCTCCTCGGCACGCGCCGTGGGCGATAGGCCGTCGCGTGTGCGCTCGAAGAGGGTCATTCCGAGATCGGCCTCGAGCGACGCGAGCCTTCGGCTCACCGTGGAAGCGTCGATGCCGAGGCGCTTCCCGGCATCGGCGAGGTTTCCTGCGCGAAACGCGGAAAGGAAGATCCGCGCGTCGTCCCAGCGCCCGTGAAGTTGGGATTGCATGAACGCAATCCTATCTTGCAAAAGCTCGCGTTGCGATGCATCTGCGCAAGGTCCACGATTGCGACATGAACGCTGCGAACGAACCCAACGAACGACGTCTTCATGTGGTGCTTGGAGCCGGGCAAATCGGGACACTGCTCACCGAGTCGCTCCTTGCTCGCGGCGAGCAGGTTCGCCAGGTTCGGCGCGGGGCGCCTGGCCCGTCTCAGGCGCTCCACGAGTGGCGCTCGGGCGACCTTTCGGACCCGCGTTTTGCCGAAGAAGCGATGCGCGGCGCCGACGTCGTGTACCACGCGGTGAACGCGCGCTACCACGAGTGGGCAAAGCTCTTGCCGGCGTTGAACGAGGGCATTCTTGCCGGTGCAGAGCGAACGGGCGCGAAGCTCGTCGTGCTCGACAACCTCTACATGTATGGCCGTCCGGACGGGCCCATGCGCGAAGATGGCCCGGTCCGACCTTGCAGCATCAAGGGGGGAATCCGCGCGACGTTGGCCGAAGGACTTTTGAATGCCCACGAGCGAGGTCGCGTGCGTCTTTGCATCGCACGCGCGAGCGACTTTTTTGGTCCGCACGTCACGCTCTCCGGCGTCTTTGGCGACCGCTTCTACACGCGGGTTCTTGCGGGAAAGGCGGGCGAAGCGCTCGGAGATCCGGACATGCCACACTCGTACTCGTATGGCCCGGACGTCGCCAACGGGTTACGGCTGCTCGGCGCGGCGGAGGACGACGTGCTCGGCCAAGTGTGGCATCTGCCGGTGGCGTACACGGGGACGACGCGCGAGCTCGTTCGACGGATTGCGAAGGCGCTCGGCGGAAAGGAAGACGTGGCCACGTTGCCCGTCTGGCTTCTTCGCGGCCTCGGCCTCTTCGTGAAAGACATCGCCGAGGTTCCCGAGATGATCTACCAGTGGCAGGTCCCGTTCGAGCTCGACGACCGGAAGTTTCGCGCTCGTTTCGGTGTGGCGCCCACATCCATCGAAGAAGCCGTGCGTGCCACCGCCGAGTGGGCCAAGGGGCACTACGCGCAGAGCGTGGCGGCGTGATGGGTCGCAGCGGCTCGCCGGGATCCGCCGCGGTCCGGCTCGAGCCGAGGAGCATCTTCGGGGACTCGAGATTTCCGGGAAGTCGAGTGGCCCATCGCGTGCTTAGGGGAAACGAGTCCCCCATGATCGACTACCCCATCGGCATCGAGCATTTTGTACGACGCATCCAGCGACTCATCGCGGATCACCAAAATTCGCGCGAAGGCCGCCGCATGCTCCTCAAGCTTCTCGTTTCCGAGCGAGGCTCGTTCGGACGTGAGCTCCCCGACATGACCAGCGCGGCCGAGTAAGCCTGCGACCGAACCGATCCTTACGATCCCCCTCTCGAGACCCTGCCTGTTCCTCGAGAGATTCCAAAGCCGAGAAAGCACCTGCGGGCTCGCTGTGCTGATGTAGGCACAGGTGTTGCTCTGTATGTTGAGTATGCTCCCCCCCATGGCGGCGCCTTCCGCCCCCACGCTCCCGTTCACTCGTCGCGATATCGAGGGCTTGCCCGACTTTTCCACAGCGGACGACGACGAAGGCGAGACCCACGTCCTGCCCACCCAAGGCATGCCATTGTCGATCGTAGGCGAGCGCCCAGTGGCCGCGTTTCTCGCTGCGGAGCCGTTGGTGAGCATGCGCTTGGTGGACGATGTCGAGCTCGTGGCCATCGAGCAGGAGGTCGCGGGTGGCCTCGCAAAAGAGAGCTGCCAAGCCCACCCGTATGGGCCCTCCTTGATCAAGGATACGTTGTTGTCCTCGTTCGACCCGAAGCCGCCGAAGAAGCGGCATCCTCCCGTCAGGGTTTGGGCCGCGGTCGTCCTCCTGGGCGCGGCCATCGGGATCGGCGGGGGCACTCTCGTGGCGAAAGCCACTGCGCCCAACACGCCGATCGCCGTTGCGCCCGTCACTCCGTTCGTGGTCGTGCCCGCCGTGGAATCGCACGTCTCCTCTGCCAAAGCGGCAGACGCGACTGGCTCGATCGTCCCGAGTGCTTCGCCCCCCACGAGCGTCGAGCGCGGGCCAGCGGTCGCGGAATCCGAAGTAGGTCCAGGCGAACCCTCCAAGTCCACGCGCCGCACCGCAAGCCCTCCGCGGCGCTCGAAGAATCCTGGAAAGAATCCCGCGCTCTCGGGCGTGAGTGGGCTCTTCGACTCGGCCATTCGGTAAGGACCCGCTCAGAAATAACTTGCCCATCTCGGCGGTCCAGCGCGCCGGATCCGGCGTTGCGGCTCCTCGAAATACAGCAGTATTCGTCGTCGCCGCGTCTTGCCTGCGCCGCCCGGTCCTCGCCGATAGGGGCGCCAATTTCCGAGCGGGCCCTAAGCGAGAGGTCGCTCACCCTCGCGGCGAGGACTCGTGGACCTCTGCTGCGGTCGTGCCCAACGGGCTCGGGCTCCGGACGAGGCGATTCGTGCCTTATTCACCGAAAAAGGGTCGGACCGCACCGATTCTTTTTCGACATTCTTTCGTAATTCTCCTCCAGGCGCTGCACTCACCAGGCGAATCGAACGCGAGAGGCTCACGCCCGCGTCGAAACGCACGCGTCCTTCTGCCCGCTTGGCAGGCCGGACGCGTGGACGTGCGAACCCTTCAGGAGAATCCCATGCTTCGTTCCGCTGTCGCTTCGTCGTTCTCGGTTCTTGTCGCTCTTGGCACCCTGTCCGCCTCGGTCGTCGCGTGTTCGACCGATGTGCTCGTTTCGGGGGGCACGGAGCCGAGCACCGAGCCCACTCCTTCAGGCAAGCCCACGACCGACCCCGGGACAATCCCGACTCCGCCACCCGGCGTGACGCCCCCCGTAAAGGTCAATCGCGCCTGGACGAACATTGCTCTTCCTGCAACGGGCCTCTCGGTGGCTTCGGTGGCGGGCTCCGCTTCGGACAACGTTTGGATCGTGGCCAGT
>JAYUKI010000411.1:0-1374 GCA_043764595.1 Myxococcales bacterium | reverse complement strand
GAGCCTTCGTGCTGCACGGCTCCGCGTAGACTTCGTCGGCCGAGATTCGCAGATAGTATTTGGAGTTCTTGACTCCCATTTTGGCCCAGGCTTCGTCGGCCGTGAACCACGAGCCGTCCTCGAAGGCTTTGGCCTGCGCCGAAAGATAGGCACGTAGGCTCTCTTCTTTGGTGCCCAGTGCCTTTTCGGCGGCGCGGAGCTCGGAGGCAATCTTGGCGAGGTCGGCCTTGTAGTACTCGTGGTACGGCACGGCCTTCAGCGCGTCGCCTTCGCCCTTCACGACGACCGTGAAGGGATCTACGAGAGCCTTGTCTTTCTTGGCGAGGTCGTCGCAGAACTTGGGCTTCGCGAGCTCGCTCGCCGGGTAGAGCCCGGAGACCTTCGCGGGCGCGCCTGCAAGGACGGGGATCGCCGAGCACGTTGGATCGTTTTGCGTGGCGGGCGCCTCGCACTTCGGGCCTTGGTTCCGGAAAAAGAGCGCGAGGCTCGCGGTGTCGTCCGCGGGCACCTTCGCGCGGAGGTCGTACGTGCCCATTTGGGTTTGGTAGAGCTTCTCGATGGTCTCGACGGCCGCGAGCAGGTGATCGAGAAAGCCGAGCTCTTCGGGGCTCCTGCCCTCGAAGTTGGACAAAACCAGGGTGGTGCGGCCTTGGGAAAGTTCCTTTACTACCGCGGCTCGCCGCGCGATTTCCGCGGGGTCTTTGGGGACGGGGCCGATGTCGCCCCCGTGCCGTGCCACGATCTTGCTTTGCGCCTCGTGGAACGTCTTCGTGAACGAGGTTCCGTCGACGTAGTTGGCGAGGCTCGAGCCCTTTGGAGCGTTCCACAGGACGGCGAGCTCGCTCGGATCGAGCGCACCGTTGCCGTTCGTGTCCGCGATCCAGTAGAGCGGCAGCGAAAGCTCGACGGCGAGGCGGTTCCATTCCTTGCGGGGGACGGCGCTGGTGCTGGGTAGCGTCGGTGCGGGCGGAGTGGCGGCCGGGGGTGCGACCACGCTCGGAGGAGGCGGCACGGGCGGCGGGGACACCGGTGGCTTCTCTTCGCATCCCGTGGTGAACGCCGCGAGGACGGCTGTGGCGGCGAGGACGAACGGCAGGCACGTTGCGATGCGGCGAGCGGGCTTCATGTCCCCGCAATTTCGCGTTTCGGCGGCACGGGGTCAATGAAAGAGGACGAAGAACCTCGGTCGACAATTTGAGGCTTCTCGGGATCGGCCTTCGTGTAGGCTCGGCAAGATTCGGGAGAGGTAAATAAGGCATGTTCGACCGCGAAATTCGCGAGCGTGTGGACCGACTCGAGCTGCCATGGAGCGAGTTCGGGGTCGACCCGTACGGAATCTCGAAGCATCACCTCGAGGTCTTTTTCGGACTCCTC
>JAYUKI010000410.1:0-4573 GCA_043764595.1 Myxococcales bacterium | reverse complement strand
TACGAGGATGGTCGCGACGATGATGGCGCCGTATACGACCGACGTGAGACCGCGCTTGCGAAAGAGGTCCAACATGGGGACGCCGGCCATACCACGGCGCGTTGCCGAATTCGAGCGCCTGGATTCTCCGAACGACTCGCCCACTGGACGCTTGGCACACGAAAGGCGCACGAAAGGAGAAGGCACGCTCCCGAAAATCGACCTTCGCGGCCGAACGAGCCCTCGGGGGCCCGACTCCGTGGACGAAGGGAAGCTAGCGCGGGCCGACAACAGCGGCGGCTAGCGATTCGCGGCTGCGCTCTTTTCGAGGGTCAGGGCGAAACGTGCCTCTGCACAGGCTTCGTCCAACGTAGCCGCTTCGCGGGTGTAAATGACCTCGTAGAACGTATCGAGCGTCCGCTCGGGGTCTGCGGGGTCCTTCATGGGGGTCACTTGGGTTCCAAGCTCACAAAACCCATGCTCGACCGCCGAGACCGACAGCTCGCGGGCGCGCTCGAAAAGGCGCTCCGGCTCGTCGCCCGAGAAGGCGGATTGTTCGGCGCGGACGACGAGCCGCAACCGAAACGTGCCATTTAGTGGAGTGCGGACGCGAACACCCGAGTCGAGAATGAGGTTCTCACGGGGGCGATCGGCGAGCACGATCTCGTCACCTAGGGTCCGATAGACCTCGAGGTTCGCCTGAATCAGTGCTTTTTTGAGCTGTTGAGGGGTCACACGAAAGCCAAACGCGAAAGTCATGGATCGCAGAAGCTCGGCCGAGCCGACCTCCCACGGACGCTGCGCAGCGTCCTTCAGACGAGCCATCAAAGGACCCTGGGTCTCTTCCGTCAAGCCTCATCTCGGTCTAGCTCCGCCGCAAACGTTGGCGGAGCACCACGCTCCGCTCAGTTCTTGGGCCTTCCGAGCGTTCCATTGCTATCCTCCTTAGGCCTTGACCAAGCGTAGCCACCTGACTCCTCCTCTCGGGATCCCCACGCCCGGCACGCCCGGCTCGACGGCCGTACATGCAATGCGGCGGGGAGGTGCGCGGCGGGAGGTCTCGGACCGTGTGATCCTCCGGAAGGGGCAGTTTGCCGCGGAAGGCTGGACCCTAAATCTAAGCCGCGGTGGCGTTCGTCTCATTTCGGAAGAGACGATCGAGCTCGGCTCCACGTACGACATTACCTTCGGCGAAGACCTCGCCCCGCGCGCCGCTAAGGTGGTGTGGGTACAAGAGGAGCCGGACGGCGTCGTCTGTGGACTGGCGTTCGTGGTCGATCCGAGCGAGCCCCCGAAGACCATTCCGCCGCCGCCCCCGGGGTCACGCAGTCTCTGAGGGGCCCTACTTCGCGCAGGCGAGGGCGATGGTCTTGGCATTTCCGTTGACGGTGAGCTTCGCTTCGCTGGTGCCGTCGAACGCCACGTCGAGGGTCGCGCTCGGCCCCTCCACGCGCACCGAGCCACCGGCGTCGGGACATGCCCCTCGGCAGCGTCTCAGCCTGTCGAGGGTGACGGTCACCGGGCTGCCCCCGGCGCCCCCGGTCGAGCGTCCAGAAGCCTCGATGCAGCTCTCCCCGGCATTGAAGGTCAACGTTCGATCGACGACACGTGAGAACGCGCGGTTGCGAGCCGAAGTGCCCTCGAGCTCCGCATGCCAGAGTGCCCTTCGGGTGGTTCCCTCGGCCGCCACTTCCGCCGTGGCCCTCAAGCTCAGTGTGGCGCGTCCAACGGCGAGCCGGTCCGACGAGAGGGTCAGAAGGATACCTGGGCCACCCTCGCGCTTGGCATAGACGATTCGAAGCACGCCTTGGAGCTTGCGCAGACCGAACGGACCCACGCAGTCGTCGAACGTGTAGGACACCGTGCGTGTCGTCGGGTCGTGGCTAGGCGTGACGCATCCGCGAGGGAAAAAGAAGGCCTTTGCGCCATCGCCCAGGTCGGAGAGGCCAAGGCCGGCCGATGGCCATTCGGTGGCCAGGCCCAACCCTCCGCCGCTCGTGCCGACGAGCGCTGCGGCCAAGAGCTCCGTGTCGCCTTCGTGGCTCACGAGGTCGGTGCCGTCGCGTGCCAGCTCGGTGGTTCCTTCCTCGGCAGTGGCAGGTCCACACGCGACGCCCGCCACCACGAGGCCTGCAAGGAAAAATGTAGAGCCCCGACCGATGGCGGTCAGGACGACGTCCAACCTGCGAGGAAATTCCAAGCTCACGAATGCTCCACGTCCGAAAGTAGCACGTACCGTTCCTTTCGCCCGTGCGGCAAAGTACCCGCTTTGCGCTCCTCTCGGGCTGGACGCTCGTTGGTCCAAGAGGACGGCGTTTGGTCCATGCCGTCGGGGCCATCTTTGCGATACGACGGAAGGATGGTGGAGACTCGGACGCGCGTTTTGAACTGGTTCGTTCGCGGCGGGGTGCTCGTTCGGGAGGGAGGCGAGCGCATTCCCATCGATGTCGATCCGGTGGTGGTCGGACGCGCCGATGGCGTGCAAGCCATGCTCGACGATCCGGAGGTGAGTGCCCTTCACTGCGAGCTCCGCGCCGTCACCGAAGGGATTGTGCTCAAGGATCTCGGCAGCACCAATGGCACCTTCATCGGCAAAGTTCGTGTTCGCGAAGTGCTCCTCGGTGACCGAACCGAGATCCTCGTCGGCCAGACCACGCTCTTGGTCGAGCCCACTGGCAAGCGCCGGGTCGACGTCGGATTTTCGGCAAGCTTCGGTGGCCTCGTCGGATCGTCGCCACGCATGCGTCGCGTGTACGGCGTCCTCGAAAAGGTCGCGCCCACGCCGCTCAGCATTCTCATCCTGGGCGAAACGGGGACAGGCAAAGAGGTGGTCGCGAAGGCTGTTCATGACGCTTCTCCGCGAAAAGGCGGCCCGTTCGTCGTGGTCGACTGTGGCTCGATTCCGCCCACGCTCGCGGAGAGCCTGCTCTTCGGTCACGAAAAGGGCGCATTCACCGGCGCGACCGAGCGTCGCAAAGGAGCGCTCGCCGAGGCGAGCGGGGGAACCCTGTTTTTGGACGAGCTCGGGGAGCTGCCCATCGAGCTTCAGCCGAAGCTCTTGCGCGCCCTCGCCGAGCGCCAGGTCAAACGTGTCGGAGCTTCGACGTTCGAGCCCATCGACGTGCGCCTGCTCGCGGCCACGCGCCGCGATTTGGGCGTCGAGATGAACGCCGGGCGTTTTCGATCGGACCTCTTTTTCCGCATCGCGCAGGTGCGTGTGGAAATGCCAGCCCTACGCGAGCGCATCGCCGACATTCCCGAAATCATCGCCGCCGTCTGCGAGAGGCAAGGCCTCGCCTCGAAGGCCGATGCGGTCGTGGCGTGGGTCGAAAAGAACCTCGCGAACCACGACTGGCCCGGCAACGTGCGCGAGCTCGTGAACGTCGCCGAAGTCGCCGCCACGCTTGCCGATACACCAGAGGCGATCGACGACGTGCTGACGCTCGTTCGTCCGGAAGGCTCCGCCATCGCGTCGGCTGCGGCGATGGGAGGCAGCGGAGGCAGTGACGCGGGCTTCACCGAGGCCAAGCGAGCGTCGGTCACCGCGTTCGAGCGCCAGTACTTTGGCGAGCTGTCCGAGTCCACGAAAGGGAACGTCAGCGAGATGGCCCGCCGCGCCGGCATGGAGCGTCACCATGTGCGGGCCTACCTGAGAAAATATGGCATTCGCTAGCGCTTCTTTCTACAAATGAAAGATTGCGAGTGCTCACTCTCTATGTCAGAGCGTGGGTATGGGGTTCGATCTCGTCGTCAAAAATGGTCTGCACTTCGACGGCACTGGCGCGCCGGCGGCCGTGCGTCACCTCGGCGTCCGAAAGGGGCGCGTCGTTCGTGTGAGCGACACGCCGCTCGACGAAACGGACGCCGCCAAGGTCGTCGACGCCGAGGGAAAGTGGGTGATGCCCGGCTTCGTCGATCTTCATACGCACTACGATGCGGAGCTCATCGCGACGCCGTCGCTCTCGGAGTCGGTGCGTCATGGGGTGACCACCGTGACCGTAGGGAGCTGCTCGATCGGGACGGTTCTTTCGGAGCCCGAAGACTGCTCGGACCTCTTCACCAGGGTGGAGTCGGTCCCTCGTGAGCACGTGCTCCCTCTCCTGCGCGCCAAAAAGACCTGGTCTACCCCGGCCGAGTACGTCGGATTCTTGAAGCAGCATCCGCTCGGGCCGAACGTCACGGCCTTTCTCGGACACTCGGACCTGCGCACGCGCGTCCTCGGTTTGGACCGCGCGGTGTCCCAGAAGGTGCGTCCGTCGGAGGCGGAGCTCGGGAAGATGGAGGGCTTCCTCGGGGAGGCCCTCGACGCGGGGCTGCTCGGTCTTTCGACGATGACGAACCCGTGGGACAAGCTCGACGGCGACCGGCACCGTTCGGCCCAGCTCCCTTCGACCTACGCCACCTGGGGCGAGTACCGAAGGCTTCACTCCGTGCTTCGTGAGCGCGGAGCCATATTGCAGTCGGCACCAAGTCTCGTGACGAAGGTCAACTCGCTGCTCTTTCTCTTGGAGAGCGCCGGGCTCTTCTTTCGGAAGTCGCTGAAGACCACGCTCATCACGATGGCCGATGCCAAGTCGAGCCCTGGTTTGCATCG
>JAYUKI010000409.1:0-1376 GCA_043764595.1 Myxococcales bacterium | reverse complement strand
ACGTTCCTTGCCCGGACAGAACTTCTCCGTCAGGCCCCATAGGATGGCATCCCCCACGCCCGGAAGCGTGAGAGACGCCTTGCCTGCGTTCGTAATCGACGTCCGAACGAGCAACGCGCGATCCCCTGGGGCAAGGTGGTAGGTGGTCGTGACCGCGAGCTCGGGTTGGTAAAGCTCTTTGCCCTTGGCCTCGACCACGGCGCCACCGTCCGGTTCGTCGCGGAACGTGAGGTGGTCGTAGACGCCTTGGCGTGGAAACGCGCCGAAGAACGTGAACATCTGGCCGAGCTCGTCTTTGCGGGTCTTCGCGTCGGCAGCATCGATCACGTTGCCGCCCGATTCCGCGAAGCCCACACCGCCGCCGAGGCGATCGAGGACGAACACGACCTCGTCGTTCTCGAGCAGGATGTCGCCGGGTCGGCCGATGGCATTCGTGCCCGAGAGCTCCTCGCCTTTTTTCATCACGTGAGCTCGTGCACGCGCCGCTGGAGTGACGGGCTTTTCGGTTTGGCCCGTCCGCCGCGGCAAGAGGCCCATGCGCTTGTCGACCCCGGGAGATACCGCGATCGGTGGCGTGAAGTCGCTCTCCTTTGGACACGCGGAGAGTGCCAGCGCCGAGCCCCCGAGGATCACCAGCAGGACACGCGAGACCGTGGAAGGGCAGTGTGTTTCGCGCTTGGAGCTCGGCTGCCGTTTCGTCATGCGATCCTCGGACACACGAGCCCCGGAAAGACTGGGTTTTCGTCTCACGCCTTGCCCTGCGCAATCAAGAAGCGGGCAAGCGCTTGGGCCTTGAGAAGCAACGTGGCCACCTCGATTTGTTCGTCTTTCGTGTGAAATCCGATGCCACGTGGACCAAGACCGTCGATCGACGCGATGCCTATGGACGACGACGTGCTCGCATCGGACCCTCCACCGATGAGAGGAGCCTCCCCGCTACCGAGGCCGACCGACTTCGCGGCTTCGAGGTAGCGCGCCATGAGCCCGGCACTCGCTTCGCTGCGCTCGAGAGGCATTCGCGCCACGCCTCCAGTGAGCTCGATGCGTGTACCTTTCACGCTTTCTGCGGCGCGTGCGGCGGCCTCGCAAATCTGTCCGCCAAAATAGGGCGCATCGGCAAAAATGGGTTGCAAGTGCATGGGTTTCCACAATGGCCGCGACTCAATATTTTGCTCGGTCAATGCCAGTCTGATGGTTTCGCGGGTTGTGCCATTTGTTTTGTTGGGGTCAATGGTTAAACAACTCAACCAACGATTTGAAAAATTGCCTTCGGTTTCGGCTTGGAGCGTAACGCCTTCAATAGCTGATAGTTGTGCGTCGTAAAAATCAAAATTGGCGCGCCGCTGTGCCACTCTTTCGTCTAAAACTTCCATTTG
>JAYUKI010000408.1:0-16689 GCA_043764595.1 Myxococcales bacterium | reverse complement strand
TCGCAGCACTCGATGCGGCGGGGCAAGAGCGGCAAGCGGAGGCGCTCCTGCATCTGCGCGAGGCGCTCGAGGACGTCCGACGAGGCACGTCGCTTTTCGGCGAAGGCGTGCTGGGCGTTTTCCTGCGCCATTTCGAGCAGCGCGAACTTCGGACCGCGCTGCGGCCTCAGGATCTTCACCGACTTGTTCGCACGCTCGCCGAGCCATTCTTCGACGCCTTCGGAGCCATCGGGGAGGCTCGCCACGAGGATTTCGTCGGGCACCGAAAAGAGGTCCACGGTGCCATCGGCGTGGCCTTCTTCGACCTCTCGCGCGCCACGCCCATAGTGCTGCGAGAGGAACGCGGCGATGACCTCTTCGTCGGGCATTTCGACGTTCTTCAAGCCGAACGTGGCCACGTCCGAGAGCTTGCCGTCGCGCACCTTGAGGAGGGCAATCTCGGCGAGATCGCCTTCACGGAACAAGCCGACCACGTCCCGCGAGCCGCGCTCCACCGTGACCACGCGCTGGCCTTCACGAACCTTCTCGATGGCGTGGAGCTGGTCGCGGTAGACGGCGGCGAGCTCGAAGCGCATGGCCATGGCGGCCGCCTTCATGCGCGACTCGAGCTCCTGCGAGAGCTCGTCGTGGCGTCCCTCGAGGAAGAGCGCCACGGCCCGCACTTGCTCGGCGTAGAACGTGGTGTCCACTTCGTAGACGCAGGGCGCGGGGCAACGCTTGATCTGGTGCTGGAGGCACGGCCGACGACGCGACTTGAGCTCCGAGTCGGTGCACGTGCGAAGCTGGAAATGCTTGTTCACGAGGTGGAGCGTGCGTCGTGCCGCCGTGGCCGAGTGGTACGGACCGAAGTACCGGGCGCCTTCGTTTCCGGGCGTGCGCACCACGGTGAGACGCGGCCACGAAACCCGCGGATCGAGCTTGAGCGACGGGTACTCTTTGTCGTCCCGGAGCTTGACGTTGAAGCGCGGGCGATGCTGCTTGATGAGCAGGTTTTCGAGGATCGCCGCCTCTTTTTCGGTCTTCGTGACGACCGTATCCAGGTCGCCGACGGTCCGATGCAAGAGCGGGATGAAGTAACGCGTGTCGCTCGAACCTTGCTGAAAATACGAACGAACACGCGACCTTAGGCTCTTCGCCTTGCCGACGTAGACGACCGTGCCGGCGCGGTCCTTGAAGAGGTACACGCCGGCGGTCGTCGGCAGGGCGTCGAGCTTTTCATCGAGCTCGGGAGGCAGCGCGGACATCGCGGGGGACGTTAGCAGGACGGGACGAACCGACGAAGAGTCGCGCGCACCGCGAGTCCTCGACGTTCGGCGAGGCTCAGGAGTTCACGGCGTCCGGTTGAGCATCCGGATGGGCGGCTTTCACGAACGGAAGCTCGGCCGAAGCCAGCTTCGACCCCGTGGCGCGCGGCGAAGCGGTACTTCACTGCACCGAGGTGAGCGCGCCCTTCTTCGACTTCGGCAGATCCCCCGCCGTAGCCATGTTGAAGAAGAGGGCGATCGTGTTCTCCTTTCGCTTGGGCGCGATGTGCAGTTGGATCATCGCGAGCGGAAAGTGGCAGTGCGCGAGGTCCCGCGAGACGAGACCGATTCCTTTTCCGCCGTCGTAGTGGATGTAGGCCCACTGCCAGGAGAGTGTCCTCCGGAGCTGCTCGCCCCACGCACAACCAAGCTCCATCGCCGCCGTGTCGCGCGTCTTCTTCGTGAGCTTCTCGCCGCCCGCTTGGATCTTCGCGACCGCAGCGAAGACACGGTTGACGACGGCCTCGGGAGTCGGCTCGTCGGGAAGCTCGAGGCGTCGGTAGCCGCGAAGGATGAAGGCGTCGATGTCGCTCTCGAGGTCCGCATCGAGCGCCTCGATCCGAGGAAGCTTTTTCGACGCCTTCGGCACTTCGCAGTACCGCGCGGGGAGCCTTTTCGGCCACTTGCCCGCGATAGCGACGCCGGGTTGCTTGCCTGCGCGCTTCTCTGCGAGGTCGCGTTCGATGCCCGCGAGCGTCTCTTCGTCTTCGTCTCCATTCGCGAGAATCCGCTTCTTCGCCGAGGCCGAGATCTCGAAGTCGATGTGCTGCGCGTAGTAGAGGACGGCGGCGCCATCGGTCGCCGCGCTTTTTCGGGTGACGTCGTGTCCGCCACGGTCGACCTCGATCGCGTAGCGTGCAGCCAGCATCGGGCTCTTGCTTGCGGCCGAGCGCGTGTCGTCGGCCGGGCGTTGGTCGATCACGATGGCGACGGCGAGCGCCCAGAAGGGATGCGAAAGTGCAGCGGCGCGGTCCTTTTTCGACCCGGCATACGCACGCCAGAATGCCTCCTCCGCTTTCTCGCTCTTCGCGAGTGGCTTCGTCTTCCGGATCTCGTAGCCCGTTGGAAGCCATTGTTCGTATTCGGCATTCGTGAAGTCATCCATCGACACCGCGTCGGCGAGGCTCTTCGCAATGCGCGCCTCCACGAACAGGAACTCGGGCCGATCGAGGAGGCGGAATACGGGCACACGTGGCGCGCGCTCGGGCGACCAGCTCGCCTTGCGCAGCGTAGAGAGCAGACCGTTTTCGAAGTCTGCATCGGACGCGGAGCGATCGAGCGGCACGCGTGGCAGAACGTCGACGAGCACGTAGTCGTGATCGAAGAGGCCCTTCTTGTCGTGCACGGGAGCGTCGTGGATGCGGACGACGGCGTCGCCAAGCGGCGCGAAGAGCTTCGTCGCCACGGCGCGGTCCACGACGAGGTGCCGACCGCTCATCGTCGCGAGAACGGGGAGCCTCGTCTTCTCCTTTCGTAGCGACTTCCCGCCGAAGCCGACGCTGTCGTCGAGCCGAAGTCCGCCGGGCACCGTCCATGGGGTGCGTGGTGTGGCGTCGGTCTCGTCAATGACGAGCCTCACGGCGGACGACTTCCTTGGCTTTGCGACGATGGGGACCCATTGCATGGGCCGCGAGTATCGCACCGAAGGGAGAGTGATGGACGTCGACAGTTCGTGCCCGTGCGTGTTCGGCGCCGACCCTTGCCTTTCCCAACACGCGGTAGGTCCTTCGGACCACCGAGGCTTCTTCTCCCGCAAAGCCGAAGGGTACGCAGGCGAACCCTGGGTCGAGCCATTCGGCTTCGAGCCATATCCCGTGGCGCATGGATTGGACGACTTGGCCGACGGTTGGCGTCTCGCGCGAGCCTGAATGCTGCCGCGCTAGCCCTGCGCGTATTCATTCCACGCCGATTGAAGGCGCAAAGCGCACTCGAGGGCCTCGCAATAGGCAAGATCTAGCAGCTGACTGTTCTACTCGGCCCGGTCGAGGCGTGGGGTTTGACTCAAGATGGTTGCGATCGCACGAATCGAAACGACTGGTTCCCGTGCATAGGCCAGGAACACCCAATCCAACAAATCGCCCTCCTCGGCATTAGTCCTTCGAGCTCAGCCTTCTACGCATCTCCATAGACGCAACTACCGCGTCGGCATCACGCTTCGCCTGTTCTTCATCGTCGGCATTTGTCTCCTCGTCTCGCGGCTCCAAGTGTGGGAAGCAGGAATACAGGCCATTCTCCAGGACCAAAAAGTCCCCGAGAAGCTGCGACAATAGCCAGCTCAGGTCCGAATCCTTGCGCGCTTTCGTGGTCGCTATCAGGGACTTCATCGTGGACGGGTAGAGGGTTCTTACTAGCGTGAGGACCTCAGCGGCTGAGACCTCGTTGACGCCTGGTTTCGACTTCATGTGCTCCGAAAACCTGGCCGAATACCAAGCGCCTAGCGTTCGAAAAGATGCCGTGTCCAAAGCCGACAGCATGGCGAGCTTGGTCGCCACGCTCCTTTCCCAGCCGGCAACAAGGGGTGCCAGCACGCTGTCGCTCTCGAGCAACGAAACGACCCTTGGGAGCACGGCGTTGAGGGAGCGTACCAATTGTGCGATGGCCTTCTCTTCACTACTGAGTAGCTGCATCGGGCCTTCCTCGCGACGTCACGAGTGCACTTACGTACACGTTTCCCACTCTTTCCGCTCCATTTCGGCGTCCGAAGGCCTGGACTTGGGCAGAACACATCCTCTACTGCCGTGAGGCGACTGGACACGAACGTCCAGGCGCCTGGACACTCTTCGATCGGGAAACTCGTGGTGAGCGGGGTCGGCAAGGTCGCTGCCTTCGACCTTGGAACGCGCACGATGCTCGGCCGCGCCGCGATGCGCGGGTTCCGCCAAGCGAAGGTCGCGCGAGCCGACCGCGTCGACGGATCGCTCCCCGAGACGGCCATCTCGGACGTCGGAATGTGCGGTCAGGCTGGCGGCTGCTCGAAGCAGAAGAGGTGCCGGGGAAGGTTGCACGCCGCGTTGTCGTCGCTCTGCCACGACTGGTCGATGCGGGTCGCATTGCCGACCCGACCGAGCTCTGCCGCGGCGCCGCTTTGCCAGCCGTTGCAGATGTTGCCCGAGGGGACGTTGTTCGACATGCCGGTCCAGACCTGGCTCGTGCCTTGCGGGGCCACCCCGAGCTCGCTAAACGCGATGGGGTTGTTCGGGAGGCGCCCCGCCACCACGTCGGCTCTTGAGCCGAAGAGAGACATGCCGTCGATCCGGACCCAGCCGCCCGGCGGATCCGCGAAGCGCGCCCCAGGGTGCTGTCCGTTGACGGCGAGGTACGCCATCCAGCGCCGCGTCGGATCGTTCGGCGCGAGCTTCGTTGCGGCTTGACGGCACAGGTCGTCGGCCCCGACCAGGCCCCCGAGGCCGGGTTTGCCGTCGTACGTCGCGTTCGTTACGAACACGCGAAACCGGAGCGGAGGCGCGGCGTCCGCGGCGTCGACCGCGTCGATCGCGGCGTCGGCGGATCGGCCTGCGTCCGCGAGGTCCACGTCCTCGCTCGGCTTCGCGTCGGAGGGGACGCCGACGACGTCGGTCGCCGAATCCGCAGCCGACCCCGCGTCGCCTTCCCCCTGCCCGAGGAACACGGAGCTGCACGCGGCGAGGAGCAGCGAAGCGACCAGCGCGCCGCTTGTGGGCGAGGCTCTCACCCAGCAAGCTTGCCTGACGGCGACCGCGCTGGCAACACAATCGAGCCGAGGCGATTCAACGAGGTCGCAGTTCGAATTCCGACACGACTGGTCCTTCGCAGGTTCCGCTTCACCCCAACGAGCGCAAGTAGCGCACCAGGCCTGGCCACATTGCTGGCCCATGCGAGGCTTGCCACGCCGGCGAGCCCAGCCGACACCTCTGAAAAGTGCTTTGATTCACTTACGCTCCGGTATTCGGCCGACGCCGATGAGCTCGCAGTGCTCGATATGGAGTCGTCGGTTCCCTCTCACGTGAAGCAAGACGAATGCCACTTCTGGGATAGCTTCGAGCGTCGAGCTCGTTCGTTTGCCAATAGCGATCCTCGGACAGGGCTCTAATTCTGTCAAGTTGGCACTCTGATACAGTTACCGAAGCTGACGCGAAGATGGGAAGGCGAGCGCTCGCCGGCGTTGCCGGAGGTATCCTCGGCTCGTTCATCAGCCGCAACAACGACGTCGGTGGCTACTGGGCTGTCGGCCAGCTTCGGACCGAGTGCGACGCGCGAAGCACCACGGCGCTCACGCTCGACCTCCTCGCGGGTACGGCGTCGCTGGATGGAAGCGTTGTGGTGCGCGTGGCTACGGCGTACCGCGACGTCCTCTCGCGCCTTCTCCAGGGAATCGAGCTTGGTCCAGAGCACCTCCGCTCAGCGCGCGTTCTCTTGGACTTCGCGCCGCCCCCTTCGACCAGGGTCGATAGTTGCTCATCCTACGGCAGCCCATTCGCCTGCGTCGTTCCGGCTCGAGGATCATCGCGGTCACGCGTTTCGAGTTCAGTACGCTGGCCGGTGCGCCGCGCACAATCCCCATGAAGAACGCCGAAGCATCCGCGCGTAGGAGCACCGCGGCCAGCGGACGAGGCGCTTCGTGACCGGGCCGCGTAGTCTTGGACTCCCGATGCACCCGTCTCTGGATTGGCTCGGCGATCTTGCCGACAGCGATGCTTCGCTCGTGGGCGACGCGCACCACGAACAGCTCCCTCTCGCCTCGGCCCAGATCGGTGCTCTCGGTCTGTGCGGCGGCGCTCAACCCGCTGCAACTGCCGCGTGTTACCCGGGCGCGCATCGTGTGATGTCCCTTACCGGTACGCGGTTACAAGGGACAAGGGATACCATTGGGCGCTCCCAACCTATGCGCTTATAGCGTGAGGGACGGCAGTGGACGCTCTCGAGATCTCCCTCATTAAGGGTAAAGGACCGCTTCGGGTGCTCGCGACCTATCCCTCCAGGCATAAGAGCCACGCGTGGCAGCGTTGATCGCTCCCTTGTACGAGTGAGGGACATCCGGGGGTTCTCTCAACCTATCCTCCATGGGCGTTTGGGATCGAATGGTGTCTACCCAGAGAACTCCCTCATACGGGTGTGGGACCGTTCGAGGTTGTCCCACGGTATCCCACTATGCGCATCGGGACACCCGTTGGTGTGCGCACGACCCGAAAAGCCGCTCCCGTTGCGCAAGCGACGTCATAGGTCTCCGCTTGCTGCACTTCCAAAAGACCAGGAGGAGGTGCTGAAGGAGGGGGCGAACAGACAACTTCGGCGGTTCCCCGACGCAAGTTACGCCGAGGGGATCAGCGGCCTTAAGGAGGTCGGGGACCGCCTCACCACCCACCCGAACGAGCTCGGAGATCTCGTGGCGCCCCCGGAAACGGCGCTGGCCGCCGCCACTGTGCTCGAGCGCGGCCGGGCCGTTGTGGCGCGCCTCGAAGCGCTGCTCGCCTACCATCGCGCAGTGCTCGCCGTGGAGGAGAACCACGCCAACTCGCTCCTCGATACCTATGCAGAAGAAGCCGAACGCCGAATCAGCAAGGCGCGCATTCCGCCGGAGACATACTTCAATTTGCGCAAGTTCGTGGCGACGCGCGGCGAGCTCATCGCGCGGGGCATCGCGCAAGCCAAAGTTCTGCGAGAGGCCGAGGGAAAGAAGGCCCCGGGCGGATCTCCGGAGAATTCGCCATAGCGCGACTGGCGATCCCGTAACGCACTGAACCGGTCCAGGCCTTCGGCGCTCATCGCGAGCCATTCTCGCCGATGGGCGCTGTCGTTTTGTCGTGTCGGGTGCGATCGAGCGGATGCGCTCGATCGCGGCCTCTTCGAGAGCTCCAAGCCGGCGCGGAAGGGGAACCGTCCGTGACCGTGAGCGAAGCGGCGTCCGAGTCGATCTTTGGGGGGCTCGCGCGCACCGAGCATGGAACGAAAGAAACGTCAGGCCTCGCTCGCGTCGAGCACGTCCGGCGCTCCAGAGGGCCTGCGCAACGGCACGGGTGACACGACTGACCCCAGGTTTGGCTATTTGGCGCGCCATTGTGCCCAGGCCCGGCGACCACTCACGATTGTCGACGCGAGCCAATCCTGCGCGGACGATCCGGACCGTCGACGTTGACGATCCCGATCTGACGATCCCGATCGCCGACGTTGACGATCCCAATCGTCGACGCGATCAGCCGCCCTCGAGCTCGATCTCTTGGCACGGGAAGCGCAGCGCCTCCAATCCGCGCGCGATGGACTTCCCTGAAGGGCTGTCGAAGTCGCTCAGGGTCAGAAAATACCCGAAGTCTGCATGCTCTGGGTGGCGATCGACGAGCTCGGGAAAAAGCGTGCCGAGCTTCTTGTATTCGCGGTCGTTCTTTCGCACGAACCCGCGCCTCACCTGGTTCGCCGAGAGCCATGCCCACTGGGTCTTGCCCGGGAGCCGCGCGCGGAACACGCGGTATCCGAAGTCTTGATCGCCCTGGTCCTCGAACTCGAAGCCGGTCGCGGTCGACAGCGCGCTCGCGATGGCCTCCACGCGTTCCTGTGTGCGAAGCCCGAACGCCTTGGCGGGAGCGCTCGGACGAAGCGTTGCTAGGAACGTTCCGAAATCAGGGGCCAGGACCTCGTCGACGTCGAAGCACTCCACGTCGACGTAGCTCACGGAGGGCTCGTCCCTCCGGCCGGCTTTTCTGTAGTCGAAGCAATAGTGAAAATGGCCATCTCCACAGAAGGGGACCAAGTCGTCGATGCGCGTGGGCGTGACGAACCCGTTTTCGGCCATGTGCGCCTTCACGTCGGCCCAATCGTGGCGAAGCACCGATGGAAACCGTGGCCCGATGCCCGCGAGGCAGTCGACTGGCGCGCGGTCGTCGGGATGGGCGCTCGTCCGGAGGTAGCCGCCGTTTTGAATCCGAAGCGCCGCGATATAGGCACGCGGCAACTTCACGCCCATCTCGGACTCCGCCTCACGCACCATCGCGTCCGTGAGGGGCGGTTGGAGGTATGGGAGGTAGACGGGGACGCGCCAGAGACGAGCCGGGATTTCCGCCGACCTTGCTAGTTTTTTGCCGTTCGCCACGTCGCGCGACGCTACCACGCTGGCGCCGCGCCATCGTCACAACACGGTTTACGAGCGAGCGAGCTCGCGAAAGTGCTCGGTTGGATCAACATCCGCTTCACTCGCCATCGATGCGGCGTATGCACGTGGAGCCGTGAGGCAGTCGTGCGAGCTCGGGCCGGGCTTCAGACCCAGTTGTCGATACGCAACCCGTGAACACGGCTGAAATGTTTCGTGTCGTTGGTCACGAGCGTCACGTCGAGCGCGAGGGCGTGGGCCGCGATCATGGCATCAAAATCGCCGATGGGCGTCCCCTCGCGAACGAGGGTCGCGCCAACTGAGCCGAACCGGGCGGCCGCGGCCTCCTCGAACGGGACGACCATGACCCCTGAAACGAACGCATCAATGATGCCATGAAGCTTCCGAGACCCACGATGATCGGCGCCGTAACGAAGCTCGGCGAGGGTGATCGCGCTGATGCAGACCTCCGAAGGAGTTTGCTCCAGCAGCCGCTCGCCGACCCCACCGAATCCACGCAGTGCGAAGCTGACAGTGTCGGTGTCGAGCATGAACTTGAGCGTCACGCGAACGGATCCTTCATCCGGGCGATAGAACGCTGCTTTGGCCGATCAATCTCGTCTGGCCAGGCGCCCAGACAGGCGAGAAAACTCGACGGCCACCCGTCGAGCGGCTCGAGGATAATCCGCCGGCCTTCGCGCCGCACGAGCACCTCGCCCTCGGGGAACCTGAACTCCTTGGGGAGCCGGACCGCCTGGCTCCCTCCGTTTTGGAACAGTTTCGCTCGAACCCCGCTCATTCAAGAAGTATATACTTAGTATATACTTGTATCAAACACGCGCGCTGCGCCCCGAGTCGCCACGTGATGCTCGTTGCATTCTCGCGCTATCCGGCCATTGGGAACCCGCCACAGCAGCTCGACGTTGGCAACGTGCGATATATTTCGACGTGGGCACCGCGGTCGCGCAGGAGTCCCCCTTCGGGAATCACGAAGCGCGTCGGGTGACCCGTGCCTGACGGACTGCTACGGATCACGCTGAAGACGACGTGCACACTCGCCGTGGTCCCTGCTGAACGGATATCCGCGGGGCCTTGGTACGCAAGGAGCGTCCCAGCGCCCGTCAGGAGAGCACGGCGTCCGGCTGAGCATCCGGATGGGCCGCCTTCACGAACGCAAGCTCCGCCGAAGCCGCAATGGCCCGCACGATGCGAGGCATGGCCGAGAGGTCCACCGCGTTTCGTTTGGCGGCGTAGACCTGGGGAATCAGGAAACAATCGGCCATTCCGAAGGTATCGCCATAAACGAACGGGCCATGCACTCCAACACGCTCGAGCTCCGCGAGGCGCGCCTCGAAGGCCGCCAGCCCTTTGCCGATGAAGTGCTGCATCCAGGCTTTTTGCCCTGCCGCATCGGCCGACACTTTTCGAACCACGTTCAGGTTCTGGAGAGGCTGGATGCCCGCGTTGATCATCTCGCACAGGGCGCGAACCCGCGCGCGCTCGCTAGGCGTGCCTGGAAGGAGCGCGGGGGTGGGGTGCAGCTCTTCGACGAGCTCGAGGATGGCCATTGACTCGATGAACACCTCCCCCGAAAGCGCGAGCGCCGGGACGTAGCCGGTCTGCGAGAGCGACGTGTAGTCCGGGTGCGTCTGCGCGCCTTCGAGGAGATTGACGGGCCGAAGCTCGTACGGAAGGGACTTTGCGCCGAGCGCGATGCGCACGCGGTACGAGCACGACGACCGCCAGTACGAATAGAGGGTCAAGGACGAGGGCATGGGACGCTCCGGATCGGTAGGTTCGGGGTTCGATTTCCATCAGGCGCAGCGCGTGCGGGAACCGCTATGCTCGCGCAGCTAGCTACCCGGAAGGTTTCGATCCCGGGGGCTGTGGGTCGTGTCGTTCTTAATCCAAGGAGTCACCATGCGCAGGACGTTTCTCGGGCTCGGGGTATCGGCCGTTCTTTTTGCTCCGGCCGTCGCACGCGCCGAACCCGCCCTCGCTTTGATCGATAGCCCGTCGGCGGGCCAGCAGATCGTCTCCTTCGACACGACCTCACCGCGGACCATCACGCGCACGACCAAGGTCACGGGCCTCGCGTCGGCCGAGACGCTGGTCGCGATGGACGTAAGGCCGAGCACGGGTGAAATTCACGTACTGAGCAGCCGCCGAAGCCTCTATTCGGTGAGCGCGGCTGGCGCGGCCTCGTTTCTCATTTCCATTCCCGAGCTTGGCGCCGGATCCCTCGGCGCGGGGGACAAGTTCGATATGGACTTCAACCCGACCGGCGAGGCGGTTCGCCTCGTCAACACGCAGACGCGTAACAACGTCCGCGTCGTGCTCTCTCCCGCGGTCGCGATCGGAAACGGCGGCGCGAACGACGAGCCCCTCTCGTATGCCCCCAGCGCCGACAACGGCGACGGCCCGAACATCGTAGGCCTCGGATATTCCAACAATTTTGCCCAAACGACGAGCACGCGCCTCTTCGGGATCAACGTGGATTTGAAGACCGCGGGAGAGCCCCAGCCCGCGCATCGCATCGAGCTCGTGGAGCTGACGAGCGAGACCGCCGGCCACTTCAACCGGGTCGTGCCCCTGAAGGATCTTGGCATTCCCGCGACGAGCCCGAACAGCGGGTTCGGCGGGTACGACGTGTCGCCGAACACCGGATCCCACTACTTTTCCCTCGTTCCGGACTCGGATTTGTCGAGGGCCCACCTCTACATGGTCAACGCGCCGGGCACGTCCGCCACGTTCGTGGATCTCGGTGCGTTCGGTAACGCTACCGAGGTTCGAGACATTGCCATTCCGTCGACGATCCCGAGCGTCCCTGGATTCGTCGTCACGAAGGACGCGTCGGGCCACAAGCTCTCGTCGTTCGACAGCGCGAGCCCGGGGAGGCTTTTTGCCACCAAGCCCATCGTCGGGCTTTCGCCGAACGAGAATATTCTCGCCATCGACCGACGCCCCAAGACCGATAGCCTTTATGTCATCACGAGCGCGAGCCGCTTGCTCCGACTCGATCGCACGAGCGCCATTTGCACGCCCATCGGGACGCGGCCCTTCGCCATTCCGCTCGCCGATCCGACGCTCGCCGGGATGGATTTCAATCCCGCCGGCGATGCCATTCGCGTGGTCTCGGGCACTCAAAATTTCGTACTCGATCCCGAATCCGGGGCGGCCACCGAGAGCACGGCGCTGTCGTTCATCACGGGCGATCCCCACGAAGGTGAGATCCCGAACGCCGCGGCGGCGGCCTACACACGCAACGTCAACGACGGCGGGGCACCTCGCCTCTTCGTCTATTCGAACAAGGTCATCGCTTCGCAAGGGCTCGCGTTGGATGGTGGTTCGACGGGCGGCTTCAACGGCGGGAAGCTCGAGACGCTCGTGGATCTCTTCGTTTCGGGCACCAACGCGACGGATCACTCGTTCGACGTCGTCGGCGAGGATATCGCTTTCCTCTCGCTCACCACGGGCAACGGAAGGCGCCTCTACCAGCTCGACCTTCGAACCGGAGCGCTCCGCTACGGGCTGCTCTTCGGTCAAGCGGTCGAGCCCACCGAACGCCTCGTAGGCGTCGCGTTCGAGAAGGCCGGTGCGGGCGGCGCGGATGGTGGAGCTTTCGGAGACGGCGGCTTCACCGGTCAGACGCCTCCCTTCACCTCTCCCCCCTTCCCGTCGAACCCCGGCCAAGGCCAGGGCCAGGGCGGTCCAGGCGAAGGCCCGAGCTGCGACTGCTCCACCGTTCCTGGAGGCCCGGCCGGAGGCGCCACCGCGGTGTTTGGCTTGGTGGGAGTCGCGATGATGCTCCGAAGGCGCAAAGGCACCACAAAAGACGCCTGATCGCTAACGACCGAGGCCCTCGCCTTCCCGACGGTCCGTGCATCCCCCATGGGTACGGACCGTCGCTTTTTTGTGGCGAAGGCTTGAGCGACGCGCCCGGTCGGTCTAACTAGAGGGCGACGTGCCAGCAGGGCGACAGGCCCTGGTGTGGGCGTGCCCTCGTAGCTCAGTGGATAGAGCAGCGGTTTCCTAAACCGAAGGTCACAAGTTCGATCCTTGTCGGGGGCGCAACGTTTCTGGGCTTTCCCGGTTCCACCGTGGTTCGTGGGCGCTGTAATCTCGTCGCCATGAGCGCCACGTCCTTCCCTTGCAGCCACTGCGGCGCGCGCCTCGACGGCGTGCCGGGCTCGTCCATGTCGTGCCCGTACTGCCAAGCCAAAGTGCTCGTGCCCGACATGCGCGTCGTGAATCAGCTCGCGGACGACT
Source organism: Myxococcales bacterium (assembly GCA_043764595.1). GTDB lineage: Bacteria > Myxococcota_A > Polyangia > Polyangiales > Polyangiaceae > JAAFHV01. The sequence goes on along the minus strand of JAYUKI010000408.1, from coordinate 4,059 downwards.
TCCTCTCGGGCCTCCCCGCCGAAGCACGAACGCCCCACGCGCGAGGCGCGGCCATCGCGCAAATCCTCGCGTCCGCGGGCGGGGCGGTGGCCTCGAGCGGCCATGCTGCAGGCTGGGACGACGAAGACGTCGTGGGCACCACGGACAGCGTGGCCCTTGCGCTCGATCCGCAGCTCGGCCCCGTCGTGGTGCGTGTGTTCTCGCCCGTGGGCGTGCCGCCCGTGCTCCAGGCCTACGACGTCCGCCAAAAAAAGGTCCTCTGGGAGGCCTTCAAGGGCCAAACGTGGATCGGCAACCTCGAAGCGGCCTCGTTTCGCATCCTCGGGCGAAATGTGTACATTGCAAACAAGCGGAACCTGGTCGTTCTCGACCTCGCTTCGGGAAACCAGAAGTGGGGCGCGCAGCTTCCGGACGAGATCTCGCGCGTGAAGAACATCGGCGAAGAGCCAAGGCTCGTGGTGGAAGACGCGTTTCCGCCGAACCAACCGGGAGCCATCCTCGTGAAGACCGAGGACCATGTGCTCTCCGCGTTCGACCGTGACTCGGGCCGTCCGCTCTACCAGCGCACGTTCGGCAAGGACTCCTCCGACTTCACGATCCAGATCGTACCGAACGGCCAAGTGGCCGCCATCGTCTATGGGTTTCCGTACAACAAATGCGAGATCGTGAACCCCGCGTATCCGCAGCCTCTTTCACGGCACGGCGAAGGGCCGGACGGCGATTGGAGCACGGACCTCGGCGCCTGCACGCTCTTCGGGCGAACCGTAGTCACGCGCGTCGAGAGCTTCGGCCCCGAGACCGATCAGGACGGGGCGCTCTGCTTCGACGCGCTCTCGGGGCAACGCCACTTCTTCGTCCAGGCGGAGGACCTCGAAGAGGACATCGTTCCCGAGACCATCGGCGGACGGGTTTTCTTCGGCGCGAACAGCGGCGAAGCCATGTGGGTCGGCCCAGAGGGACGCGTCTACCCGAGCCCCGCGCAAGGTTTCCGAATCCTCGCGTGGAAGGCGTGTGGGCCCACGCTCTTCGTGCTTCTCGTGAAGGCTCGAGGCACCGAAGTGAGGCGTGTGATCGGGCTCGATCCCGGCACGCTCGCGATGCGCTTCGACTGCGGAATGATCGGCACCGAGCCGTCGAATCTCGGACGCGAGGTGTTCCAGAGCGACGGGCAGACCGTGGTCTACGTGGCGAGCCCCCAGGACGACTCGTCCGACTGCGAGCTCGTCGCCGTGGACGCCGCCGGTGGATTCCGCATTTGGGCCAAGCCCATCGGCGACTACGTAAGCCACCACATCGTGCTCGGCCACGTCCTCGTGCGCAGCGAAGAGAAGCTCTCCGTGTTCTCCCTACGCCAAGGCCAAGAGATCGCCGTCTATCCTTAGACGGATACTGCGGCTGGCGCGGATAGAAACTCCACGAATTGGTGGGTCTCGTCCGCGGTGGCCACCTTCACGTCGACCTCGAAGACCTCACCGAAGTGCGGTACGGCGAACGTGCGTGCCACCGATTCGACGGTGCCATGCGGAACCCCGAGCTTCTCCAAAGACGTGACGGCGTGCTGCGTGATGCCACACGGAACGATGTGGCCGAAGTGGGTGAGGTCGGTGTGCACGTTCAACGCGAAGCCGTGCATGGTGACCCAGCGCGACAGGCGCACGCCAATGGCGCCTATTTTTCCGAGCCTTCGGGTTCCGTCGCGAAGGAGCGTCGCCTCGGCCGCTTCTTGGTCCCAGGCCGTAGGCGCATCCTCGAGGACCCACGTGCCCACGAACCCTTGCACGTAGCCGGCGTCGAGCCCGTGGCTTTTGGCGATGCGGATCATGACCTCGGCGAGGCTTCGGACGTACTTGCGCACGTCGCACCGGTCCGGCTTCAGATCGATCACCGGGTAGGCCACGAGCTGGCCCGGGCCATGGTAGGTCACGTCCCCTCCCCGGCCCGTTTCGGCGAACGCGATGCCCAAACGCTCGCGCGCGCCCTCGTCGGCGAGCACATTTTCGAGCTTCGCCCCGCGGCCCATGGTGATGACCGGATCGTGCTCCACAAGGAGCACGGTGTCGCCCACAGTGCCCGCAATGCGCGCATCGAGGAGCTTCTGCTGGAGCTCGTGGACCGCGTCGTACGGGCGACGCCCGAGCCAGTGGAACGTGAAGGTCTTGTCCATGGAAGTGCCGAGATCAGCCTCGGTAGTTCGGGGCTTCGACCGTGAGCGTGACGTCGTGAACGTGGCTCTCGCGAAGACCCGCCGACGTGATGCGTACGAAGCGGCCCTTCTCGCGGAGCTCGTCCACGGTGCGCGCGCCGACGTAGCCCATGCCACTTCGCACGCCGCCCACGAGCTGGTGCACGATGGCTTGGATGGGCCCGCGGTACGGGACGCGACCTTCGATTCCCTCGGGGACGAGCTTTTCGTCCGCAGTGCCGCTCTGTCCGTAGCGGTCTTTGCTTCCGCGCTGCATCGCCCCGAGAGAGCCCATGCCGCGGTAGCTCTTGAAAGCGTGCCCGCCGACGAGGACCACCTCACCCGGGGCCTCTTCGGTTCCGGCAAGCAGCGAGCCGATCATGACCGTTCGTGCGCCCGCAGCGAGGGCCTTGGTCACGTCGCCCGAGAGCTTGATTCCGCCGTCCGCGATCACCATGATGCCCGCGCGTTCGGCTTCTTTTGCGCAGTCCGCGATGGCGGTGATCTGCGGCACGCCCACCCCGGCCACCACGCGCGTGGTGCAGATGCTTCCAGGCCCGATGCCGACCTTCACGGCGTCCGCACCAGCCTCGGCGAGGGCGCGTGTGGCTTCGGCCGTGGCCACATTTCCCGCGATGACGTCGACGTCCGGGAAGCTCTTTTTCACGTATGCGACCGCATCCAGGACGCCTCGCGAATGTCCGTGGGCCGTGTCCACCACGATGGCATCGACCCCGGCGGCGATGAGGGCAGCCACGCGCGCTTCGCGATCCGGGCCGGGTCCGACGGCGGCTGCGACCCTGAGACGACCACGAGCGTCCTTCGTCGTGTGCAGCGCGAAGCCAGTGCAGTCCACCTCTTTTACGAGGCGGACCTCGGCGGCTTGCTCGTCCGGCGAGAAGTTCTTGTGGATGACGCCGATTCCACCCTCGCGGGCGAGCGCGATGGCCATGCGCGATTCGGTCACCGAGTCCATGGCGGCCGACAGGATGGGCACGGCCAAGGATATGCGCTTCGTGAGCGAAGAGCGGGTATCGACGTCTTTCGGGAGCACGTCGCTGAATGCGGGCACCAGGAGAACGTCGTCGAACGTGAGGCACTCGCGGAGAACGTCGTCGAGCATGGGCGTTCTCTTCCACGGATCGGCCGTGGATGCGAGGGGGACGGACCAGACGACTCCCACGTCACCTGGTTGTCACACCGCGTAGGGCCAGGCTCCCGCCCGCGCGCCCAGCGGCCTTACTCGGGGATTTCTTCGCCCTTGGCGCGCAGTTCTTCGCGAAACTCCTCGATGCCCTCGTTCCAAGCGTTCGTCACTTCCGGATCGAACTGGGTGGTCGAGCAGCGATCGATTTCGTTCAGAGCGACCTCGTGCGGAAGGGCACGACGGTAGGCACGGTCCGAGGTCATGGCGTCGTAGGTGTCGGCGACCGAGACGATTCGCGCCATGAGCGGGACGTCGTTTCCCTTCAAGCCGAGCGGATAGCCCCGGCCGTCCCAACGCTCGTGGTGGAGATAGACCCCGGGGATGAGCGGGTTCAAGAACTTGATGGGCTCGAGGATGTCCTTCCCGTAGGCCGGGTGTTTCTTGAACATCTCGTACTCGTCTTGTGTGAGCTTCCCCGGTTTGTTGAGGTTCATCACGCAGCCGATCTTGCCGACGTCGTGCATCAGCGCGCTTTGACGGACGATTTCCACCTCCGCCGGTCCAAGTCCGAGGCGCTTGGCAAGGTAGGCGGCGTAGATGGCGACCCGGTCCGAGTGCCCCGCCGTGTACCGATCCATCTTGTCGATCGCCTTTGCGAGCCCTTCGATGGTCTGCTGGAACGTGGCGCGCAAGTCTTCGTAAAGACGAGCATTTTCGACCGAAGCAGCGG
>JAYUKI010000407.1:0-4584 GCA_043764595.1 Myxococcales bacterium | reverse complement strand
GCGTGGGCAACACGTACGACGCTTCGGGCATCGCGTTCGGCTCGTCCCACGTTCCAGGTCTCGCGTTCGACGTCGAGATGGACAGCATGTTCGACGGCGCCGGCGACAAAAACGGCGGAAAATCCTGCACCGCCGCGGCACGAGGCGAGGGCACCGACCGCCAAAGTGGCGTCTCGGACGAAGACAAGGACGACGAGATCAAGCTCGGGCTCCCCGTGGTGAACGAAAAGAATGACAAGCTCTGCGAGCTCGCCGCAGACAAGGTGTCCGACTACTTCCCCCCGGGCATCGGCGACATCCTCTCGTGGGTGGTCGGGGCCTTCACCGACGCGGGCAACTACTGCAGCGGAACCCCCTGGGACACCAAGATCTTCGGCTGGAAGCGCATGTACAAGCCCGCCAAGAACGGCTCCGCCTACATGCAAATCTGGGACATCTCGCTCCCTGGCGCCTACGAAGACGGCAAGTCGTCCAGCAAAGTGGCCCTCGGCGAAGGACCCAAGAAGGGCCTCCCCAAAGCCAAAGCGCTCGCCAAAAACGAAGACAAGCCCTCGCTCCTTCCGTTCTTCGCGCAGGCCGAGTTCTTCTTCGACTGCAAAGGGCCTTGGAAGGGCGGCGACTGCGGAAACGACCAACCCGATCACTTCAAGGGCAGCTTCGAGATGCGCTGGCGCGCGCGCCTCCGTCCGGTGTCCTTTCCCAAGACGGGACCGTTCAACTTGCGCGACGCCGTAGGCCTCGCCGAGCACAACCACCAAAGGTTCGCCTCGGACGGCAAGGGCCCGGATCGCGACCGGGTCCACGATGCAGGCAAGGCCCTCCAGGAAGGCCTCTCGACCCAAGCAGGCGACGCCATCCTCCACTAACGCGTGCTCGTGCAACGCTAACGGCCCGGTTTTCCTCGAGGAAAACCGGGCCGTTCCGCATTCGAAAGAAAAACGCGTTTCGCACGCAACGATCTTCTTGGGCCCGTCGAGAGAGGGGCACCATGAAGACGAACACGAAGACTCGGGAGAGAGACAGGCCGCGTCGGCGTCTGCACAGTCGCGGCGCAGCGATGGTGGAAGCCGCGGTGGTTCTCCCCGTGATGGTCTGCTTCCTCGGCGTCGGCGCGATGATGCATCGCGGGTACCAAGAGAAGCTCGAGCAGAACCAGGGCATCCGGAACGCGGCCCTCAGCCTCGCCGCCCACGACTGCGATCCCGCGCGAGCGGATCGAGCGGGAGCGACCCTCGCTACCGGGCCAGCCCCGCTTCGGCCAGCTCCGCGGGCCGAGAACGCCCAAACCGAAAAGCTCCAAGACGTCGCCGAGCGCAACATGCCCATCCTTCGTGGGGAAGCGGGCGAAGCGCAAACGTCCTATTCGGATCGCGTGGTCGCCAATCCACTCCCGAGCAAAGCGACCAAAGGCTTCGGCCTGGCGCTGACCGTCCACGGCGAGCGCTCGGTGACCTTGTGCAACGAGGAGCCCAAAGGCGACTCCCTCGGCGCGATGGCCGAGACCATGGTCGACGAAATCACCAAAGCCGTCGGGTCAAGAGACGATCATTCGTCGCCCGAGAGCGAGTCTTACAAGTCGAAAGATTGAGAGGGTGCCATGAATATCGTTCTCCTAGTTCTCGCCTGGCGCGCTTCGCGCAATCGCACTTCGGCCATTCGTTGGAAAGGCGTGGCTCGCGTCGCATCGTATGGCCTCTTGGCCACGGCGGCGCTCACCGGAACCGCCGTTACGGCTGCCAAAGCCGAAGTGGGAGGCTCGGCCCTCCAAATTGGACGCGAGCTCTCGGCCGTGGCCGTAGAGGCCACTTCGGGAACCACCGCCGTCCTCAACGGACAACGGTTTCATCTCTCGGACAGCACCACCGACAAATCCGTGGGCGAGGTGCTCGACGGCATCGAAAAGGCCTGTCGGGAAAACCCGGGCGGCCTCGCGCCACTCTTCGAGGCGATGCCCAAAAGCGGCCAAGTGGAAGGGAAATCCTACACTCTTCCGGAGTCTTTCTCGCACGGAGTCGTTCGCAATGGTTCGGAAAAAGACGGCGTCGTGATGTGTTTCGTGGGCGACGGAAAGACCAAAAAGAATGGTCTCGAAGCCCTCGCCGACTTTGCCAAATCCCAAGACTTGGGGGACCTCGGAAAGCTGCGCTACGTGTACGCAAAACGCGAGAAGAGCGGAAAAACCCGCGTCACGCTCGCGTGGACCGACGAGCACTTCAGCCTGAAGGCGGTGACCACCGGAGGCGAAGAGCACGGCAAAGACGGGCTCGTTCCGCGACCGAGCGGCGCGCATCGCTTGATGACCGCCGAGATTCAAGGAGCGTCCCAGTCGACCACCGTCTTCGAGACCGCCATGAAGGCCGAGGCCGTGGTGTCCTATTACGACGAGACTCTCGCCAAAGCGGGATTCGTGAAAATGACTCCGCAGACCGAAGGCCAAACCTTGCGTGCGTATTTCCGCGAAGGCACCGACGTCTTTTTGGCGGTGCGAACGGTCGACGGAAAAACGGGTTTTGCAGTGACCGAAAACAAGGCCCTTTCCCCGAAATCCAAGAATGTTCTCGAGGTGGTCCGATGAAAACGAAAATGATTCGGGTCCTCTCGGCCCTAGGCTTCGTGTCCGCGCTTTTGTCGTCGGTCACGTTCGGCGAAGACGGCGAAACGTGTGTCGGAGTGGAAGAGGCCATGGCCGACGGAAATGCCTGTTTGACCGGCTGCAATCAGCAGTTCCAAGAATGCACCAAGGCTGTTCGCAAGGCGACCGAGCTCGGCGATTGTTACGAGTGCTGCAAGAAGGTCGAAGAAGCGGACGAAGCGCCCACCAACGGAAGCATCATTCCGGTCAAACACCCGCCCCACGACGACCTTCACGCTTACATGCTCGGCAAATGCGTGCACAACTTGAAGGCCGACGGGAAGGGCTGGAATCGGGGCTTTCCCAAGGACTACCCGTCGGCCATGGCGTACGATCCGAAGTCGGGCACGGTCGACGCTCAGATTCGCGCGAAGTACCAGAATCACTCGGGCTCGGTTCCGGGGGAGATTCGATCTCCGTCGGAGTCGGCGTGCATCAAGGGCTGCACCCATCGGGCACGCGAGCCGCTTCGCGCTTGCTCCGATCGGTACTCGGCGTGCCGCGCCAAATGCCCCGCGGGTACTCCTACGGCGTGCGGAAAACGCTGAGTCGAGTTTCTGAGCGGGCCCTTCAGCCCACGCTCTGCCAAACGGTCTTGGCGCTCTTGGCCGCTCGGGCAAGGTCGGGGTGATCGACGTCGCGTGCGATCTCTTCGGCCACTCCGGTGAGCCCGCGAATGGCCGAGAGGAGACCGCCCTCGAGCGCCACGAGATCGTAGCCGCCTTCGAGCACCAAGAGCGTCCGCCCTTGGCCGCTTGCATTCGCGACATTGCGGAGGGCGCGCGTCATCCACCCGAAGGCGTCGCTCTCGAGGCGCATCTCCGAGAGCGGGTCACGAACGGCTGCATCGAATCCCGCACTGACCAGTACGAGCTCGGGAGCGAACTCCGACAGAACGGGAAGGACCACGCGTTCGAACGCGCCGCGGTACACGTCGTCTCCGCCACCCGCCGAGAGCGGCACGTTCACCGTGTACCCCTGGCCCTCACCCTCGCCGGTCTCGAGCGCATCGCCCGTGCCCGGATAGAGCGGTGCCTGATGGGTCGAGACGTAGAGCACCGAAGGATCTTCGTAGAACATCTCCTGGGTGCCGTTGCCGTGATGCACGTCGAAATCCACGATGGCCACTCGTGAGAGGCCGCGGGCGCGAGCGTGCGCTGCCGCGATGGCCACGTTGTTGAAAAGGCAGAAGCCCATCGCCTTGTTGCGCCGAGCGTGGTGCCCTGGGGGGCGCACGAGGGCCACTCCTTGCTGCACGGGCCCGTCGAGCACCGCGTCGACCATGGCAAGCACGCCGCCAGCTGCCCGCTTGGCGATCGACACGCTCTCCTCGGAGACGTAGGTGTCCGGATCGAGATAGAGTGACTCGCCGCGTCGCTTGTCCATCGCCTCCACGAACGCTTCGTCGTGCACCCGAGCCAGCTCGACTCCCGTGGCCTCGCGGGCATCGATAGAGTCGAAATCCACGTGCTTCCTTGCTTTTTCGACCGCGGCCCGCGCTGCCACCAAGCGCTCGGGGCGCTCGGGATGGTGCCCCAACGGGACGTGTCGGGAGAAGGCAGGATCGTCGAGGAGGAGGGCGCGAGGAGGCGAAGGAGGCGAAGGAGGCGAAGGAGGCGAAGGAGGCGAAGGAGGCGAAGGAGGCGAAGGAGGCGAAGGCATGGGGGTGAAGCTGCGCGGCGCCGTGCCCAGAGGGCCTGGTTTGGGCGCACCGCGTCGTACCATGTTATCGCATGTTGCCGGCTTGAAGTCGCGGATGATAGCTTCGCCGTGGGAGCGTGCCCGGTGCTAGCCCGAGCGGCAGCGGTCGCTTTCGTCCGCTTTCCTCGGTTTGCCTCCGATAGGCTCGTGAATTCTACTCTCGTCGCCATCACCGGCGGCGCTTTCGGGACGGACGTCCCACCTTCCCGCACCTCCCCAAGCGAGGCCGAATGCGCAACAAGATCATCGCC
>JAYUKI010000406.1:0-4586 GCA_043764595.1 Myxococcales bacterium | reverse complement strand
GCGGGTACTGCGTCGCACTCCTAGCCTCCGCGAACCTTCAGCGTTCGTCCGACGAAGTCGAGCATTCCGCGGAGGTCGTCGTAGTCGGGGGCTTTCATACGAAGCCAAGCGTTCGCCATGTAGCCCGCTTCGACGGGCTGCGTGGGAGTGCCGGCAGGAGGGAGGTGCGAATCGAGGATGTGGCCGCCGAAGCGACGATGCACCTCGTCCACGCCTTCGTAGCCGGTGATGTGGCCGTCGCGATCGGGCCGGAGCGCGATGATGCCTGCGGCTTGTCGACGCGAGAGCTTTTGGCTCGTTCGGCCGTGGACGACGCACATGGCCCACTCGCGGTAGATGTCGAAATCGTTGCCCGCGGCGTAAAGGTCCCACGCGCGGACCCCCGGCGGACGGCAGCCGATCTCGTTGAATTTGAGCCCCTTCGGACCGAAGAACCACTCCATGTGGGTGGCGGACGTTTCGATTCCGAGGGTCGTTATGACCTTTTGGCCCATGGCGCGAACCTCGGCGTACGCCGGAGCCGAATCGACGCGGTTCGTGGAGACGAACTGTGGCGAAATCCAGCGCTTTCGCATCGCCTCGAGCACGTTAGGGAAGTAGTGGCACACGAAGTCGTGGGCTACTTTTCCGTCGATGCAGAGCGTGTCGTAGAAGCCCTCGTGGCCTTCGATGAACTCTTCCACCGCGACGCTCCGGCCATCGTGCACGCCAAAGGAAGCGAGCGCGGGCTCGAGCTCTTCGATGTGGTCGACCTTCCGCGTTCCCGAGGCACCGGCGCCGTCGCGAGGCTTCACGATGACGGGCAGACCGATGCGCTTCACGAAGTCGCGAATCTCGGCGAGGTCCGAGCTTCCGATCGATTGCGCACAAGGTACGCCAGCGCGCACCAACGCCTCCTTCATGGAGGGTTTGTCGCGGCAGAGGAACGTGGTTCTGGCGCTGGTTCCAGGGATATTGCAGCGCTCGCGCACCTTGGCGGCGGTCATCACGTGGGCTTCGACCACGGCCTCCAGCCGGCCGACCTTCACCTTCGACTGAACGAACCGAACGGCCTTTTCGACCTCGGCTTCGCTCGTGATGTTCCCCACTTGCTCGTAGTGCGTGAGCCAATGGCGGAGCTCGGGATCGAGGGAAGATTTCGGGCGCTCGCCGATTCCGGTGACGCGGGCTCCGACCGCGTGCAGGGCGCGCACGAACTCACGTTGGTTTTGGGGGAAGCAGGGCTCCAGGAAGACGACGTCCACTTCTACGCACCGTACAGCATTTCTTCCAAAGGGTGGTGCTCACGTTCGTGCGAAGAAGCGTGTATAGGGGCCCGCGTGAAGATGCAAAGGAGCCGCCGGCGACTGGCTTTTCTATGCCGCCTGACCGCAGGGGGGAAGGCATGACCATGCAAAGGAGCCGCCGGCGACTGGCTTGCGTCTGCCGCCCGACCGAAGGGAGGAAGGCATGAACGTACTTTTCGTCGCGTCGGAGGTTGCACCCTTCGCCAAGTCGGGGGGGCTCGGGGACGTCTCGGCGGCCCTCCCTCGTGCCCTACGGGCGCGTGGTCACGATGTACGCATCGTGATGCCTTTCTACCCGCGCGTCCGGGAGAAAGCGCACGATCTCTCGCTCGTGGTGCGCGACGCAAGCGTGACGCTCGGTGGCACCGAAGTGCGCTTCTCGGTGCACACGAGCATGCTGCCCGACAGCGACGTGCCCGTGTATTTCGTGCGCTGTCCGCGCCTCTACGACCGCCCGTCCATCTACACGCAGGATGCAGACGAGCACCTCCGCTTTTCCGTTTTGTCGCACGCGGCGCTGGTCATTGCCCAGCGTCTCGGGTTCGCTCCGGACATCGTTCATGCGAACGACTGGCAGACGGCGCTCTTGCCCGTCCTCCTCAAGACGGTCTACGCGTGGGACAGGCTCTTTGCGCGCGCGCGTTCGATCCTCACCATCCACAACATCGGCCATCAGGGGTCGTTCGGTGCGCACGTCCTGCCCCAAACGGGGCTCGCCAACGTTTCGCATCACCTTCACCAAGACCATCTCCGTGAAGGGCGAATCAACTTCCTCCTGACGGGCCTTCTCTACGCGAACGCCATCACCACGGTGAGCCCGACCTACGCGCGCGAAATCCAGCGTCCGGAGCACGGTGTGGGGCTCGACTCCTTCCTGCGCGATCGAAAAAACGTGCTCTTCGGAATCTTGAATGGCGTGGACGACGGGGAATGGAACCCCGAGACCGACGTCCATCTTCCTGCGCGGTTCTCGGCCGACTCGCTCGAAGGCAAAGAGATCTGCAAGCGCGAGCTCTTGCGGGCCGCGCGACTGCCCTATGCGGAGGACGTCCCGGTCATTGGCGTGGTCTCTCGTCTCGTATGGCAAAAGGGTTTCGACCTCTGCACGGGGGTCTTGCCGCGCCTTTTGTCGACGCGAGCCGTGCAGCTTTTGGTCCTCGGGACCGGGGAGCCCAAATACGAGTCGCTCTTTTCGGACTTGGGTCGCAAGTTCCCGCGTCAAGTCGTGCATCGCTCGGGCTTCAGCGAACCGCTCGCGCATCTCGTCGAGGCGGGCTCCGATCTTTTCCTAATGCCGTCGCGGTACGAGCCCTGCGGTCTGAATCAGATGTACAGCCTCCGGTACGGCACGCCGCCCATCGTGCATCGCACGGGCGGTCTCGCCGACACGGTCACGCAGTACGATCCTCGCAACGACAAGGGAAACGGCTTCGTCTTCGATCACTTCGACGAGGGCGGGCTCACGTTCGGGCTTCGCTCCGCCTTGGCGGCGTGGGGAACCGGCCGAGGCGCCGATCGCGAGCGCTTTCGCACCCTCCAACGAAGGGGTATGCGCGAACGTTTTGGGTGGGCCGAGCGCGCCGCCGACTACGAGAAGGTCTATCGGAAGATCTCACCCGACGCCAAATGAAGGGGCGAGAGCGACAAACGGGTTTTGGGACCGAGGATTCAACCCGTTTGTCGCTCTAGGAATGGCGCACCATTCCTCGCCTTTGGCGGAACGGCTTCGGTCGGCTCCGACCGTCTCGGCTCCGATCAAGCATAGTGGACTTGGATGGTCTCGATGATGGTGGAGAGCGCGCGCTTGACGACTTCGGTGCTCGCATCGCGCACGATGACGTAGCCGTCGCCTTCGTAGCCGTCGCTCTTCGGGGCGCCAGCCCTGGGAAGCTCGGCCTCGACGATGAGATGCCCAATGGCTTCGTGCGTCTTACGCACGCCGCTCACTCCAGTGACGCGTCCTCGTCCCATTCCGCGCAAAAATGCGCAGCCAACGGCGTACTTTCGCTCCCACGGCGCGTCGAGCTCGCCATCCACCACGGCGCGGGCCCAGCCCCGGTAGACGTCCACGTCGTAGGCGAGGCCGGTCATTCGGGAAATGTTCGCTCCTGGCGGCCTCTGCGCGATCTCGCCGATGGCCAGGCTTCCATCGGGCCTCTGGAACCATTCCATGTGGGTCATTCCGTTGTCGAGACCGAGCGCTTCGATGGCGGCGAATCCCATTTTGCGGGCGCCTTCGTACTCGGGTCCTTCGATGTCCCGTGGAAGCAGGCACGTCCATTGAATCCAAGGATTTTCGAGGACTTCCAGGCAGCTGGGGAGATAGTGGGATATCGACCACACCCGTGGTTTGCCGCCCAACGTGAGCGTCTCGAAGCTGAACTCGCGCCCACGCAGGAACTCCTCGGCGAGCATCGGCGAGGACTTCGAAACGCGCATACCAGCCAGGGCCTTGGCGAGCTCTTCGGCCGAGCCCACGCGGAAGGTCGCCTTGGCGCCCATTCCGGCCGGAGGCTTCAAGACCATCGGGAAGCCGACTTCGGCTGCGAAGGCGCGGCCATCTTGTTCGGACGCGAGGAGCGCATGCCGCGCGACGGGGAGGCCCGCGGCTCGAAGGGCGTCCTTCATTCGCGCTTTTTCGCGAAAGAGCTCGGCCGTACGTGGAGACGCGCCGGGTACTCGGAAGTGTGCCCGAGCTTCCGCGAGCTGCACCATCAGGGCCTCGAGAATGCCTACGATGCGATCCGGCGGCCCGTGCCTCTGCGCCAAAACCTGCGTTGCATCGATGATGTCCTTCGCCGAAAGCGGATCGGTCACGCGAACGACGTCGTCGAAGAGATTCGCGTCCGCCCCTGACGGCGGCGTCTGCACGACTCCGAGCAGACGTACGTCACGGAGCTTTCGGACGGCACGCGCGAAGCGCATCGTCGTTTCGGCAGGGAAGGGCGCCACGAAGACCACATTGCGAGGCATTTCTCCGACGATCGCCCGGACCATGAGCCCGAGTCAATCGGACCCGGAACCAGGACGCGAAATAGACGAATGTTGCCGAGACGTTTCGTCGGAAAAACCCGTGGCGCGAGGTCGGTTTCGTGCCCTTCGGAACGGTATTGTGAAACGCTCGGTTCATCCACGACGTGTCATTTCTCCGATATGGGGTCGCACCGACTCGGCGAAGTGGGGTAATCGGGGGGCATGTCCGCCGCCGCGCTCCCGCCAGCCACCACGAAGCCTCTCCTTCGAGGGGTCTCGCACAAGTTCGCGTTCTTCGCGTCGTTGCTCCTCTCGACGCTCGTGGTC
>JAYUKI010000405.1:0-16739 GCA_043764595.1 Myxococcales bacterium | reverse complement strand
TGTTACGGCCGCTCGCCTCGGACCGCACGGAGCTTGACCTCAGTGAAGAAGATCGAAGCCATCATCAAGCCTTTCAAGCTCGACGAAGTGAAGGACGCGCTGTCCGAGGTCGGCGTGCAAGGCATGACCGTCACCGAGGTAAAAGGCTTCGGCCGGACGGGCGGCAAAAAAGAGGTCTACCGCGGCTCGGCCTATGTCGTGGACTTCGTCCCGAAGGTCAAAGTCGAGATCGTGGTCCCCGAAGAGCTCGTGACCGACGTGCTCGACGCCATCGAAAAGAGCGCCAAGACGGGGCGCATCGGTGACGGCAAGATCTTCGTGACGAACGTGGAAGAAGCGGTGCGAATCCGTACGGGCGAACGCGGCAAAGACGCGATCTGACCTTTTCCTTCGTGCACGAAACGGCTCGCGCGAGGCCTATCTAGCCCTTCGCGAGACGCCCACGGCCCTCGCCCTGCGAGGGGTCCGCCCCCAATTCAAAAGATGGTCACTTTCACCGCTCCAGGAGAGATATGACGATGAAACCGAAGGACGTAATCGAGCTCGCGAAGTCCCAAGACGTCAAATTCATCGACGTCAAGTTCGTGGACTTTCCGGGCCAGTGGCAGCACACGACGCTTCCCGCGTACCGCCTCGACGAGGCGCTCTTCGAGGACGGCATCGCGTTCGACGGCTCGTCGATCCGCGGCTGGCAGCCCATCAACGCGTCCGACATGATCATGATCCCCGATCCTACGACGGCGAAGATCGACCCTTTCTACGCGCAGAAGACCCTCTCGCTCGTCGCCAGTGTCTACGATCCGATTACCAAGCAGCCGTATTCGCGTGACCCACGCCACATTGCCAAGAAGGCCGAGGCCTATCTCGTGCAAACCGGCATCGCGGACACGTCGTTCATGGGCCCGGAGGCCGAGTTCTTCCTTTTCGACGACGTGCGCTTCGATCAGTCGAAGCCGAACGAGGGCTACTACTTCCTCGATAGCAAAGAAGGCGCGTGGAACTCGGGCAAGGACGAGGGCCCGAACCTCGGCTACAAGACCCGCTACAAAGAGGGCTATTTCCCGGTCCCGCCGACCGACACGCTCGGCGACATTCGCCAGGAAATGATGCTCATGCTCGAGGCCACGGGCATCACCGTGGAAGTCGGGCACCATGAAGTGGCCACCGGCGGACAGTGCGAAATCGGATTCAAGTTCGACAAGCTCCTTCCCTGCGCGGACAACCTTCTTTGGTTCAAGTACATCGTCAAAAACATCGCCCGCAAGCACGGCAAAGCGGCCACGTTCATGCCGAAGCCGCTCTTCGGCGACAACGGCTCGGGCATGCACGTCCACCAGTCCCTCTGGAAGGACGGAAAGCCCCTCTTCGGTGGGGACAACTACGCCGGCCTCTCGCAGATGGCCCTTTGGTACATCGGCGGCATCATCAAACACGCCGGCACTCTTGCCGCGTTCACGAACCCCACCACCAACAGCTACCGCCGTTTGGTTCCGGGCTTCGAGGCGCCGGTCAATCTTGCCTATTCGAGCCGCAACCGCTCGGCTTCGGTGCGTATCCCGATTACGGGACCTTCGCCCAAGACACGCCGCATCGAGGTCCGCTTCCCGGACCCGAGCTCGAACCCGTACATGGCCTTTGCCGCCATGATGATGGCCGGCCTCGACGGCATCCAGAACAAGATCGATCCCGGTGATCCGCTCGACAAGGACATCTACGCTCTGTCGCCGGAAGAGCTCAAGAACGTCCCGCAGATGCCGGGCAGCCTCGAGGAGGCCTTGAACAACCTCGAGCGCGACCACGAGTTCTTGCTCCGCGGCGACGTCTTCACGAAGGACGTCATCGAAGAGTGGCTCGACTTCAAGCGCACGAAGGAGCTGAACCCCATTCGCATGCGGCCCACGCCGCACGAGTTCGTTCTCTACTTCGACACCTGATTCGCGACCCTGCAGTACTCCTGCAGTACGCCTTCAATCACGATCGCGGCTCACGCCCAGGGCGTTGGCCGCGATGGTCTTTTGTACGCCCGTGTCGTCGTCGCGAGTGCCAGACTCGCCCGATCAGCGGACCAAGTCGTAGTGGTTCGCGTGAGGAAGAGACGTCTTCGCGAGGCCACAGGCTCGGAGAGCGGCTCGGCTCACGGGGGCGCCGTCCGCCACGAGATCGACGGCGATGCAGCGGGTGTGAGGAGACGAGGTGCACCCGGCCGTCGGCCTCACGCACCCCGCCATGCCCGTGCAGCGGTTCGTGCAGCCGTTCTCCCGGCGTACGCGCTCTTGCTCTGCGGAGCTCCGGTAGAAGCTCAGCACGCGCGCCCCCTTGTTCTGCGCGCACTTCACGGCCCGATCGATCGCCGTTCCCGAACAGGGGCCCGCCGTGCGAAGCTCGTCCGAGGTCTCCCCGACCTGGCTCTCGTCGAGCTCATCCATGGTGTCGTCCTCGACGCCCGCCTCGTCCCCGACCTCGGCCGAACATCCGATCGCTCCGCCGATGGCCCCAAGGGCGAGGGCCGCCGCAGACACGAAGCGAACGAACCGCGTGGAGACCGAGGACGTGGTGGACATGGTGTCCCCCATTGCGACGGCCGTGCCACGGCGGCCCGAGGCGAGAACCCCACGAAATGCTGAAGCACACGAGGATGAAGACCTCGGTCGGCGAAGGGTGGGCCTCCCGAGCCCCGGAGGAAGGCGAGCCGATGTGGCCCCACGATCGGCGCGATCCCTCCGCTCCAGCACGCGAGCACGCGAGCACGAGCGCCTGCTGCCACATTCGGCCAAATGCAAGGTCGGTGTAAGGCGCCGGAGCCCCTCGTGACGAACGATTCGCGGTAAGGTGCGTCGGTTTTCGTCGGTTGGAAGAAACCGAAGAGGAGAGCCCCATGAAAGTACGTGCCGCGGTCGCTTACGAAGTCAAAAAGCCCCTCGTCGTCGAAGAGGTCGATCTCGAAGGTCCGAAGGCCGGCGAGGTGCTCGTCGAGCTCAAGGCCACGGGCATCTGCCACACGGACGAGTTCACGCTCTCGGGCGCCGATCCGGAAGGTCTCTTCCCGGTGATCTTCGGGCACGAGGGCGCGGGCGTGGTGGTCGAAGTGGGCCCCGGCGTCACGAGCCTTGCCGTGGGCGACCACGTGATTCCGCTCTACACCCCCGAATGCCGCGGATGCAAATCCTGCTTGAGCCGAAAAACGAACCTTTGCACTGCCATTCGGGCGACACAGGGCAAAGGCATGATGCCCGACGGGACGAGCCGCTTTTCGATCAAAGGAAAGCCGATTCACCATTACATGGGCTGCTCGACCTTCGCGAACTACACGGTCCTTCCCGAGATCGCCCTCGCGAAGATTCGAAAAGACGCGCCCTTCGACAAGGTTTGTTACATCGGCTGCGGTGTGACCACCGGGATCGGCGCCGTCATTCACACGGCCAAAGTCGAACCTGGCGCGAATGCGGTGGTTTTCGGGCTCGGAGGCATTGGGCTGAACGTTCTCCAGGGCCTTCGCCTCGTCGGGGCGGACAAGATCATCGGAGTGGACATCAACCCGGCGCGCGAGGCCCTGGGCAAGAAGTACGGAATGACCCACTTCGTGAATCCGAAAGAGGTCAAAGGCGATTTGGTCGCCCACCTCGTGGAGCTCACCGGGGGCGGCGCCGACTACAGCTTCGAGTGCGTCGGCAACGTGGACCTCATGCGCCAGGCCCTCGAGTGCTGCCACCGCGGCTGGGGCGAGTCCATCGTCATTGGCGTGGCCGGCGCCGGACAGGAAATCAAGACGCGGCCGTTCCAGCTCGTCACGGGGCGCGTTTGGAAGGGCTCGGCCTTCGGTGGCGCGCGCGGTCGCACCGATGTCCCGCGCATCGTCGATTGGTACATGGATGGGAAGATCGACATCGACTCGATGATCACCCACACGTTGCCGCTCGAGCGGATCAACGAGGGGTTCGAGCTCATGAAGCGCGGCGAGTCCATTCGGACCGTCGTGACCTATTGAGCCCCCCATGAGCACGGTAAAGACCCTCGCCGAGCACCGGGCCTTCGGCGGCGTTCAAGGCTACTACGAGCACGAGTCCACCGCATGCGCCGGCAAGATGCGCTTTTCGGTGTTCGTGCCGAGTCGAAGCACCAAGGGCAAACCGCCGGTACTCTATTATCTCGCGGGCCTCACCTGCACGGAGGACACGTTCACCGTGAAGGCCGGAGCGCAGCGCGTGGCAGCCGAGCTCGGAATCGCCCTCGTGATGCCGGACACGAGCCCGCGTGCCGTGCGCTACGACGGTGACGATGCTTCGTGGGACTTCGGCCTCGGCGCAGGATTCTACGTCGATGCGACGAAGGCGCCTTGGAGCACCGGCTACCGGATGTTCTCGTACGTCACCGAAGAGCTTCGCACGCTCGTCGAAGGGCACTTTTCGCTCGACGAAGATCGCCGGGGCATCTTCGGGCACTCGATGGGCGGGCACGGTGCGCTCGTGGCGGGCCTCCGCCGCCCGGATCTCTATCGAACCGTATCGGCCTTCGCGCCCATCACGAGCCCGAGCCAAGTGCCTTGGGGCGAAAAGGCCTTTTCGAGCTACCTGGGCGACGATCGCGACGCGTGGAAGGCCTACGACGCCACGTGCCTCGTGGAGTCCGGAAAGCGGCAGTCCGAGATTTTGATCGATCAAGGGCTGTCGGACAAATTCCTCGCGCGCGAGCTCCGCCCGGAGATCTTCGAAGAAGCGTGCAAACGCGCTGGTCAGCCGCTTCGGCTACGCCGGCACGAGGGCTACGATCACGGGTACTTCTTCATCTCGACGTTCGTAGAGGATCACCTGGACCATCACGCCCAGGGGCTCTTGCGGTAGCGTCGAAGTCCACGCAATGCTCAAAAGAACGGCGCTTCGGATTCGTTCCGGAGCGCCGCTTCTTCGTTCAGCCTGGACTTCGATCTGCCACGCAGATCGATGCGAATTCGGGCGCAGATTCGGGGACTTCGCGCGCAGGGAGAGCTCCGCTATCTCGAGCACGAAGGCACGCGGCACCGGCGCATGCGCTCGAAGACGCGAGAACTGCCCACGGAACGACTCGAGGGAACTCCAGGCTCAGCAGGCTCAGCAGGCTCAGCGGACGCGGACCAGACTCACGCGCTTGCCACTCGTGCCCTCGTCGAGCTCGAGACGAGTGCCATCTTCCGAGACCTTCGAGGAGTACATGTTCGTGCCTCCACCGGACGACAGGTTGATTTGGTAGTAGCCTGGGCCGTTCATCATGGTCGTGTCGAGAATGGCCACGTCCCGCTCGTAGTCCCAAGTGGGCTTTCGCACGAGCCCCGCTGCCGAGTCGACGAGATAATAGGCCTTCGGAGTCGCGAGCTCGATTCCCTTGGTGTCCGAAGGCGAGGTAATCCCCCCGTTGCAGACCTTCCAGGCTCCGGCGATGCGATCACGAACGTCGGTGATGGACGTGTAGGCGTGGGCCGTACCGAGCGGAGTGTCGCACGAGGAGACCGCGCGGCGTGTGGCCCGAACGTAGCGGCCACGGTTGCCCGAGGTCCCTTCGTTGAGCTCGAGGAAACGGCCGTCTTGGGACGTTCGGGACACGTACGTATTGTAGCCCGACGGCGTCGAGAGATTGATCTGGTAGGCCCCGGGCCCGTTCATCGTGGTGGTATCGAGAATGGTCACCGCACGTGCGTGATCGGGCGTCGTTCCGCGGGCGATGGTGGTTCCCGACGTGACGAGGAAGTGTGCTTCACCGGTCGCGATTTCGATGCCCACGGTGTCGGTCGGGCTGTGGATTCGCCCAGAGCACAAGAACCATGTTCCAGCGATCTTGGCTTCGGTGTCGGCAATCGATGCATAACTATTTTGATTGCCTTGTGGCTCGGAACAATCCGGGATCTCCCACACGCCGCCACCACCACCACCACCACCACCGCCACCGCCCTCTGCACCGCCCTCTGCGCCACCGCCGCCTCCACCACCGCCGCCACCGTCGGACTGTTCCGGAACGATGGGCTTTTCGATTTCTCCGAGCGGCGCAATCTGCCCTTGGCACGCGGCGAGGGCGAGCGCGGAAACGAGCGAGAAAGACAAGGTAAGAACGTTCGTTTTCATCTTCCGGAACCTCCACTCCTGCAATCTTTGGCGCGGCCTTTTTGATCGAACAATCGTACGTGCCCGCGCACGAGCGTCATTCTCCGAGGAGGGTCGCCATTCGTGGTGCTGCGGCCGACTTCGGGTAGCTCGCCAAGAAGGCTGCTGCGGCCGCTTTTGCTTCGTCCCTTCGGCCAAGAGTCACGAGGGCGGAGACACGAAGCGACTCTCGTTCGATAGCAAAGGCGCCGGATGGGAACCGCGCCGTGTGTTCGTGGATTGCGCCCAAAGCCCCTTTCGCGTCGCCCTGCGCGAGCGCGAGCCTTGCGGAATCCACGAGACGAAGCTCGTCCCCCAGGGCTTGGCTCGAGCCCGGCGGCGGCGGTGCCGTCTTCGATCGCGGAGGCGCTTCGGCGTTCGACGCGTGGGGCTCGGCGGACGAGGCGCTCCGCTCCGCTGCGAGGACCGTCTTGGGCGCCTTCGCGAGACGCTCGTTCTTGGGGTCTTTGTGGCCAGGCGGTAGCGAGACTCGGCTCGTTTCGGCCGAAGACGTGGGTTCCGACTTCGAGGGACCCACGGGCGTCGCGGCCAATGGATCTTCCGGCCGAGCGACGCGAGACGCCTTGGCCGACACCTTGATTTCCGCCATCGGGGCGACCGGTCGCGGCACGAGCACGGAGGGGCTCGGGGCCTCGAAAAGACGCGCTTCGCGTGTGGCCACACTGGCCACCACGACGACGGTCGCGCAGGCCAAGAGCCCCTTCAACGTCACGACGCGAGCCCCAAGACTGGCCCACGAGAGCAGTCCGCCGATTCCCACTTTGGTCGCGCCGGCCGTGGCCTTTCCGCCGAGTGTGGACGCCACGATGGCCGTCGTGGAAGTCACTGCGGCAGCGGCCAGTGCCTTGGCGCGGAGGTTGGTCCGCGGCCTCTCGGCACGCGCCGCGCGAAAGAGCGCCCGGTCGGTCTCGTCGTACTTGACGCTCATGGGCTCCTCCCCGCGGACGCGCCTTTTCGAAGCAGACGCTCGGTCGCCTTTTTCCACTCTTCGCGGGCTCGTTTGAGGCGCGACGCGACCGTCCCGGGCGGAACACCAAGAATGTGGGCAATGTCGGACATCGTCTCTTCTTCGATTTCGTGGAGCACGAACACCACACGCAGGTCGTCCGACAGTGAGGCCAAGGCGAGGTCGAGCACGCGACGCGCACGCTCGTCTTCGAGGCGAGCATCGGGCCTCTCCCGCTCCGAGGCAGGAGGCTCGGTGTCGAGCTCTTCGTGGCGGCCCTTTCGCGTCCGCTCCCTCCGGACGAGGTTGACGGCGATCGACACGAGATAGGAGCGCTCTTTGCCAGGCAAAATGGCGTCGAGCCGAGAAGCAGCAATCACGAAGGCCTCTTGGGCGACGTCCTCTGCCGCACTCTCGGCAAAGCCCATTCGGCGCACGAAACGCCACAGCATCTCGAGGTGCGACGCGAGCCCTTCGAGGCGCTCGGCGCGGTCCATGGGCAGCGCGACCACGGCGCTGCGAGACGCGGTGGACACGTTCGGTGCATACGCCGGTGCTTCGACGCGTTCGGCTCTTTCGGCTGTGGCGATCACGAGGGGGCTCTCACACGCCATCCCCGAGGAGAGGATTTTGATCATGGAAACGTCACCCCCACGTTCGCACCGAGCGAAAAGGCGAGCACTGGGGCCCGGTAGGTCGAGCCTCCGTTGACGAACGCGAAGTCGTCACGGAGGACCGAGCCCATCCCGAAGGCGTCGATTTGCGCGAAAAAGAGCTGCGAAAGGGCCACGTGGGCGCGCCCTCCCGCGATGGCCGCAACGGTTGGTCGCGTCGGGCTTTCGACTTTTTGGGGGCCGGCGCCAGCGCCAGTGAGCACCCCGACCTCGAGCCCGACGGCGACCGAGAGCTGGATTCGTGACGCCAAAACAAAGGCCAGTGGGGCGACGACGAGCCTCCCCGCATACGACGTGAACGTCCCCTGCCCTCCACCTCCTTCGATCGTGCGCGGCAGGCCCACCACGAGGCCTGCTTCGACCCACGGGAGCACGGGACGCTCCTTGCGGAGGCCCAGGGCAAGCGTGGCCACACTCTGGCCTTCCACGAGCGACCGCGCGCCGGGCCCCAAGGACACGTACCCCCGCAGTGGCGTGGAGGCAGCCTTCGGTGAAGGGGCTGGCTTTGGCGAAACGGGAGGACGGTCGGGCAGCGCGTCGTCGACGTGCAAGGCCTCGGGGCGAGAATCCGATGCGGGGCCGACCGCCAAGACGAGCGCGATCGCAGAGGTGGCTTCTTCGCACGACGCCGCTTGGAACGTGCGCACCGCGAAGCTTCCGCGGTCGTCCTCGCCGGCCATCGTCACCTCGATGGCCCTGTCCGAGGTATCGCCGCGAGGCTCGACGCGCACGGCATAGCGAAGGGCACCGCGTGGGCGCAGAAGCGAATCGGTCACGGTGCGAACGGCGATTCCACGCCCTTCTGCGGCCACGACGACGGCGGCGGCGGTGACGCAAGCCTGTGGGGCGAGCGCGAGCTCTACGGACGATTCGGCGGCTCGAGCGGGACGTGCCATTCCGAGCCAGGTCACGGTTCCCGCGACAAGACACGCGAGCCAGGCCGCGCGCCCACTCGAAAAAGGGGCCTGGAAGCTGGAAGCCAACGGAGCTTTTCGTCGGGAACGCGCGCGTCGCACGGACTGCCCAAAGCACGGACCGTTCCGCGCTTCGAGCGCACGACGGACTGGCAAACGCACGATGGCCTAATCCGCCGTGAGGGCCGCGATCGACCGCCTCAAGTTCTTTCGGGCCTCTTCGTCGTACGTTTCGTGGAAGAGGTCCGTCAAGAAGAGACGTGGCTTTTCGACCAGCTTGACCAAGAACTGGGCTCGACCGGCACGAAAGAGGGGCCCGGGGTAGGCCTCGGCGTATTCGTAGGCGACGCCGCGTTCGTAGGCGTCGTAGACATTCTCGTCCGCCCCGAGAATCGCCATGTCGCAGTCGAGAAAGAGGGCCAGGTCCGAGTCCTCCGCGGGCTCGACCGAACCGTGGGACGCGGTGGCCAGGATGAGCGCCTCTACACGGTCGGGCGACACGGCCACTTGTTCAGCTTCGATGGAGGCGCGGGCCAAGGCCGCGGAACGGGCTTCGTTGTCGTTCGCTTTTGCTTCGTACACGGCATCGTGGAAGAGAATCGCCACGAAGACGGACGACGCGTCGTGGACGACCGAACGAGCGCGGGCAAAGTCGAAGTGCTTCGCGACCTCCGCCACATGGGAAAGCGTGTGGTACGCGCGCCGGCCTTCGCCGTAGGCCCGCTGGAGAACGCCCGCCCAGGCCGCTGGAAGCGGAAAGGGAGAGCGTCGAACGAGGGAGTCGAGCGCGATCGATTCGTCGGACATGGTTCGATTCCCCGAGCCTGAATCGGGCGGATGGAGAGGTAGGCGCGGAGGCTCGCCTTGGGAAGTGCCGCTCTGCGCATCCTGTCGCGCTATTTCGCGGCGTCGACCTTGTCCTGGGTCTTGGTGTCGAAGTCGCTTGCCTCGTGCCGTTCGCGGAGCTGGCTCGCGGGATTTCCGAAGGAACGATTGACCATGGCCCCGCGCTTCACGGCCGGGCGCTCCGCAATGGTGTTCGTCCAGCGCACGACGTTTGCATAGGACGTGACGTCGAGGAACTCGGCGGCATCGTAGACTTTGCCGAGCACCAGAGCGCCATACCAAGGATACGTGGCCATGTCGGCGATGGTGTATTCGTCGCCGGCAAGGAAGGCGCTTTCGGCGAGGCGACGGTCGAGCACGTCGAGCTGACGTTTCACTTCCATGGCAAAGCGGTCGATGCAGTATTCAATCTTCGTCGGCGCATAGGCATAAAAGTGACCGAAACCTCCGCCGAGGTACGGTGCACTGCCCATTTGCCAAAAGAGCCAGGAGAGACACTCGGTGCGGGCACGGTGGTCTTTGGGAAGGAATTCGCCAAACTTTTCCGCCAGATAGAGCAAAATGGCGCCGGACTCGAAGACGCGCGTCGGCGGATCGGTGCTTCGGTCCACGAGCGCGGGAATCTTCGAGTTTGGGTTGATGTCGACGAAGCCGCTGCCGAACTGATCGCCCTCGCCGATGTTGACGAGCCAGGCGTCGTATTCTGCGCCCGAGTGGCCGAGCGCCAAGAGCTCCTCGAGCATGACGGTGACTTTGACGCCGTTCGGAGTGGCGAGCGAGTAGACCTGGAGCGGGTGCTTCCCGACCGAAAGTGCCTTTTCGTGAGTGGCCCCAGCAATGGGCCGATTGATCTTCGAGAACTGTCCGCCATTCTTTTCTCGGTCCCAGGTCCAAACTTTGGGCGGGACGTATGCAGAGGATTCGCTCACTTCTCGGGCTCCGTTCGCAGGGAAGCCGAAATTACCGCTTGTCGGAGAGTTTCGCTACCGACGCTTGCATCGGAATGAATGCAGCCTGCCGTCGGCTGCTCCTTGGTGAAGACGTTCCTCGGCGTCCTGGCGCTGCTCTTGGCGTTCGCGAGCTTCTTCTCGGCCGTGGTGCTCCCACGTGTGGAAGGACCCGCCCAGACTCAGCTCGGCCCAGTCGGTCGCCACCCCCACCTGCACGGGTGTGAGGCGGGAGTCGAACGTGCCGTCCCCGAGCGAGCCAAGGCTGTTCTCGCCCCAGCAATGGACCGTACCATTCGTCTTCCGGGCATAGGAGTGCTGGTATCCGAGCGCGACGCCAGCCCAGTCCGTCGCTGCGCCAACCTGCACGGGCGTGCTGCGAGGAAGCATTGTGCCGTCCCATGGACGACTGTACGGCGCGAGAGGTGGCGATCGAGATGCGGGCTCATGGTGTGCTGACGCACGCGGATGCACGGGACTTGTCGCTCGCTTCCTTTCGGGGCGTGGTTCTTCCACATTGCCATACGGCCGGCGCTCGCGGTTCGGGCTCGTCGTAGCCGCGGACAGGTCCCGGAGATACTTGGCATTCCACTCGCCGCTTGGTCACGTCTTCATTTTGCGCGAGGGCACCTGGCCCGGACCACCGGTTCCTGGCTTGACGCTTGCGGGTTCCTGCCGCCTCGGGACGCGTCCGTGATAGACCATCTCGATGGATCCGCTGCGGCACGCGAACCTTTCCGCTCGTCGTCGGGGCGGCTCGCCCGAGGACTACTATGCGCTCCACTCGTTTTTCGACACGACGAAGGAGCTCTGCTCGGACAATCGCCACCGACTGTTGCACAACGTGTGGGGAATTCGGCGCGTCGTTGTTCCACTCTTCGGAGCGGAGCTGACGACGTCCGGCGGCGCAAAGATCGCAACGAAAGACGTGTGCGAGGTCGACCATGTCGTCGCCGACTTCTCCGGTAAGTACTTGCCGACCCTTGGCGACTTCGTTTCTGCGATCGCTCCTTTGCCAGGCGAAGAGGCACGCTTCGAGGCCATTCGTGGCCCGTACCGCGGCAACGACGCCGCAATGAAGCTTTTGCTTTCTCCCCATGCGGTAACGGGGCAAGTGCATTCGCTCCTGGTGACGCACAACACCTGGTTCCTATCCGAGCTCCTGCCGCGCTTGTGTCCAGACACTCCGTCGATTGGGCTCCCACACGGAGTCCCGCCCGACGAGCTCTTTGCGCGGATGCGGTTCGAGCTCTGGATGGACAACGGAAGCGCCGCTCCGCCGAGCGCACCCACGCGAATTCATCGCGGTACCAAATCAGGAGAGGGTCATGGCGACGTTCATCATTCGTAATCAGGGATTCTTTTATACCGATGAGTATTTCGCCCCCGGCGAGGTCTTCAAGAAGGTCGTCAAGAAGACCTTTTCGACCAGAGCGGCCGCGGAGAAGGCTCGTGCGACGCTCGTGCGCAAATGGGTAAGGGCCGACACGATTGGCAACTACGTCTTCGACGACCGAGTGGCGGTCGCCGCAGTGTGGGAATACCTACGCAAAGAATGGCCAACCGCGTTCGACGGGGTGAAGTGGCTCCATGACGTGGAGATTCCCGCCGACGCGACGGACGCACAAGTGGACGAAATCGTGAAGCGCATGGGCGTCACGTTCGCGCAGGTGTTCGAGGTCGAAGAGGGCTCCGAGGAGGCCGTCGAACCCGATGCGCCCGAACCCGGAACGGACGACGAAGAAGGCTTCTCCGAAGACGCCGACGGCGAGTACGAGGACGACCTTCACTTCGGTCCCACGGGCTGAAACGTCGACCTCGTCACTTTTGCGCGAGCGAGGGCCCCCGTCCGTCTTCCCAAGCCCTGGCGTCAGGGGGACGGGGTCATCTTCCACATATCCGCAAACCACTTGCCCTTCGACGGGTTTGCGGGGTCCGTATCCATTGCATTTCCGGAGCCGACGAAGAGCTCGTTCTTGAACACCCAGGCGGTCCCGGCGTGGCGTGGCGCGAAGGATTCAGGAGGCGACGCATCGTACCAGTTCTTGCCGTCGCTCGAGTACCAGACGTCGCGGAGGTTGTCGGCCATGCGACCACGGCCGAGCGTGTTGCCATCGTAACCGTTGATGACCCACAGGCGCCCATCGTAGCTCTTCACGTTGTGCCAGAAACGCGGCGAAAACGGCGGCTGATCGGGCACGGGTTCCCACTTCACGCCGTCTGCCGTGGACCAAACGTCGTTGTAGTATTCGCGCTCCATTCTTCCGACGGTGGGATCGTCGCTTAGACCTCCCCCGATCATCCACATACGACCTTGGTGCTCGACGGTCTCGGACACGTAACCCCGCGGCGACCAAATCGGACCGGCGGTCTGCACTTGAGTCCAGCTTGCCCCGTCCGTCGAGCTCCATATGTCGTTGAAGACTTTGGCGGGAGCTCCTGGCCAATCGGGATCGACGAACTGGACAATGCGCTGGCCGCCCATCAAGAAGAGCTTGTTGTTGAGGACTCCCGTAATGTGTGCGGTGCGATGCCCATATTGGGCCTCGTCCACCGGGCGAGCGGCCTCATCCAGCAGGATTTGGCCGTAGTAGGCACTTTTCGGATCGGTCACGAGATACCGACGCGGCGTCGTGGTGTGAATATCGCGGCGAGTCCACTGGCGCCCGTCGGTGGAGGACCAGACGTCGGTTTGGTAGCGGCCTTGGACGGGATCGCCGCCGAGGATCCACATCTTGTTGTCGTAGATCTGGTAGCCGGCGAAGTGCCGCCCCTCCCAGTCCTTCGCGAAGTCGAAGGTGTCGAGGTTCAGGTACGTGTTCGGCTTCTCGAGGACCCAGGTCGCGCCGTCTACGCTGCTCCAAACGTCGTTCGAGGAGACAAGCGGGAACATTTCGCCGTTCCAGCCACCGATGAGCCACATCTTGCCGTTGAAGACCAGGCCTCCGGAGCCGTCCCGCGGACCGAACGGTGCGTCGTTGGCGACCCTCTGCCACGTGTACTTCTTCTTCTGGGACGGAGCGAAGCTCGCGTCGGAAGTCTCCAAACGACGGAGTGGCATCATGTTTCCGCCCTTGTCGGTGAGGTGGTAGCTCACTCGGAGACGCCCCTGTTGAGGGCCCTGTGGAGGGACCGTCCACCGGTAGAGTTGCTCCGCCAGCAAGGCCTCTTCGACCAACACCCAGGTTTTGCCGGAATCGAAGCTCGCTTCGATGCTCACCGTGTCGTCGAGCTTGCCGAGGTCCTTCGGGACATCCCATTCGATCGGGTGGACACTCTCGCGCGTCCAAACGGTGCCCGATGGCACGGCCTTGTTCGGGAACGTCGGCGCCGGGAGGGTGAGCACGTCGACCGGACCGGGCACGGCCTGCTCGTCGAGGGAAGGATCGTACGGCCCATTCCCGCCCCAACGACTGCAGCCGGTTCCGCCGGCGACGAGTACGCCGGAGACGAGAAGCGCTGACGCTACGCTGGCGCGGAGGAGACCTATCATTGTGGAGCTCGCCGTGAAGGTGCCGGACTGCCCGACATCCCGAGCTTACGGCATCGTGGGGTGGGTTGCGAGCGGCCTTTCGACCAGCGCCCACCACTGGGGGGGGTACCCCTCAGCCGCTAGAGCGCCGAATAGGTTGAAGGACCGAGGAGTTCGCTGGGTTAGCAAGCATCGCTAGGAGCGACGACGACGGATACTCTCGTATCCGAGGAGGAGCGACAACACGAGGCGACGCTAAACCTGCGAAAGCCGACGGGATTCAACCCGTTCGGTGCTCTAGTGATTCCGTCGAGTCGATGGGCGAGACACTGCGCCTACTGGGCCGATCGCCGTCGTCTTTGCGCGCTGGCCGTCCCACTCCACGTTGTCCGACAACCTCATGAAGTCCGAAGTCTCCTGACCTGATCGTCGCTCGAGAGAAAGATCCCCCAATGCGATCCGTTTCGACCCATATTTTGGATACGACCTTCGGAAAACCCGCTCCCAATGTGCCTGTTTTGCTCGAAAAGCGGGTCCGGGAAAATTGGGAAAAGGCCGGCGGTGGCTTTACCGACGCCGACGGTCGAATTCGCGACCTCGTGCCCGAAGGTCAGCTCGAAGTGGCCACGTATCGGATTACGTTCGATACCGCCGCCTACTACCACCTGCACGACATCCAGTGCTTTTACCCGGAGGTCTCGGTGATGTTCCAAATCCGGGACGTCGAGTCGCACTACCACGTCCCGCTGCTCGTGAGCCCTTATGGGTATTCCACGTACCGCGGGAGCTGAGTCAGGTCGCCCCGGACGAGCGAGGCTCGCGGCGGGCGACCATACCCGCAAAATCGCGGGCGCGTATCTCGTGGGGCAAGAGGCCCGTCGCGTGTGTGTCTTCTTCGCGTAGCATCCCGGACGAGAGCCCTCGGGCGAAGAACCCGACGAGGCCTTCGGCGGTGGCTGCGTCGTCGAACGTCTGGCCTGCAGCAGTGGCGCGAGCGGCTTGCTCGACGAACCCTCGAAGGCGGGTGGCCGATGTCTCGAGGGAGCCCAGATAATACGCGGACGTCGCGAGATACCGTGCCACGAGCTGGGCGGGGTGAAGGTCCCATCCCTGGTGGATTCCCATGCGATGCGCGGCGGTCACGTTTTCTGCGTGCTCGCGGAAGGCCTCGAGCATGGCGACGTGGTTTTCGTGACGAGCGGCTTCGTCGAGATTTTCTCCACGGTGCTTCGGCAAGGGGAGGCGTGTCGTCGCGCCGTCGGCCACGCGCGCACGCCCATTTGCCGACAGCACCATGAGGCCGCGGGCGATCGCACAAATCGGATGACCGAGCGACTGGGCGCTCGCTCCGACGTCGCACGACGAGAGGAGGTCGTAGGCTCCGAGGTGCAGGGACGTGACCCGACCCGCCCCCGCATCGAGCAGCTCTGGGATGGCGAACCCACCCGAGGCCGTCACGATGGCGCTCGGTGTTTCGATCATGAGCTCGAGCCCGAGCGAGCCTGCGAGCAACCCGCGGTCTTCCTCCAGGACCGTGAGGAGCTCCGCGAACGCTCGAACGTCTTCGGCACGCTGCACCTTGGGCAACGTAACGACGAAGTGTTTCGGCAAATTTGACTTGGAAATACCGTCGAACACGCGTTCGAGCGTACGGGCCGCGCGCGCGCTCGTTGCACGATCGAAGGCTTTTGTTCGTATGCCGAGCCAACGAGGTGCGTCGAGCGAGGAGGCGCCGAGCACCTGTCCGACGCGCGTCGCATCGGCGTCCTCGTCGGCTGCGGTACGTACGCCGTAGCCGTCCTCGAAGTCGACGCGAACGTCTTCGAGCGGTCGTGTGGCGAGCCTCTCGGCCACCCGTTCACGCACCGTCCTTGCCAGCGGGCGGAGGGCCTCACCCACGATGGCGCAGACGTCGTCGTCGTGGCGAACGTGCTCCTCGAACGCGCGCGTCGCGAGCTTGCCCAGCTTCGCGAACGTTTGGCTCGTAAAGAGCTGAGCGCCTCCATAGAGGACGGACAGTGGCGCGTCGGGCCGTTCGACGCGCGAATAGTCCCGTGTTTTTTCCAGAATGCGCGAGAGCACATCGCGAGAAATCGTCATGGTTACGCCCCGTCGGGCTCGGCCTCGAGCGCGCGGAAGAGGGGGCGGAGCTCGTGGCGCTTGCGAAGGGGCATGCAAAACTTCTGAGTTTCCGCCAAAAGATGTGCCTCGAGCGCTTCGCGCGCGACTTCGAGCTCGCGGGCACGTGCCTCTTCGGTTGCGCGCTCTTCGTCGGCACTTTGTTCGACCTTGCCGAGCACGGCGCGAAGCTCGCGGATTTGGAAGTCGATGTCGGAGATGCGCGCCTCTTTGGAGGCCACCTGAATGTCGAGGTCGCGGAGCGCTCCTCGCGATGCGAGCCACTCCCGAGTCGCCGTGCCCAGGGCTTCGTACGCGGCGGCGAGGTCGGTCGAGGGCTCCCTGCAGGCGGCGCGTCCTTCCCAGAAGAGCAGCTCCTTCTGGAGCGCACCCATCCGCGTCGGAAACGTGGCGTCGATGGTCTTCTTTTCCAGCATGAGAGCTTGCGCCTCTCTGGACTCTTCTTTCGCACGCGAAGCATCTTGACCAAGCTGATCGACGGCGAAACCGAGCTGGAGGCGCTTTTCGCGACCGCGTTGCTCGATGCGCTCGACGGCCCTTCTGGCCTCGCCATGGTCGAACTTGGCTTGCTCGTGGCGAGCGGTGAGCTCGTGAACGTTCGCGAGGAGCTCTCGAAGCTCCATGGGGGCTTTTTCGATGTTGCCGTACGCGAGGGCGAGCATTTCGTCGAACA
>JAYUKI010000404.1:0-1380 GCA_043764595.1 Myxococcales bacterium | reverse complement strand
GTACACGGTCGCGAGGTAGTGCCGGAGGAGATTGTTGTCCATGTCGAGCCGCTTCTCTTATCCCGTATGAAACCCACGATCAACGTGCCGCCGCGCTTACGTGGCGAGCGACGTTTTCCAGTGCTCGAGCGACTCACGCGTCGAAGCGGTAGCCGACGCCTCGAACGGTCAAGAAGTGCCTCGGGCTCGCAGGATCGGCCTCGAGCTTCTGCCGGAGCTGCTGCATGAAGTTGTCGATCGTGCGGGGCGTGCCGTGGTGGTTCGGTCCCCACACCTTGCGGAAGATGTCGTCCCGCGAGAGCGCCTTGCCACGGCTCTTCACGAGGCACATGAGCACGTCGAACTCGGTCGCCGTGAGGTCGACCAAGGCTCCGGCGTGTTTGACCGAGCGGGCCGGCACGTCCACTTCGACGTCGGAAAATCTTATGATTTCGGCGCGTTGCGCAGGTCGCTGGAGCCGCCGCAGGGCCACACGGACGCGGGCGAGCAGCTCGGCCAAGCTGAACGGCTTGGCGACATAGTCCTCCGCTCCGAGCTCGAGGCCGGTCACCTTGTCCATCTCGCCGGTTCGCGCCGAGAGCACGATGATGGGCACCCTGATGCCTTCGGCACGAAGCTCGTGCATGACCTCGAAGCCGTTCTTGCGCGGAAGCATGACGTCGAGCACGACGAGATCCGGCTGCTCCGAGCGAATGATCGAGAGCCCGCGCTCGCCGTCCTCCGCCAACGTCACGCGGTAGCCCTCGGCTTCGAGGTTGATGCGCAGGCCGAGCGCAATGCTCGGATCGTCTTCCACGACGAGCACGTGTCGACCTTCGAGCCCTTGCTCGTCGACGTTCCGCCGCGAGGACTGCGGCTCGGGAGGTTCGGCCTTGGGGCTACCCACGATGGAGGACCTTAGCCCGAATTGCTCACGAGCGGGACCTCGCACGCTTCCAACGGGCAGAAGAAGCCGGAAAAGCGTCCGTACTTACAGGGATTTACTCATCCTCGCCGACCACGAGGTCCTTCGGCAGGACGAGCGAGAACGTGGAGCCCTGGTCGATCGTGCTCTCGACCGAGACCTTCGCTCCGTGGGCCTTGGCGACGTGCTTCACGATCGCGAGCCCCAGGCCGCTGCCTTCGCGCGACCGCGAGAGCCGATCGTCGATCCGATAGAA
The DNA here is from genome assembly GCA_043764595.1 of Myxococcales bacterium. Lineage (GTDB taxonomy): Bacteria > Myxococcota_A > Polyangia > Polyangiales > Polyangiaceae > JAAFHV01. Next base: position 220 of record JAYUKI010000404.1, on the reverse strand, counting down.
CTTCTGGAAGATGCGGTCGCGCTCGTGCCGAGGAATTCCCTCCCCGTTGTCGGTCACGTCGAACGCCACACGGCCGTCCTTCGTTCGCCGCACCACGAGACGAACCACCGGGGGCGAGCCTCCGTACTTGAGCGCGTTCGACAAGAGGTTCACGAGCACGTCCGTAAGAGCTGCGCGATCGACGCGCACGTGGGCGTCGTTCAGCCCATCGGCCACCTCG
>JAYUKI010000403.1:0-4588 GCA_043764595.1 Myxococcales bacterium | reverse complement strand
GACATGGGCGATCGTGACGCACTGGTGCGCGTGGATCAGACCGGAACCCTCCATCCGGTAGGGCGCACGGCCAGTCAGGAGCTTCGCGCGCGCATCGGGGACTTTCGCCTCCTGGCCAGCCCGAACAACGTTCTCTTGCTCCGTACCGGAGATAGCTCGCTCAAGCTCGCGGGCGAGATTCGCACGCCGGGCGCCCTTTACGACGTCGTTGGTCTCGTGGCGCAGACGCAATGGCGTGGCGAGCTCGTCGTCTACGCCGAGGACGGAATTCGGACCATTTTTTTCGACCGAGGTGCGGTCATCGGAGCCGTCACGAACGTTCCCGAGGAACGCCTCGGTGAGCTTCTCTATCGTTTCGGGGTCTTGACCCGGGAGCAGCTCGAGGAGCTCGTCGCGGCCTCGACGCGCACCGGCAAGCGTCTCGGCGAGGCGGCGATCGAGCTCTCGTTCGTCGACGTCGGCACCCTCTATCCAATGATGGCGCGCCAGGTCGAGGAGGTGCTGTACGGCGCGCTCCAGGTGAAGCTGGGCTCGTTCTACTTTTTCGATCGCTTCGACGAAAAGGCCATTCAGCATCGCCAGAACCTCAACGCCAGCGGGCTATTGATGGAGGGTGCACGACGGGTCGACGAGATGCGGTTTTTCCGCGAGAAGATCCCGAACGACGCGTACATCCCCACGAAAGTACCGGGCAAGACGCCCGCCGAAGTGGAGCTCCTGCCGGTATTCGAAAAGTGCGACGGCACGTCCAGCGTGTCCGAGATCGGTCGCCTCACGGGGCAGCTCGAGTTCGAGGTGACCCGAGCCATCTTCCAGCTCACGAGCGCCGGCTATGTCACGCTCGCCGCGTCGAAACCGAAGGGCGCGGAGGCCATCATCCAAGTGTACAACCCGGCCCTCGCGGCCATCCACGAGAGCAGCGATCACGCGCGGAAGGGGCAAGAGCTCCGCGACGGCCTCTCCAGCTTCGCGACGGGGGCCGGCGTGTACGATCCGCTCTTCATCGGCGCCGGCCCCGCGCCCGACGGAACGTTGAACGGCGAGAGGCTCGCGAAGAACCTTGCCGCGCTGGCAGGTGACGATCCGGATACCTGGCTCGTCTCGCTCATGGACGACTACATAAGCTTCGGCCTTTTCCAGGCAGAGTCTCTTCTCGGCCGCGAGCGCGCGCAGCACCTGTCGGACACCGTGAAGCAGCACTTGCAGCCACTCCGTGGCACGAGCGAAGATCGTCAATCGAAGCTGCCGTGACGTCCTTCGCCGCGGGCAAATGCGAGTGCGCCGTCTGCAGCCTCTCCGTGGGAGAGCGTGCGCAGCCCGAGCGAGAACTCGTGGCGAAGCGCGTCGTCGAGGGAGAGTCCTGCTTGCTCGTAGACCGACCGCCGGTCGTTCTGCATGCAAACCGTTGGAAACTCAGCGATTTCGAGCGCAAGCGCCTCGGCCGCGGCGCGTGCCTGTCCCTTCTCGACGACCCGGTTGGCGAGGCCCATCGCGAGGGCTTCGTCCGCGCGTACGGGGCGTCCAGTCAAAATCAAATCGAGTGCGCGCGACATGCCGATGAGCCGCGGAAGGCGCACGGTTCCTCCGTCGATGAGCGGCACGCCGAACCTCCTGCAAAAGACCCCGAAGGTCGCGTCGTCGGCGCACACCCGAAGGTCGCACAAGAGCGCAAGCTCGAGGCCTCCTGCCACCGCGTAGCCTTCGATCGCCGCGATCGAGGGCTTGGACAGCATCATGCGCGACGGACCCATCGGACCGTCCCCCTCCGGCTCGAGTCGGTTCGGTGCACCGTTCGTGAACGCCTTGAGATCCGCGCCCGACGAGAACGTTCCACCGTCTCCGGTCAACACGAGGACTTGGGCGTTCGCGTCCGCGTCGAACTCTCGAAACGCCGTCGAAAGCGCTTCTGCGGTGGCGCGGTCGACGGCGTTTTTTACCTCGGGACGCGAGATCACGATGGTTCGTACAGGACCTCGGTCTTCGGTGTGGACGGACATGGCGTCCGAGGGTAGCGGACTTCCGGACGCAGGCCACGCGAACGCGGAGGACGCAGAACGCGTTGCGGCGCTCCTCCTGGCTTGGGCGGAGCGCATTCACGGTTCACGCGCCTTCATTGGCCGAAGGTCGGACACGGCTGCGCGAGGTCGGCCGAGGGCCCCCGGGAGCGCACTCGACGTGCTGGCGACGCGAGGCGTACGAGGGCTTACGGAGGACGCGCGCTGCGCTTTGCTCGGGATTCACGCCGGTACTCACCGCGCGCTCGTCGCCGCGCGCCCGTTCTCGGCCCTCGAGGTGATAGCGCTTCAGGCCGAGGGGCGACGGTGCGTGTCCTTGCTTGCGGAGGATGGTCCCCTCGGTCCCTACGCAACCCCGCTTGCCTTTGCCGCACACGATCTCGAGCACCTTCGTCAGTTCTTCGATCCGGGTCACCACGAAGGGCAGATCGGCTTTTTCCGAAGGCTCCACTACGGGCTTTCGAGCGGACTTGGCGGTCTCGTGGCTTCGCACGACGACGCTTTTCTGCGGGATGTCGCAAACGTCGGCGCAGATACGAACGGCTCGTGTGTGTTCGCGTTCGCTTCGCTCGTGATGAAGCTCAAGATGGCCTCGCGACGCTCGCTTGCTCGACGCACGGGCCAAACGCGGGACCGTGGTGGGCTGACCGCCGAAGAAGAAGCCGCCTTCGCGCCGGATCTCGAACGCCTGCTCGACGGGCTCGGCATGCCACCTGCGCTCTTTCCCGCTGCGGCACGCGTTGGCAACCGCAAGCGCGACTTCGATGCACAGGCCGGCCGGGAGGTGCTCGCCTTTTTCGTCGCCGTGGGGCGAACATAGAGCGATGTCTCCACTGGAGACATCGCACAGGCTCAGGGCGCTTAGGCTTCTTCGGAGGCGTGGGCTTCTTCGGAGGCGTGGGCTTCTTCGGAGGCGTGGACGTCCTCGGTCGAGGTCTCGACCGGGAGACGCTGCCGGAACACCTCGTAGAGGGCGATCGCCGCGGCGACCGATGCGTTTAGCGAGCCGAGCGTGCGGCTCATGGGCAGCTTCGCCAGGCGGGTGCAGGCTTGTTTTACGGGCTTGCGGAGCCCCTTGCCCTCCGAGCCGACCACGATGGCCACGGGCCCCGAGAGATCACATCCCGTCAGGGAGTGTTTTGCGTCTGCGTCGAGTCCGATGACCGTAATGCCCCGCTCGCGGAGCCGCGTAAGCTCGGTGGGGAGCGCCCCGACACGGACGAGGGTCGCGTGCTCCACGGCTCCCGCAGAAGCGCGGAACATGGCAGCGCTGAGAGGAGCTGAGTGGTGCTCTGGCCACACGACGGCCGTTGCCGAGAAGGCCACAGCCGAACGGACGATGGCTCCAAAATTCTGAGGGTCTTCGAGCTCGTCGAGGCAAAGATAGAGGGGCGCCGCGCCTTCGGTTTCGGCGAGGGCGTCGGTGCCGTCCAGCACCTCGAGTGGAGGCGCGAACGCCGCGACCCCTTGGTGGCGTCCGCCATCGGCGAGCCGGTCGAGCTCAGCCCGTGACGCACGTTCCACGCGAACGCCTTGGTCCGCCGCGAAGCGACCGAGCGCCTCAAGGGTAGGGGATTCGCCAACCTCCAACACGACACGAAGCAGATTCGCGCCGTGCACACGGACGGCTTCCCGTACGGGCTGAAGCCCGCAGATCAGGCGACCCTCGGGAGGAGGGCCTTCCACGCGGGCGGGAGGGCGCTTTCGATACGGCGGAGCCGCGCGCCTCTCTCGAGGACGTGCGGCTCCCGTTTCGCGATCGTTTTCGGGGAATGGACCGGAACGTTCGCGGCTCATGCGTTTACAAGCACGAGCAGAGCGGGTCGCCGGGCTGGCAGTTGCACGGTTTGGCCGGCTTCGACACGCCGCCACCGGCGGGGGGCCCACCTTTTTGAAACGAGGTGACCTGTCCGGCCTTCTTGCGCTGCTCTTCCTTCGCAGCGAGGAGCGCCGCTTCGGCAGCCTTCTTCTCGGCGTCGGTCTTGGCGTTGCTGACGGCGCCTTCGAGGTCCTTGACCGCTTGGTTTTGCGCGTCGAGGTCCTTCGTGGCTTTCTGGAGCTTCGCTTCGTACTCGGCCATTTCGACCTTGTGCGCGGCCTCGGCGACGGCTTGCTTGTCGCTCTGGGTCTTCAAGGCGATGCCGCCACCGATGAGACCGATGAACGCGACCACGCCCACGCCGACGGCGATGTACGTGATCTTCTTTTTGCCCTGGCTCTCTTTGATGACGGTGAGCTGGCGCTCGTGCTCCTGCTGCTGCTGCATCGCCTGGATGCGTGCGGCGTTTTCGGCTTCGACGCGGGCCCGCTCGACCTCGGCCTGGCGCATGGCCTCGAGGCGGGCAGTTTCCTCGCGGGATCGCAGCTCCTCTGCACGTTTGCGGGAGTCTTCTTCGCGAATGCGGGACTCTTCCGCCTCGCGGGCGCGGCGCTCGGAGTCGAGACGCGCTTGCATCTCGGCGTCGGCCTTCTTCTGTTTGTCGTCCTCCTCCTGGCGAATGCGGTCTTCCTCCAGGTTCATGAGCTCCTTGAGGGAGAAGAGGACCGAGCTTTCTTTCTGTTCAGCCATGGGC
>JAYUKI010000402.1:0-4593 GCA_043764595.1 Myxococcales bacterium | reverse complement strand
ACCTGCGTGAGGGGCGAAATGTCGCCGATTTCGTCGAGGAACAGCGTGCCGCCTTCGGCCATCTCGAACCGTCCGCGGCGGCGCGTGGTGGCCCCGGTGAACGCGCCCCGTTCGTGCCCGAAGAGCTCCGAGATGAGCAACGTTTCGACGAGCGCGGCGCAGTTGAGCGAAACGAGCGGGCCCGAGGCACGAAGGCTCGACCGATGGAGCGCATCGGCCACGAGCTCTTTGCCCGTACCACTCTCGCCTTTGATGAGGACCGTCGCGTCGGACCGTCCAAGCTTTTTGATAGTGGTGAGCAGCGCACGAATGCATGGGTCTTCGCCGACCATCTCGCGACGTGGGAGCTTCGCCTCCTCTCCCCTTGGAGCCCGTTCGGTTCTAGGTGACTCGGCTCGCCCGGGCTCGGCCTCGGTGGAGACCGCGAGCTTCTCCTGCATTCGGCTCACGGCGATGCTCTCGGGGCGAGACAGATACGCGGCACGAACATGCTCGGGAAGGCCTTCGGCGACGCTGTCGCGTACGGCCGCGGCCTGTTCGCAAAGAGCCCGAGCGGTCGTGCCGTCCCCAAGGTCGTGGCTCAAACACGAGAGCAAAATGAGCGCTTGCCCCATGGCATCGTCGTCGCCGGCCTTCCGCGCGCACGCGAGGGCTTTGCGCGCCGTCTTGGGGTCGGACGAGCCGCTGGCCCGCTCGGCGAGGGCAGAAATGAGGAGCGTCTCGGCGCGTGCGCGGTCGTTCGTCGCGTTTGCCTCGGCCGTCACGACGTGCCTCTTGCACGCCGCGACGTCTCCCTCTTCGAGCGAGACCATCGCGGCAAGTCGATGCGCTTCGGAGAGGGACTCGACGTCGTGCGAAGCCGACGCTTCGGCAATGGACTGTTCCATCTCTCGTCGTGCACGTGGCACGTCGCCACGGGCCAGGGCGATCCGAGTGGCAACGAAGGCGAACTTGGCGGCGCGAAAGGGGCTTAGGCCCGAACGTCGGCCAAAGCCAATCGTCTGAGCGGCTTGTTCGACGAGGCCAAGGCGTAGACGGACGTCTGCGAGGCTCGCGGTGGTCTGGGCGACCATCGGGGCCGAGCCCAGGGCCTGGTGGTGGGAAAAGGCACGCTCGAGGCAGTCGAGCGCACTCGCGTAGTCGCGCCTGTCCCAGGCGGTGGCCGAGAGGTTCGTGAGCGCGAACGCAGCTCCTTGGTAATACCCGTGAGCCTCCGAATCGGCCAAAACCGCGTGCAACATGGCATTCGCCTCTTCGACGAGGCCCTTCGAAAGCACGGCAATGGATCGATTCAATCGAGCCCGAAGGTGCTCGATCACGAGACCTGCGGATTGTGCCGTCATGGCATCGTTCGCAAAGTGGGCATCGGCTTCGTCCCACTTCGCCTCGGATAGCAGGAGCTTTCCGAGGACGTTGCTCGCCCGGAGCGCGAAGCGTAGGAGCACTTTGCCGGGGACGACCTTCATGGCCTCACGGCGCGCGAGCTCCAATGCCCCTTGGGCATAGGCCACTTCGGCGAGCTCGACTGCGATGGCGGTGGCGTGTTTTCGGTCGCCGTCCGCGGCGCGTGCTCGCTCGAAGGCCACTCGTCCACCAACGAGATCGCCAGTGCCGACGAGCGCCCTTCCGAGGAGGACGGAATGCTCGACGGTTCGATTCGATACCCCGCTTGCCTCGATGCACTGGAGAGCCTCTTCGTGCTCGCCCACGTCGAGCGCACGGTACGCCTGGCGCAACATGAGGTCTCGATTCGAGCGCGCTGCGATCGCCCATCGACGACTCAGCTCTCGACGCGCCACGGGGTCGGCGAGCTTGCCGAGCGCCGCGACATGGAGGGCATCGGCTCGCTCGGGGTCGGTCGCGACGTAGAGCTCTGCTGCGTGGCTTTCCGCCCAGGGGTCTCCCTGGAACGTCTCGAGCAGCGCGCGGGCTACGCGTGTGGTTTCGAAAGGTTCGGTTCCAACCGTGGCGACCACGACGCATACTGTGCCGTCGCGCTCGACGAGCCACCCGGCGTCGAGAAGCTCGCCCAGTGCGTCCGTGGGGGCGTCGACCAGCCGATCGAGCATGCCCACGGGCCACGGGCGAGCCGCACATGCGAGCGTCGAATGCAGCACGGTGGCGGCGTGGCTCGGACGTGCGTGGCCACCAGGTGACGCGAGACGCGCCGCGAACGTCGCGAGGTCTTGAACGCTGCGCAGTCGATTCTTGCGGGCTTCGTGCTCGACCGCCGCAGACAAGTAGCGACGGCGTTCGGTGTCGTCGAGGGAGTCCGAGACCACGAACGTCTCGGCCCCGGCGAGGGTTTCGGCTCGATCGGCGACCAGAACCAGCAGCATGGAACGCGGCACGGAGGCGAGCTCGCCTACGACGGCGCGATCCCACGATCCCTCTTCAGGCATCAGGGAGAGCAGCACCGTTCGGCGCTGCTGGACGGCGCTGGCGACGGCCTCGGCGAGGCTTCGAGCGCACGTTGTAGCGTCGATGTCCAAGTCCTGGGCGGCAAGGTGAAAGGCCGGTGCGCCACATCCACCCACCGCGACGCACGCGGCGAGGCCACTCTGCTCAACCCGTCGCGCAAGATGCTCGACGACCGCGCGAGCTCCCTTCCTCGGAGCGTGCACCAACACGATTCCAGAAGCTCCCGAGGTGACACGAGCATCGAGCTCGAGGAAGCCGCGGGACGGCGCTAGCGCCGTCGGTCGCGCCGTCGGGTCGGACATCGGAGCAACGCGCGCGGCCAATTGTTGCAACGTACCTCGGCGCGGGGGGAATACCGACGGAACGCCCGCCGTCGACCTCCGAAAGAAGCAGAATTTGTGCCGCCCCAAAAATGGGCGGCTTTTGGACCCGCGCCGCCGGGGAGCACGGGCGAGTGCGTTTTTGCACGCTTGTCTCCGGCTCGCAGCCGTTAGCAGGCTCACGCTCGGTCGTGGAAGAGCGCTACTGCGCGCAGGCCCGCCTACTTCGCTCGCAGGTGCTCGAGTAGAATCTTCGTACCGAGGCCGATGAGCACGAGACCCCCGATGAGGTCGAGGCGCTTTCCGAGGAGGGCGCCAAAGCGCCGACCTGCATAGAGACCTAGAACGCTGAGCGCGGCGGTCGTGGCGCCGATGGTGGCCAATGTAAGCACGATGGGGGCCTTCAACATGGGCAGAGACACGCCTACGGCGAGGGCGTCGATGCTGGTCGCGATGGCCAACACGAGCATGATGCGCAGGGCGAACGGATCCGCGTCTCGGTCCGTGTCCGAATCGGCGTTCTCCTGGCCGCGAGCCTCCCACAACATTTTTGCACCGATCGCACCGAGCAATCCGAACGCTATCCAATGCGCCCACGCGTCGACGAAACGGCCGACGCTCGCACCGATGCCCCACCCCACGAGTGGCATGAGTGCTTGGAAGCCGCCGAAAAAGGCGGCGACGAGCCCAACGTGCCGCGGGAGGATCTTCGGCACGGCGATGCCCTTGGCCGCCGACACGGCCATGGCGTCCATCGCGAGGCCGAGGGAGAGAATGAGGATGGAAAAGAAGCTCAACGCCGAGAACGTAGCACTACTGCGGGAGCTCCTTGTGACCGAGCCAAAGCGCGGGCGAACGCCGCCAAAATGAGAGCCCTACCGAGCGCTCTTCTACTTGGGTGTGGGAGCCGTGGGGCTCTCTTTCCCGTCCAGAGAAGGTGAAGGGGGGGCCGCTTCGACGGTTCGAACGGGCGCCGTTCGATGGGCTCGTTCGCCTTCCAGCGCGCGACGAACGGCCGTGGTGGTATCGGCCAGCAGGCGAGGCCATTGCTCCTTGACGCGCCGGTCGCCGCTCGAAGAATAGATGGTAACGAAGCTCTCGAGCGTCTCCTTTTGGGCGTCGACGTGGGCATACAAGTACCCATTCCGAGTGTCCATGAGGTAGGAATCCATGGCGCTGTTCGTCGTAACGTCGAACATGGGAAGGAACAAAGTCGGAATCACCAGGATGCCGAAGGCCGCGAGCCCATTCGCGGACGTTTCGACCTTGTTGCCATAGTCGAACACCACGAGCAAATCGCAGTGCGCCCGTGCGGCCAGCAACCGTAGCTTCTTCATACTGAATGGAACGGGAGGATCCCACGCGTGGCGTTCCTCGAAGCGCTTCTGACCGGTCGCCATCAGCGAGGGAATCCGGTACGTGCCGCTCACTCCCGGCAACGCCCGAAGCATCGTCTCGATATCGACGGACTTCGTCGGATCGAAAGAATAGTAGGCCACCTGCACGGTGTCGCGCATCTGGGGCCGTGCGTCGAAGGCCTTGCGCACGTCATCGTCGTTGATCTCGGTGGCGTGGTCGAGCTCGAACCCCGTGGTCTTTGACGGCTGATAGACCGCTGCGCCGCAGCCAGTGAGCACCCAAGCGGCAAGGGCGACGCCGAAGAACGAACGATAAGTGGACATGTAAGGGAACCTCCGGGCGTGAACAACGCAGAGGGGCAGGGACTCTTACATGGACGCCAGTGCCATTCGCGGCTGGCCCGTCCTCGTTAGGGGCCTCCCAGGCGAGCGAGCACCGAGCTCGGTGCTCAGGCTTCGGCTCTCGGGTTTCTGGCCCTGTCGACCACTCCTAG
>JAYUKI010000401.1:0-4593 GCA_043764595.1 Myxococcales bacterium | reverse complement strand
GAACCTCGGCGAGTCCTTTGGCCATGGCTTCGATCGCGTCGCTGTCGAGCGACTTCAGGATGGAGATCGTCTCTTCGAGGAACGAGGCGGAAAAGGACTGGCTCATGGCGACTCGCGAGGGCAAAAGTTCGGGGTCGGCTCGGTCGTGGCCGCGAGGCCTTCCGCATCGAGCAGGGCGTTTTTCGCCCCGCGCGTGACGTAGCACGGACGGGTCGGGCTCTCCTCCGAATTCACGCCCGTCCTTGATGTCGCCCTGGCGGACTGGCATCCTCCGCGCGGGCACCCTTTGCCCTCCTCAGAACCGAGCCTTCCCGACCCCATGACCTTCGCAAAATCGCTATTTTCCGGAAAGAACGCCCTGGTTACCGGGGGAGCCGGCTTCATCGGCAGCCACATCGCCGATGCGCTCGTCGAGGCGGGCGCCACCGTCACCATCGTCGACAACCTGAGCACTGGCTTTTCGGCCTTCGTGAACCCGAAGGCGCGCTTCGAGCTCCTGGACTTGCTCGACACGGCGGCCCTCGGTCGCGCCATGAAGGGCCAGGAGTTCGTGTTTCATCTCGCGGCGAACGCGGACATCAAGGACGGTTTGCTCCACCCGCGAAAAGACGTCGAGCAGAACGTCATTGCGACGCAGAACGTGCTCGAGGCCATGCGCGAGAACGGCGTCTCCAAGATCGCGTTTTCGTCGACCGGCTCGGTCTACGGCGAGGCCGACGTCTTCCCCACGCCGGAAAATGCTCCCTTTCCCGTGCAAACGTCGCTCTATGCGGCGTCCAAGGTCTGCGGCGAGGGGCTCCTCAGCGCGTACGCGGGCGGTTACGGCTTTTCGGCTTGGATTTTCCGGTTCGTTTCGATTCTCGGGCCGCGCTACACGCACGGCCACGTCTTCGACTTCTGGCGGAAGCTGCGCAGCGATCCCTCGACGCTTCACGTGCTCGGAAATGGCAAGCAACTAAAGTCGTATTGCCATGTCGAAGACTGCGTGGGGGCCATCATGACGGCCATTGCGAAGAGCGAGAGCACGACCCGCGTGCACGTGCACAACATCGGCCGACCCGACATGCTCGAGGTCAACCAGAGCATTCGTTGGATCTGCGAAGAGCTCGGCGTTTCGCCCGCGCTCACATACTCGGGCGGCGAGCGCGGTTGGGTCGGCGATTCGCCCAAGATTCTGCTCGCGACCGAACGGCTCCAAAAGCTCGGCTGGGCTCCAAAACACTCGCTGCACGAGTCGGTGCTCGCCACGCTGCGCTACTTGCAGGAAAACCCGTTCGTCGCCGACCGCCACGTCTGACGGCCCCCATCGTCGATCCCGTTCCCCGCTCAGCGCTCGCGCACGAAGTGGGGATCGGATCGGCCTTCTGCGCGGTAGATCGCTCGGTCCGGGAAGCTGTTCAAGAGGCACTGTTTGTCGCGTCCGTTCGCCACGAGCACGTGCTGATCGTAGAGGTCGAGCGGGAGGTTTCGCGGGTAGTCGAGATCCCCGTACCGCCCCACACCCGGCGGAACGATGACGATCGCACGGCCGAGATTGGACTTCTTGATGGCCTGCAGCACACGCATGCTGTCGTCGACGACCTCGTGGTTGTGCGGGAACGTGTAGATTGCAGCTACCACGACGCCGACGAAGGAAAACGCGGCCCCGATCGCGAGGAGAGGTCTTCTGCGCTGGAGAAAGAGGCGTGCCTCGGCCCACACCAGAGCTCCGCCGATGGCCATCGGGACGACCGTCTGGAGCTGGTAGCGGGGGCCGTAGCCGAAGTCCGTGCCTCGGCCCATCTCGAGGCTTCCGTAGTAAAAGAGCATCAGGAGGGAGCCGAGGCCGAGCATGCCGACCACGCGTCGTGCGGGGCTCCGTAGGCCCACGAGGCAGCCCGCCAGGCCTATGCCCGGGACGAGCGGCCACCACGAGTACGTTCCAGCCCCGAGCGGGACGTGCCACTTCGCGAGGTAGGGCAGGGGCGCGCTGTAGTGCACGACGTTCCATGGGTAAAACTCCATGGTGAGCTGGTAGGGGAGCTGAAGCCAACGCCCCGTTTGTGCTTTCGAGACGACGACGAGCAGTACGAGCCACAGCGCCGACACGGCACCGGCCAGCAGGACGGGAAGGAAGCTCACTTTCCGTTTCACGAGCCCGCGCGCCAGCAAAAAGAGGACGCCCACCAAGAGGCCGCCCTCGGGCACGCGTGTGGTGACGAGCCAGCCCGCTGCAAAGCCGAGCCCCGCGGCGGCTCCGAGAGCCTCGCGACGCGTTCGTGCGTCGAGCAAGACCCACGCACGCTCTAGGCAGACGCACCACAGCGCCGCGACGAAGAGGTGAGGAAAGCGCGAGCCGCCGTTGATGAGCAGCGTGTTCGCGAAGCAGAGCGAAAGCGCTGCAAAACGGCCGCCCGAGCGAGCGACGTCTTCCCGACCCGCGTGGGCATACGTGGCAATGCGGGCGAGGCGTCCGCCGAACATGGCCAAGAGCCCGAGGCTGACCGGACCGGCGAGCCAGATGGCGCGTGCCCACACGAACGGAACCATGAAGATGGGCCAGCCCGGCTGGTACTGCGAAAAGAGCCGGTCTTCGCGCCAAAAGACCCAGAAGCTCCGGAACGACTCGTGGCACGGAGGCACCGCCCCGTAGGCCCGACCCTTCGCAAAAAGAGCGGCTTGGAACGTGTACGACCACTCGTCCGAGCCGTCGGTGCCGCGCTGGAGCACGAAGGTGCTCACCGCTGCGCCGAGCAGGGTTCCCAAGACGAGGAAGCCCGCGTCCTCGGTGAGAAAATCGGTGATCGCTTCGTTGCGGGCGCGCGGCACGACCTTCGTTGCGGGCGCACGAGCGATGCCCCACACGACCCAGGCCGTCGCCGTATGGAGGGCCGCGCCTTCCCAGTTCGAGCCTTCGATCCAGCGTGAAACGATCGCCACGAGGACGATCCACACGAGCGACAGAACGATGCGCACCGGCCGCCCGCCGGCGAACGCCGCAGCCACGAGACCCAGCTCGATGGGGAGGTACGCTGCGCGGTAGAACGCGTCGTCCTGGGGTCGAGGCTCGCCCATTGCCGTGACGAACGCGGGCAAGAGCGGAAGCACCACGGTCGCCCAGACGCACGCGAGCAAAATCCAGTTGCGCCATCGGTCCCGAGGCTCGGTGCGCTTCGCCCCCCCCAGGAGGACGACCGTGCTCACTCCACCCGCAGCGGCTTGCGCGGCGAGCATGGCCTCGAAGGGGTGTTCGGTATACGGGAATTGCACGCCGTTTCGGCGAGGCTATAGCACGGTCAGGAGCACCTTCGTGTGCCCCTTCGACGGCCGACTCACGGCGTCAGCGCGTCGCGAGAAAGTGTGCGAATTCTTTGATGTTTTTACCCCAGAAGGTCGGCTCGAGCCCGCGGCTCTCGAAGATCTTGCAGGCGTCGCATTTGCGCGGCCCCAGGAACGCCGTGCGCGCACCGAAGCGGACGCCCGCTTCGACGTCGGTCACGCCGTCGCCGACCATCCAGACGTCGTCCTTGCTCGTGCCGCCAAGCTCGTGAAATGCGGCCTCGAGCATGCCCGTCGCGGGCTTGCGGCAGGCGCAGCCGTCCTCGGATCTGTGGAAGCAGATTTGCGAGCTCGCGATTACTCCGCCCGCCGACTGGGCGATCTCGACGATGCGTGCGTTCACGTCCTCGAGGTTCTTCCGAGTGGTCTTGCCCTTCGCGGCGGACGGTTGGTTCGTCGTGATGGCGAGGGCGTAACCAAGCCCGGTCAGAGTCGCCAGGGCTTCTGGCACCCAAGGAAACACCTCGACCTGGCTCGGGTGGAGCGGGCTGTCGACGGTTCCTTGCTCCGGATCGACGCAGACGGCGTTCAAGACGCCGTCCCGGTCGAGAAAGACGATGCGCGAGCTCACAGGTTTTCGTCGTTCAGAGCGAGAATCCGGCGGCTTGCGCGTCTTTGTAGAACATCTTCACGGTGTCGAGCGAGTACTCGTCCAGGCTCTTTCCCTTGAGGGCCAGCTTGGAGAGAAGGTCGTCGGTCGCGGTGATGATGTGGCAGCCGCACTGTTCGGCTTGGTAGACGTTGAGGACCTCGCGCGGGCTGGCCCAAAGGATTTTGGCCTTCGGAAGCTTCGCGTACGCGTCGACCGCGCGCTTCATGATCGGCATGGGATCCACACCGGTGTCGGCGATGCGGCCGGCAAAAATGGAGACGATGGCGTCGTCGTCGGGGCCGATCGCGTCGCGGAGCGCCACTATCTGGGCTTCGCTCATGATGGCCGTGATGTTGAGCTTGATCTTGGCGGCGAAGAGCTCCCGAATGAGGGGAATGGCCGACTCGCCCTTCGTGTTCGTGATGGGAATCTTCACGTTCACGTTCGGAGCCCAGTCTTTGATCTTGATCGCCTGGCGCTTCATCTCGGGAAACTCGTCCGAGAACACCTCGAAGGAAATCGGAAGATCTTTGATCTCGGACAAAACGTCCTTGGCGAAGCCTTCGTAGTCCGAAATTCCCGCCTTGCGCATGAGCGTGGGGTTCGTCGTGAGCCCGGAAATGTAGCCCTCGCGCGTGCGCTTCACCATGTCGGCTTTGTTGGCGCCATCGGCGTAGACGTGA
>JAYUKI010000400.1:0-1382 GCA_043764595.1 Myxococcales bacterium | reverse complement strand
AGCTCCACACGAACGACGATGGGTACGTCGGCAAGCACGTCGGTCGGAATGTCGTTCGGGTCCACCAAGCCTCCTCGTGCGAGAGCCGTCACGTCCTTTGCGACGAGCGGCATCGCCACACGCTCGGCACTTAGCACAAGCCCCTCGGAATCCCGAAGATCGCACACGACGCCGACGTCGCCTTGGGGAGCACACAGCACCACACGACCGCGGTATGAAACGGGCCCGAGACCCCTCCGGCTCACGGCCTCGGAGGCCGGAACCCCAGTGAGAAATACGTCGCCCCGCACGAGGCGCGAGAGCTCGTCGATGGTCGCGAGGCAGGTGGCCGCGACGATGGGCAAGGCCAGGCTCACGGCGCCCATCGAAGCGAGCTGGGCGCTCGAAAACGAGCTCGTGTCCGGTGTGGGAAGGGTCCGTGTATCCAGCACGACGAGGGCCGTGAAGGCGTCGTCGTCGACGATGAGGGTGAACAGCGCCGTGTGCGCCGTGCCCGCCCGAGCGACGTCCAAGAAGAGGTGCCCGGCGGGCCCCGCGCCCAAAATCACCGGTGCGCTTCCGAGGTGCGCACGCGCCGCCACGGCTCGAACGATCGCCGCAACACCGCCCGCGAGCTCGTGCGAAGGCAATGCGTTCGGCACGAGAATCGTGGGCGCGGGTCGACCCAAGGCCTTCGCTACCAGCGTCGCGGCGAGCGCGGGCTCCACGATCACGAGCAGCGCTTGGTCCATGCGGGGCTTGTCTGCGGGAGCCAGGAGCACTCCGAGTGCGTTCTCCGGAACCTGGGCCGGCGACGCTTCACGGACGTTTCGCAGGATGGCTTCGGCGCGCACGCCGAGCATGCTCCCGAGGGTCTCCATCACCTTGCGCGACTCGACGAATCTGCGGGAAAGATCGCGCATTTTCGCGCCGGCAAGGAGCTCGCTGCGTGTGAGCGATTCGATCTGATCCCACGGGTAGGGCGAGACGAACGTCCGCTGCTCCCGGTTCATCGTGGCTTCTCGTAGGCGAGCGTGAAATGGCGGTCGCTCGTGCGTGTGACGGCGCCTTCGGGAATGCCGAGCGAGGCCGCGATGCGCTTCACTTCGTCCACGCGAAGCGCCGCGCAAAGCGACGCGCGAAAGAGCTCGATCTGCCGATCGAACGAGGCTGCCTTTACCGGATCCGACGGGCGCGTTCCGCCGTGTTTTTCCACGAGCCCGCGCACGGCTTCGGTCGTGTCCGGGCGCGCGAGATCACGAACGAAAAAGAGGGCCCCAGGAGGCACGCGCCCCCACCAAGCGCGGAGCGCGACGGCCGGATCCGGAATGTGGTGCACCACGCTGTTCGAGCACACGACGTCGAAGGGCTCGTCGTGGAGGGCAGGCGTCTTGGCGTCGTCC
>JAYUKI010000399.1:0-1384 GCA_043764595.1 Myxococcales bacterium | reverse complement strand
CCTACTCCCGTAGTCTGAGGAGCGGAGCGACGAGGCCACCTGCCGCAGCGAGAGGATCGGCGGGAGATGGCACACCCATTTCGACCGGGCGCCTTAGGCCACCAAAGGAAGAAGAGCCGTGATGATGAACTGGATTCGCACGCGAGTCACTTGCTTGGGCCGACCGACCGTTCGTAGCAGCACGAACATGGGAGCGACTTTCATGCCGCCCGACGGAAAGGAGGAAGGCATGAACCTGCCGTCGCAGGCGTTCCCTCTTCTGTGCGCGGGCGCACTCGTTCTCGCAGCGGGCTGTGGGGGACGGACGGACTCCGTGCCCACTTCGGATGCAGGCGCCGGCGGCGCGAGCGATGCGCGCGATGCGAGTCCGTCCCCGGTATGCGCCGCTCGTGCTTTCGAGGTTCGCGAGGCATTGCCAAGTACGTTTTCGCAAAATCCGCTCGATCCGCTCGGGTACATGCCTTTTGCGGAAGATGGGTGTGGCCTCGTCTATGTGACGAAGACAGGGCGCCTCACGCGGCTCGCCTTCGACACGGGCGAGCGCGAAGAGCTCGAGCCGAGCTTCGCAGCGAGCCGTCCTTCGGCGCGCGACGGAACCCTGGCTTGGGAGGCCATCGACGCCAATGGCCGTGGCGTGGTGCGCGTGCGGGTGGGGGCTGCGCCGCCCATCACCGTTCCCGGGACCTACAGCAAAGCGTTCGAACCGCGGGTCGGCCCGGACGGCGTGGTGTTCACCTTCACCAACGGAAACCCGACGCGCGAGGATGCAGACATGGACGTTGCAGTCTACACGCCAAGCACGGGCGTCGTTACCGTCGTGGCCGAGGGGCCCGGCCAGCAGCGTTTCGGAGCCATCGCCCGCGGGCACGTCGCGTATACCGATTTCGCAGAAGATCCCAAGGGCGCCTTTTCTCTCACCGAAACACGCATCGCGGACGTGGTGGTCGTGGATCGCGCCACACGGGCGGCAACCCGACGCGCCGCCCCTGGAAAGCAGGCGTTTCCGCTCCTCGACGACGAAGGATTCCTTCTCTATACGGACTTTGGAGAAATTCACCCCGAGCCCAAGTTCAACGCCTATGCCTTCAAGCTGGGCAAAGCCAATGATCCGGTGGCCAACGACCGCGTGGTGCACGAAGGTTCCAAAATTTCCTCGAGCATTCCGTGGGTACAGCCCTCGCTCGCGCACGGATTCGTTTCGTGGATCGAGAGTGACCAGAAACTCTTGCGCCGCGCGACCTCCCTGGCCGAGGCGCCGCGCACCGTAGCCACGGTGCAGGGCGGCTTCATCGGCGTGGTCGACGGAAACCTGGCCGCATTCGTGGCGGCACGCACGAGCGGAACCGGTGGCATCTACGTGGAAGCCCGGGAGACCGGTCGACGC
>JAYUKI010000398.1:0-1385 GCA_043764595.1 Myxococcales bacterium | reverse complement strand
ACGTCCTGCGGGACCTGGGGGTGCTGTCGTGGCTCTTCACCGTCGTCCGCAACACCTGTCGACGCATGCTGCGACCCTTTGCCCGCGAGCGCCGGGCGCTCGGAGAGCGGATCGAAGAGGTGAGCGAGATCCCCTCCGAGGCGCTCGATCCGCTGGCCGCGCTGCAGCGGTGGCGCATGGTGCACGCGGTGCACGAGGCGATCGCGACGCTGGACCGTCCGCTCCGCGAAGTGCTCGTCCTTCGCGATCTGGAGGGGCTCTCTGGCGCCGACGTCTGCAGCGCCCTCGGCCTCACGCTGGCGACGATGAAGACGCGCCTGCAGCGAGCGCGCGCCGAGCTGCGCGCCGCGATCGAGCGTTCGAGGATCGCCTCACCGGCAGGCCAGTCGAACTAAGCCCTCAAAAGTCCTCACGCTTCGATGCTTGCGCCCACGAGCTTTGTAAACCGAAGCCTCGTGCTCCCCGATCTCGAGGGGCTCCCCGGCCCCGAGGCCTGCGCTGCCCTCGGCCTCACCCAGGCGACCGAACCTCGTCGTTGACGCTCCCATGTACTGCTCATCCAGGGAAGCCACGCGATGGTGCGGCTTTCGGCGCCGGGCCCTTTGTGCGACCTCGAAAAAGGCAGGCTCAGGCGCAGAATTGGGTCACGCGGCGGAGCCACGTTGCTAGATAGTCAATATGAACCGTTTTGCGCTCTATGCAGGTCTGGCGGCTTTCCTAGGTGTCTTCCCTTCTCTCGCGACGGGCTGCTCGTCGGCCACGAACGATGAGCACGGAGGAGACCACGACGCCCAAGCAGGCGACTCGTCGCCAACGCCGACTTCGCCAACGACTGACGGCGGCTCTACCAGCGATGCGGCCTCCGCTGCGCCCCTCGTCGCGCCCGCCATCAGCGGCATCGCGAAGATGGCCGGCGGCCTCCACGTGACCTGGAAGAACGGGCAGAAGGACTGCGACAAGATCGAGGGCGAGCGCAAGAGCGACACGGAGCCCTACAAGGTGGCGTTCTCGGTGCCCGGCGCGGCCGACAACAAACACGACGCCGCTGGGCTCGCGGCCGGCACGATGTACACCTACCGGTTGCGGTGCGTGAAGGGCGACTCCGTGTCCGACTACTCCGTAGAGAAGACGGGGACTCCGTGAGGACGTCCGCGTTCGCGGGCGGCGTTGCGTTTCTCGGCCTGCTGGCCGCGTGCGGAGCCGCGACACCGAGCGCGCCCACGCCCCCCCAAACCGATCCGCTGGCGCTCGTGCCCATCAAGGACGAGAACCCGTCCCCGAGCGTCGTCGAGTTCTCGCTTACCGCGCGCGAGGCCGAGAAGGACCTGGGCGGTACCAAGCCCTCCAAAGTGTGGACCTACAACGGCACGATGCCGGGGCCGATC
>JAYUKI010000397.1:0-4604 GCA_043764595.1 Myxococcales bacterium | reverse complement strand
AGTGCCATTTACACGTTTTCGCCCGCACAAGAAGCGGCCGCGAAAAACTCGATGGCGGAAGAGCAGAAGCACCGTGCCAAGCCCATCACGACCGAGCTCGCTCCCATCAAGGCCTTTTGGAAGGCCGAGGACTACCACCAGCAATACGACGAAAAAACCGGCCGCGAATCGTGCCCGCTTCCCGGTGCGCGCGGCACCTGAGCCTCGGACTTCGGGCCCGGCCTTCATTCTTCTCCCGCGCGCACTAGTGCTCTACGGGGCACTCGCTTTTGGCACTCACTTTTTGGTGAGGGTGTAGGTGCAGGAGTACTTGTCCAAGCGGAACGTGCCCCCCGTTCCTTGACCATTGGCAAAGAGCGTATTCGCCAACGTCACTGGCGCATCGAAATCGGGAACGGTGCACGATCGCGGCGCCATGTCGACCCACGAACGGCGAACCGAAAAAGCGCCAGCGCCGGTGCGAGCGAGAGTCGTCAGGATGGGTCGCGTCGGACCATAGGGGGAAGTCCCTGGGGGCGAGCATGCCACCGCCGGAAGGCCCGTCGTTCCGGTCGGCCCAGAAGGGCAGCCCGAGAGCCAATAGTGGTCCACAGGCGCCGTCGCCGTGGGAGCCCCCACACGCAGCAAGCGTCGTGCATACGTTCCAGCGACGAGCTCTGGCCCTCCCATTCCGGCCGTGCCATTGGCCGGACAGACGAGGCCATTCGAATCGCAGCGCGGCAGGTTGCCGGTTCGTGTGCAGTTCTCGCCCGCGAGAAGGGTGGCGCATGCCTGCATCGGCTCGACGACGACCCGTAGGCTTCCCGTGCCGTCCGGCTCTTCGCGAAGCATGGTCTCGCAGGTGGTGGTCGCCGTGAACGCCGAGGCACGGCAACAGTTGTCGGCCGTGCCCGCTCGGTTGATGTGTTGAATGGCGCACACAGCTGTCATCTCGTAGAGGGCACCGCTCTCGCCAGGCGTGAAGAGGGGTGGTGGGAGTGTTCCAGCATCGGCCATCGCGTCGCTCGCGTCGGCCATCGCGTCGCCTTCGCTTGCGTCCGCCGTGGCGTCAGGATCGCCGGCGTCGACCATCGCATCGCCAGGATCGCTCGCGTCGGCCATCGCATCGCCTGGATCGACGGCGTCAGCCGTCGCATCCGCTGGCTCGCTCGCATCGCCTTCGGCATCCTGCTGGGCATCGGAGCGGGCGGAGTCCGACGAGGCCTCGGGCACCGAGGTGTCCGGCGTGGCTTCTGCGTCGGAGCCGGCGTCGACCGGATCGATTGGCGTCGTACCGCTGCACGCGGCGACGACTGCGCCCGTCACGACGAGTCCCAAAATCGAGCTGCGCAGTGCCATTTTCAGACTTCCTCTTTCCGAAGTGACCGGGTTCGATGCGAGGTACGCGAGAGCCTTCGCTTCGTCGCACCCGAGCTTCGAATCGGCTCTACGTTGCAAACGAGGCGCCAAATTCTTCCGCAAATATCCCAATGTTTTTGCCCATCCGTCGGACGAAGGAGTGCGGGGTTTGCGGTGTTCCGCAAACGGTGCACGCTCTCGCTCTCGAGCACGAGCTCCGTCGAGCGTGCGACGTCGAAACGATCGGACGCGCGCCAAGTTTCCGAATGGAAAGGGGGCCACGAACCGGGCCTTCGCGCCGCACACGACAGGTCCGTTTCCATCGTCGGCGCATTTCGCCTATGCAGGCTCCATGGAAACGCCACTCCCCCTCGATCGCCCGAAAAGTCGGCGCTCGCCCGAGGAGGTTGCGGAATACATCGTTCGGGTGGGCACCGTGCTTCTCGAATGCGGCTGCCCGGCCTACCGTGTCGAGGGTGCGGTCCGTAGAATAGGGGCGCTCGAAGGCTACCGCGCGGATGGTTTTGCCCTTCCTACGGGCCTCTTCTTGAACGTGCGCGGAAGCGAGCCGAACGACACTCCGGTGCACCGCATGGCGCGCGTGAGCGAGTGGTCGCTCGATCTCGCGAAGCTCACGTTGGTCGACGAGATCTTCAATCGGGTGGCACGCGGAGAGCTCGATCTGGCCGAAGCCGGGGACGCTCTCGTTCGCGCAAGCTCCTCCAAGAGCCCCTATTCCCCCGCTACGACCTGGCTCGCGGTTGGAGCTGCGGGGGGTGCTGCGGCCGTCTTTTTTCGAGGCAGTCTCGTCGACGTGGCCTTCGGCGCGGGCATCTCGCTCTTGCTGCGCGGCACCATGCGCGTCGTCTCGAAGAACGGCGCAGCGCGCTTTTTGCAGGACTTTTTGTACGCTTTTCTCGCGTCTCTTTTGGCCTTTGCCGCCTTCCGTCTCGCGCCTTCGGTCTCGCGCGAGGCGATCGTGCTGGCGGCCATCGTGTCGCGCGTGCCGGGCATGACGCTCACTACGGGTCTCGCCGAAATCGCCCAAAAGAACCTCGTCTCGGGTGGCGCCCGGCTCATGGAAGCCCTCGTCACGCTGCTCTCGCTGGTGCTCGGGGTGGCCATCGCCGCGGCCATCGGACGGGGCGCCGTGACCGTCGACTTTTCCACCGCACCACGTGTGGGCCTCGGGCTGCCCTATCAAGTCGCGGCGCTATGCGTGGCTTCATTCGCGTTCGCGGTGCTCTTTGCCGTGCCAAAAAAGTGGCTGTGGACGGCGCTCGTTTCGGGCGTGGTCGGCTACTCGGCGTCGGCCTTCGCTCTACGCAGCATGCCGGTCTATGTGGCAGCCTTTTTGGCCTCCGGATGCGTGTGTGCGTTCGCCAACGGAATGGCACGAATCACGGACAAACCCGCGCAACTTTACCAAATTCCGGGAATGATGGTGCTCGTACCGGGCACGTTCGGATTCCTCTCGATGAACGAGCTTCTGCGCGGCGAAAACACCGGAGCGACCAAAGCGGTCGAGGTGCTGCTCGTCGCGGGAGGGCTCGTCATCGGGGTCATCGGCGCCAACGCCGTGGTGCCGCCTCGAAAAATCCTGTGACCGAAGCCTGGTGCCGAAACGCAGGGCTTACGGCTTGGTACCGAAACACTGCGGCTTGGGCTTTTTGTTGCCGAAAGAATCGACGGTGAAAGGATTCGCACAATCGCCCGCATCGACCACCTTCGCGCCCGAGCCCTGAGGCTTGCCGATACCAATGGCTTCTTCGGGATCGGTCGACGTCGGTCCGGACGGCACGGGCTTCGGTTTGCCCTCGTCCACGTTGCCAAGCACCGTGCCGAAGTATGCCGCACCAGCGATGAGGGCGATGACCGCTGCACCAATGGCGATGGCCCGGCCCGGCCCGGCCGGAGGCGGCGGAGGAACGACGAGGTCTTTGGGGGGCGGAGGAGGCGCGCTTGCTTTTGGATCCTGGGAGGCCTTCGGCGCAGCCGTCACAGCCGGCACGACCTTCGAAGGCGCCATTGGGGCAGGGGGCGGGTCCGAGATGGGTTTCTCCACCACGATCACGGGCTGGGACCTTCGAGCGAAGAGCGCACGAATCTTCGGATCGCTCGCGAGGGCCTTTTCGACCGCAGAAGGGAGCGCATTTTCATTCAGCGCTTGGAGCTCGGCGGTGGCGTTCGGCAGCGTTGGCTTCGGAGCGCGCGCCACTTCGGGCACGGGGATCTTCGCGAGCGACTGCGTCTCGATCTCGGTGACGACGTCCGAGCGGTATTCGATCCGCTCGCCGCCCACGCGCAGGACCCACTCGCCGACTTCACGTGGCTGTGCAGGCGGCAGGGCTTTTTCCAGCAGAACGGCCATGTCGCGGGCGCTGGCCCAGCGATCTTTGATCTCGCGCTCGAGCCCCTTCATGACCACGCCATCGAGCTCGCGTGGGATGTCTTTGGCGAGCTCGCTCGGCAGCCGAACCGGATCGGCCATGATGTTCACGATGAGCGTGGAGATGTCGTCGGCCTTGAAGAGACGCTGTCCCGTGAGCGCTTCCCACAGCACCACCGAGGCCGCGTAGACGTCGGTGCGGCGGTCCACGCTCTCGTGGGCGAGCTGCTCCGGTGCCATGTACGACACCTTGCCTTTGATGTGATCGGGGGCCTCGTCCACCATGTTCGTGGCCGTGGCGACGCCAAAATCCAGGACGCGCGACGTGCCGTCGACCCCCACGAGACAGTTTTGCGGAGACACGTCGCGGTGAACGAGCCCGAGCGGACGGCCCTTTTCGCTCTTGGCTTCGTGCGCGGCGTGGAGCCCTTCGAGGAGCCCACAGACGATGGCGACGGCGATGCGCGGCGGAATGGGCTCGCCAAGCTCACGGCATTTTCGCATCAGCCGCGAGAGCGAGTCGCCCGCGACGTATTCCATCACGTGGAAGAGCTCGCCCTCGAGCGAGACCACGTCGTGCGTGGCCACCACGTTCGGGTGGCGCACCCGTGAAGCGAGGCGCCCCTCGGCGAGAAACATGCGAACGAACGCCGGATCCTTCGCGAGCTCGGGCAAGAGACACTTGATGGCCACCACTCGGGCAAAACCTTCGTCCCCGAGGACGCGCCCATAGTGAACCGTGGCCATGCCTCCGGCGGCGATCTCGCCGTAGAGCGCATAGCGCCCCAAAGTGCGCCGGTAGTCGGTGTCGGCGAGGGCTCCCAAGCTCCTCGTGACTTAGCAGGTCCTCCCCGCAGCGAAAAGCATGTATCCCAAA
>JAYUKI010000396.1:0-1386 GCA_043764595.1 Myxococcales bacterium | reverse complement strand
GGTTCTCCGGGAAGCGCGTGATGCGCACCACGGCGGCTTGTCCGTCGCGTCCACTGTTGCCTTGTTCGCCTTCGGTGTCGCGCGATTCGGTGAGCACGATGGGCCCGCGAATGCGCGTGTCGTCCGGCTCGAGCCACGCGCCTCGACCACGTCGACGCAAGGTTCCGACCACGCGCGTAAGCCCGCGGGAAACGATCTCGACGATGCGTCCCTCGGAGCCGCGTGCGCTGCGGCCCACGACCTTCACGACGACACGGTCGCCGTGGAACGCGCCGCCCAGAGACTCGCCGGGAACGAAAATGTCCGTCGCGCCTTCGGTGGAAACAAACCCGAAGCCACGCGCGTTGACCGACAAGATGCCTTCTTTTCCGCCCGATCGGACGGCCGCGGACTCGCGCGGACGGCCTGCGACCTCCCGTGGCTCGGTGCTCGCGGCTCCCAAGGTGCTCGCCGCGCCGACAGTCACGTTGGGCATCGGCATGTCGTTCGACTCGTCGCGCGGTCCGCGAGCGAGCACGCGTGCCCGAGCGCTAGCGCTCTTGTCGACGAGCGCGGGTTTGCCCTTCGCCACGCGAACGTCGGCGCGTTTGTCCTCTTCGATCTTCTCGCGCACTTTGCCACGCGAAGCCGCCCGGAACTTATGACCATCGCGCGCTTGGAGCAGTCCGTCGAACACGAGGTCGTCGAGGAGACGCAAGAGCCCGGGGTAGCTCGACTCCGGGACCCCGAGGCGCGTGGCGACCTCGTTCGCGTGAACGGCATGATCTTGCTCGGCCAAAAGCTCGAGCACCGCTGCACGGGTGGGAAGTGCGATCTTCGACATCCTTCGAGCGATACGCGAAACTCCCTGGTTCCACAAAGGCGAAGCACCGCTTCGTCGGCTTCTTGGGGGCCGTTCATGCGCGAAATCCTCCACGTTGCCCGCACTCCCGAAACGCAGCGCTTGCCTTCCACCGGTTCGCCAGGGAAATAGTTCACCAGATGCGCGCTTCCGACGTCGGCCGCTGGGCCTCCATGATCGTGCCCGCCCTCGTGTGCCTTGCCGCGAGTGCGTTTCTTTTTGTCGACTACACGCGTCCGGTGCCGGTTTTTTGCGATCCCGGCGGGGGCTGCGATGCCGTGAAACGAACGGCGTTCGCCCATGTGCTCGGGGTTCCCACGCCTGCCTTCGGTGTCGCGGCGTTCATGGCTATCGGCATTCTTTCCGTCCTTCGAGGGGCCCGCGTGCGCATGGTGCAGGCCGTCCTGGCCAGCCTCGCGGCGTTCGTGTCGGCCGCGCTGCTCGTGGTGCAAGCCAAGGTCGGCCACTTCTGTCCGTATTGCGTCGTCTCCGACGTCTCTGCGCTCGTGCTTTTGGTGGCCGTCTGGGTGAGGCAAAAATCGGCC
>JAYUKI010000395.1:0-4608 GCA_043764595.1 Myxococcales bacterium | reverse complement strand
TGGTGTCTGGTGTTTGGCAATTCCAGAACCCGGAGCGAGCTCGCTTATTTCCATCTATTTTGTGGCGCTGATCGAGGATCCTGGCCGCTGATTTAGCGTCTGCGTTTTGTCAGACTTTTTGGGGTGGAGCGCTCGAGCCCGCCGCTCGATATTCGCGACCGCAGCGACGATGCGTTCGCCCGGGGCGCCCGAAGGCGCGGACGATGCCGACCCGTCCAGGCGTTGGCGGAGACCCGTTTACGGGAGCGGGTTCGGCGCCTTTCAGGCGAAGCCTTGGTTCGAGATCAGGGTGCTTCTCTTCCTAGGCGAGGTGCCAGTGGTCGGCGTTCTCGAGCTCGCCCACGAGTCGGTGGCGTAGCACGACGGCGCCACCATCGACCAAGCCCGCTGCGCGCGCCACGTCGAGGAACTTCGTCGCGGGAGCGTCCGTGACGCGAGAGTAGTCGTCGAATCCGTAGAGCAAGGGCGGGGCGGCGGGCTCGGCGACTTTGCGCGAGGGAAGGCGACCGCGCACGATGCCTCCTTCCGACGCTTGCCAATAGAGGAAGTGATCGAAGTCCGCGACGGCGTGGGCCTCGCCGTCGTGCACGTGCACCGTCGGAAAGAAGAGAGCGTCGAAGCGCGAGGGGAACGTCAGCGACATCGGTCGAATCGTCCGTCTCCCCATGCCGAACAGGCGCTCGAAGAAGCTTCTTTGCGCGACGTCCGCGAGGGCGAAGACCGCGAAGCCCCAGTCGGCGTACGTGGGGAGCTCGTTCCAGACGGTGGGGGCGAGTCGAAAGCGGGGGTCGAGCCGATCGAAGTCGCCAATGCTCGGAACGAACGACGCTATGAAATCACCGCTTTTGTGCACGGGGAGCCGGGGCCGCACCTTCTGCACACCGCCGCCTCCTCCTCCCCCTCTCGCGGCCGGCATGTGCACGACGACCGCGGGAAACCCGGCGTTCAGCTCGACGAAGAACTGCGGGTACCTCATGTCGACGAACCGCACCGCATCGTCGGCGGACCCGGGTCTGAGCGGCAGCGGGAGCACCATGGCGAGGGGATCCTCGGCCTCGATGTTCATTCCGTAGACGAGTGCCTGCGAACCGTCGGGCATCCATCGACAGAAGATGTTCGTGGAGCTCAACTTCGGCTTCGACGTGTAGCTCGACGCTCCTCCGCTCAACATGCACATGGGATTCGGAGCATAGCCTAGTCCGATGGCGATCCCCAGATCGCCCCGGTTCGGGGTCCCAAGCCCGCCAGGCTCCGGCCGCAACTTTCGGCAGCCAAAATCGGCCTTGCGAGAGTCGCTTGGAGTAGAGCACGAAGCCGTTTTGGTCCCAGAAGAGGACCTTCACCCGGTCGCTTCGCCTTCCGAGAAACACGAAGATGTGGCCCTCATACGGGTCCAGGTTCCACGAGTTTCGGACAAACGCGACCAGCCCATCATGACCACGTCGAAGGTCAATCGGCTCGGCGGCCAAGTGGACCCGAACACTCGCCGGAAGGCCTAACATCGTCCGCGCAGATCGGCGACGAGGGCCGCAACGTATCCAGTCGAAGTTCCAACCTCGGCAAAACTTGGCAAAAAAAACTTCATTTTCGGCTCACGGGGCTTGAGCTCGGTCCGGGAAGCTCCAGCCAGGCCACTTTCGGCCATTCTTTGGGCATGCGACCCAACGGCGACGCCCTCTCGCAGGCCTACCTCGCGCGCCACCATATCTCCGTTGGCAATTCAGCGAGGGTAGCGAAGCTCGCTCACGAGCTCCTTGCACAGGAATGGGGACCCGCCGGACAGCTGTGCATCGAACATGTCGTTCGCGACGTACGCCAGCAGATCGACACCCACCGATGCCTCGACGTCGAGCGCCGGATCGATCCAGACTGGGCGTGTCCACTGGTGATCGATGTCGATCCCCGCGCGTGCACGGCCCTCGAAGCTCACCGTGTAGCCGACGAAGGTCGTCCCCGATCGCCAAGGAGAAATCATCGCTTCCCGATCTCCGATCGCGAGGGTCCCCTCACGACAGCGGTCACGGAACACGATGTGGTACGCCGCGTCGGGAGCGCTGCACTCGTACGCCTCCCGGCGAGCGTCCTCCGCGCACCGGAGCGTCCAGCGTCCGCGGACCTTACGGTCAGGAGCTCCGTCCCCATCGGCTCCGCGAGCCTCGACCTCGACCTCGGTACCGTAACGAAACCCCGCCCCCGTGAGCAGCGAGGGTACGAGCCGATTGCTGCGGCCGTTGAGGGCAACCCGCGCCGTCGTGCGAGCATTTGGCGCCCCTCCCTGTTTGAGCTCGTAGCGCTGCCAGTGCACCCGCTCTGCGGGGGAGCGCGAAAGGTTGAAGAAGCCATCGATGTAGTCGCCAATGGCGCGAGTCCCTGCCGCGTGGCTCGCGTAAATCGTGCTGCCAAACAAAACGTTCGGACGGCGTCCGGACGTTCGGACGTGTCGCTCTCAACGAGCCGCGAGACGAAGGTCGCGAGCGATCTCGCTGAGGAATCGCCCGGAGGTTGGCTCGCTGGCGCCCACCTCTGACACCTCGACCCGCGTAAGCCGCTGTTGCGGCGCCGTCCTGACCGCGTCCAGCGGTATCCCGGGCTCGAACGTGATCGTCGCAGAGAGCCCGTCGTCATGGCGCGACATTCCGAGGAGCGCGATACCGAAGCCTGCGTCATCGACGCCGCCGCGCTCCCACCCTCGCCGCTCGAGGCCAAGGACGGCTCCCGCGTGGAGGACGAGGCCCGCGAGATCCGGAATCGTTCGCGCAACGACCACCACTTCGTAGTGCTCGCGGTCAAGCTGCGGGAATGGCTGGAGGAGCTCGTATTCCGCGAATCGCTCGGTCCACGCACGGATGCCCTCCGCGGGCAGCTCGAGCGGGTGCGGGATCACTACGGAATCGGCGAGACCGATGGTGATCGCGGCGTCGTCCTGGTCGGCGAGCGTGCCATCCTCGGCGACGCGAAACTCGCGCGTATCGGCGCGGAAGACGAGGCCGCGAGCCATCTCGACGAGCACGGGATGGCCGACGACGTGGTCCAGGAACAGCGCTCCGGTCCACTCTGCGCCATGGACCATGCGGCGCTCCAGCCGAGCGCGGACGCTCTGCGCGAACGTCTTCAGCTCCTTCTCGAGGAGAGCCCAGCGCTTCTTCACCGGCTCGGGCGCGCCCCGCGGGAGCTTCGCGAGCCGTTCCCCATCCGGAGTGATGATCCGAGGCTCGAGCAACGGGCTGGCCGCGAGCCGGTGAAGCGCGCCGCCGATGGCGACTTCCGCGTCGTCCAGCCCGAGACGCGGGATCATGCGCACGGCGAGGTCGTCTTCGGAGAGGCCGCGACGCGACCGGACCGCATCCAGCGCCTCCTCTGCGCGCGCCCGCAGCGGACGCGAGCGTGCGCGCGTGGTGAGCTCGGCGACGGCGAAGAGCGCGCGGTCGGTGTCGACCTTCGTGAGCCGATCGAGCGCTTCGTACGTCGCGGTCGAAGGGGTCGCGCGGAGAAGCGTGCGTTCGAGCTCGCGAACCTCCTCGTCGAGGTCCGGAACGGCACCTATCGACTGGGCCTTTGGCGCTCGAGAGAGGAGCTCGCCAAGCGCATCCGTCTGCGCGAGGCCGTAGCGCGCCGCGACCTCGCGGACGATCTCGCCCTTGCCACCGTCGATCAATCGAGCGAGGGCGGACCGGCCATGCGCGCATGCCTTTCCGCGCCCGATCGCAGCCAGTGGAACGAGCCCAATCGCCGCGGCCTCGGGGAAATCGAATAGCCATTTTTCGGCAATCGCGCGCTGCTTGGCGAGGCGGGCATACGCCTCGGCCATCATCGGTGCGACGCGTGGCGAGTCGATATGCGCGGCGACGGAGACGGTTTCCGAAGGCGCACCGAGGCCACACGCGACGATGCCGTCGAGCGCTCCAAGCCCAAAGCTCACCAGGATGCGCTCGAGGTCGTAGGCGCGAACCCACCACGCGGAGGGCGACAGGCGATTGAAGAGGTCGAGGCCGTCTTCGAAATGAAGCGTCCACGCGGCGGACGCCTTCGCCTCCCCTCGCTTCACACGCTTCATCGTCTCTACGACGTAGGCGTTGGGGCTCTCTCTCTTCGGACGACGGACCTCGACGCCGACGACGCGATCGTCGTACGGGAGAAGGGCGACCGCAGGCCCCTGGGGGGCGCGGGTTCTGGCAGCCACCTTGGTCTTCGAGCCTTTCCTCTCGGTCACCATGTTGCTTCGCCGGCGGACTTCCCGACGATCACGCCGCCGAGTCTCTGGAACCTCGCGGAGGACATCACGAATGCCCACGAAGACGCCGTCCACATTTGTCGTCCGTGTCAACACGGCGACCGGGGAAACTACGGTCGTCGAGACCTCTCCGTAGCCGGCTCTTCGGCCGAGATGCTCTTGCCGAACGTGCGTGCCAAGAGTAGGCGATGCGCGCGCAAAGCGCGTCCGACCGGGGCCTCACGGGGAGCTGGACTCGCGGACCGTCGCCTCGTATTCGCGGAGCGCGACGATGCCGTGCGCGAGGAGCTCGAAATCGAGGCCCGGCACGAGGCGGCTCCGCGCTGACGCAACATAGCGGCGGCCGTCGAACAGGTTCACGGTGAACGCACCCGCGG
>JAYUKI010000394.1:0-4612 GCA_043764595.1 Myxococcales bacterium | reverse complement strand
GTGCTCGCCCGGTTTTGTGGGACCGAGGGAGTCAATGGACCTTCAGGAGCGTCTTTCGCATCTCGAGAACGTTCGGGACTGGCAAGGGCTCGTCGAGGAGCTCGAGAAGAGCACTTCGGCCGGCACGAACGAAGATAAAGCCCGAATTCACCTGCGACTCGGGCAACTCCTGGAGGGGAAGTTCCTCGCTGGAGTCAAGGCGCTCAAGCATTTCCAAGATGCGTACAAGCTGAATCCGGCCGTGGGCGAAAGCCTGGCGCGGGCGCGGTCCGTGTATTGGGATCTTGGAAAGCTGAACATGGTTCAGAAGCTCCTCGAGCTCGAGCTGAAGTCGGCAAAAGAAGGGCCTATGGCAGCGTCGCTGCTGTTGGAGCTCGGCGACGTCCTGAGTGACGGCGGCGACTACGACAAGGCCACGTCGACCTATGCGCGTAGCCTTTCGCTGAGCCAAGGGCAGAACGCACAGGCGAGTGCCTGCTTGGAGGACGTGCAGGCCGAGAGCGGGTCTTGGCAAGCGCACGTCGCCCAGCTCGTTCGTGCTGCGCAAGAAGGCGATGGCGTCACTCGCGGTCGGCTTTTGCTTCGTGCAGCTCGCGTCGCGAAGCGCTTTGCTCCGGACGAGGTCGAAGGACTGCTCCAACGTGCCTATTCGGCCGATCCGGCGTCCAAGCAGGTGGCCGCGCTCTACGAAGGCCTACTCGTCGATGCGGGCCGCAACGAAGAGCTGGACCGCGTGCAGCACGCCATCGTTGGGCAGTTGTCGGACAAGGCTGCGAAGGGCCAAGCCGCGCTTCTTTTTGGCGTTCGATGGGTCTCGCGACACCAGAACGTCGACCTCGGCGCCAAGTGGCTCGATGAGGCCGTCAAGCTCGACGCGCGGAACGATGGCGCCTTCCAATACTTGCGCGACCTTCATGGGAAAAAAGGCGGCGAGTGGGAGCGCGTGCTTGGACTGGCGGAAGAAGCGTCCACGCAGCCGACCGACGTCGACACCACTGCGTTCCTTCTCGCGCAAGCCGGAACGATCGCGTGGCGTAGCCTTGGCAATCTCATTCGCGCCAAAGTGAGCTTCGAGCGACTCAAGTCTCTCGTGCCCGACCACCCGACCTTGCTCGCGTTCGAAGCGCAGATCGGCGAACAAGTCAACGCAAGCGTTCCTCCGCCCGCGGAGCTTGTCGAAGTCGAGCTCGTGCCTTCCGTCGCTCCTCCCGCAGCGGCAGCGAGCGAGTCCGTTGTCACGCCCGTGCCCGCTGCGGTCGAGCCTGTCATGCAAGCGACCGCGCCGATTTCGGCGGCGCCGGCACCGTCGGCACCACCGCCCGCGGAAGAGCCCGAGGAAGTGCCTGTTGCCGCAGAGCGCGTTGCCGAGGTGGTTGCCGCCGAGGTGGTCGCTGCCGAGGTGGTCGCTGCCGAGGTGGTCGCCGCCGAGGTGGTCGCCGCCGAGGTGGTCGCTGCCGAGGTGGTCGCTGCCGAGGTGGTCGCTGCCGAGGTGGTCGCTTCCGAAGCTCCCGCCCAGCCGGTGGCCGTGCAAGCGCCTGCCGCGCCTGCCGCGGATGCTCCAGCGGACGAAGCGAAGATCGCCGAGCTTCGCGCCACTGCAGAGAAGCAGGAAGCGGCGAAGCGCTACAACGAATACGTTCGCACCTTGCTCTTGCTCGCGGCGGCCGTGCCCGACGAGTTCGAAAAGGTCGAGCTCTACATGAAGGCGGCGGAGCTCTACACGGGCAAGTTCGCCAACCAAGCGGAGGCCGTGAAGGCCTACGAGCAGGTCATCGCGATCGACCCGGAGAACCCGACGGCGACCGACTACCTCAAACAGATGTACGAGAAGCGCCGCGATTGGGAGAAGCTTCTCGTTCTCCAGCGTCGCGACGCCGAGCGCACGTTTGGAGCCGAGCGCGCCTCGAAATTCCTCGAGATCGCGAAGCTTGCGACCGAGCGCGTGAAGAAGCCCGAGGTCTGCATCGAGCTTTGGAACGAGGTCCTCACGACCGACGAGTCCAACGCCGAAGCCCTTGGAGCGCTCGCGGCGCTCTACGAGCGGTCGAAGGAATTCGACAAGCTCGTCACGGTTCTCGAGCGCCAGGCCGAGGTCACGTACGACAACGCTGCACGTATCCAAATCCTGACCAAGCTCGGTACGTTCTATGGCGATCGCCTGAACAACGACGAAGGCGCGGTCACGGCTTGGCGCCAGCTCCTGACGCTGGACCCGAACGACCGCAAGGCGCAGGAAGCCCTCAAGAAGAAGTACCTCGCCCTCGGGCGCTGGGATGACCTCGAGGTCTTTTATGCCGAGAGCGGCAAGTGGGACGAGTTCATTCGCGTCCTCGAGCAGCAAGAAGCAAAGGAGACCGTTTCCGAAGCGAAAATCGGCCTTCTCTTCAAGATTGCCGAGCTTTGGGCGGACAAGAAGCAGAAGAACGATCGCGCAGCGAAGGCCTACGAAAAGGTCCTCGAGCTCGAGCCGCAGAATCTGCGATCGGCCGAAGCGCTCATTCCGATCTATACCGCCGCGAACAACTCGAAGAGCCTCGCGAACGCCATCGAAGTGAAGCTCTCCCATGAGGAGGACGAGCTCGAAAAAGTTCGCCTGCTTCGTGAGGTCGCCGCGCTCTACGAAACGAAGGTCAAAGACCCGCAGCGCGCGTTCGATCGCTACCTCGCGGCGTTCGAGATCGTTCCGCAAGAAGAGCAAGCCACGGCCGACGTCGAACGCGCTGCAAAGGCGACGAACGGTTGGGAGAAGGTCATCTCGGCGTACGACGCTGCCATTCAGAAGGCAGACGAATCCGCCGATCGCGACCTCGCGGTGGCCCTGCGACTCAAGCTCGGTCGCGTGCACGTCGAAGAGCGCAAGGACGTGGAGCCCGCGCTCGCCGCGTACCGCGCCGTCTACGAATCGGACAGCGAGAACCAGGACGCCCTAACGGCCCTCGAACGCCTCTATCGTGAGACGGCGAAGTTCGCGGAACTTCTCGGGATTTACGAGAAAAAGCGGGAACTTACGGGGACGGCCGAGGAGAAGAAGGGCATCAGCTACGAAATCGCGAAGCTCTACGAAACCGAGCTTCGAGACGTCGATCGCGCGATCGACACGTACGATGCCGTACTCGAGGACGAGCCCACCGACGCGCGCGCGCTTGCTGCGCTCGACGTGCTCTACCGACAGCTCGAACGATGGGCGCCTTACGCGGACGTGCTGCGTCGGCGCATCGAGCTCGACCTTCCGGAAGAAGAGCTCGTCGACCTCAAATACCGATTGGGCCAGGCACTCGAGACGCACCTCGGCGACGCCGCCGCGGCCCTCGAAAACTACCGCGAGATCTTGTTCCTCCAGCCCGGCCATGACGGGGCACGTGTCGCCCTCGAAAACCTGCTCAAGAACGAGAGCCTTCGCGGCGAGGCAGCGGCCATTCTCGAAGCGATCTACGAAGAACGCGGCGATTGGCAGAAGCTCATTCTCGCCCTCGAAATCCTCAGCGAAGCCGACGCAGACTCCGACAAGAAGGTTCAACTCTTCCGGAAGATTGCCCGGATTAGCGCCGAATCCCTCAATGATCGCGAGCGTGCCTTCGACGCCCTCGCGTTGGCCGTCAAAGAGCAGCCGCATCACGCCGAGAGCCGAGCAGAGCTCGAGGTCGTCGTCGAAGCGGCGGGGACGTGGAAACGGCTCTCCGAGCTTTACGGCGAAGTGGCCGAGTCGCTCACGGACGCCCAACTCGCGCGCGACTTCTGGATGCGCCAGGCCCAGGTGTTCGACGCGCGTCTAGCCCAAGTCGACGCCGCCGCAGCCGCATTCGGCAAGGTGCTTGCGCTCGATCCGGGCGATGCCGAAGCGCTTGCGGCCCTCGAGCAACTCTTCGTTCGTACGGAACGCTGGACCGACCTCATCGGGGTCATCGAGCGCCGCATCGAGCAGACCACCGATCCCGACCTGCGCGAATCGCTCTACGGGCAAATGGCTGCGACGTACGACGAGCGTCTCGCCCGTCCGGGAGATGCCGTCGCTTCCTGGCGCAAAGTGCTCGAGATCGACTCGGCAAGCAGTGCAGCTCTATCCGCCCTTGACGCGCTCTTCACGCGTCAAAAGATGTGGAGCGAGCTCGCCGACAACCTCGAAGCGCAGCTCGTGCTCGCCCAAGACGAGGGCGTCCAGATTTCGCTCATGCTCCGTCTCGCGGCTCTTCGCGAGACTGAGATGAACCAGATCGAAGTAGCGATCGAAGGCTACCGAGCCGTTCTCGAGCGCGATCTCGGGAACCAAGAGGCCCTGTCGGCACTCGAACGCCTCGGGAAGGACCCCGCGTACGAGCTGACGATCGCCGACCTTCTCGAGCCTCTGTATCGGCAGACCGGCGATCACGCCAAGCTCATCGGAGCCCACGAAGTGCAGGTTCGCAGGAGCGACGATTCGTCGCGCCGCGTCGAGCTTCTTCACCAGATTGCCCAGCTCTTCGAGGACGCTGCGGGCGACCTCGACTCGGCCTTCAACACGCTCGCTCGTGCGCTCGGGGAAGACCCTTCCAACGAACGCACGCAACAGCAAATCGACCGCGTCGCGCGGACCACGTCGAGGTTCGCGGATCTCGCGAACGTCTACGAGCATCAA
>JAYUKI010000393.1:0-1388 GCA_043764595.1 Myxococcales bacterium | reverse complement strand
GCTCGGGTGTGAAGCCCGAGCCCCGCACGAGAATGTAGTCGTAAAAGGGATAAAGCTCCTGGGTCACCGACTCGGGAGTCCATTCCCAGCGCTGCATGGGCGGGCGTCCCGGGGGCGGCATGAATCCGTCCTTGTACGAAAAGGGCCAGTGCTTGAAGTGGGCATACGAGAACTGAACGAAGCCGCCCTTTTTGGCTTGGTAGTACGACACGTAGTGCAAAAAAGGGCTGTTGTTCGTGACGGCCGAGCTGCGGTCGAAAATGAGGCCGGCAACGCGCTTCCCGGGTTCCATCGAATCGAGGGCTTCGTCGATCTCCCCGACCTCGCGCTGCTCGTGGCGAATGAACTTGGTGCACGTGTTGACCGTCGCGTGCGTGGCGATGCCTACCAAGCCGAGCGTGACCAGCACTCCGCGTGGCCCACGCGGCATGCGCAAGAGTGGAATGGAGGCCATCATGCCGGGAACGGCGAAACGCTTGGCTACGAGCCAGACGTCTCCGAGCTCGTCCCCTAGGAAAAAGTAGAAAAACCCGCACGCAATCGGCAAAAGCACGTAGGGGCGACTCGCCTTGCGCGAGGGGTCGGGCTCCCCCTGGGAGAGTGCATACGCGACCGCCGCAGCGAGCAACAGAAGGAGCGCGACGGCCTCGTCCGAGTTGTCCCGGAAGACGTTGAACGTCCAGCCCGGTAGTTCTCCGAATGCGGTCGCGAAGTCGGGAGTCTTCAAAAAGAGCTTCGATAGCCCGCCAGCAGAGCTTTTTCCTGCGCTCGCAAAGAGTGTCCACCAGGCCGCGCCGAGGACGGACGGAAGCACGGGCAGGGCGGCGCGAGCCCAGGACTTGGGCCGAAACCAAGGGAAAAACGAAGCATATCCAATGCCAAAAAGGGCAAAAGGAAAGACGTGCGTATAGAAGAGCACGAGGGAGATTGCCCCGAGCAGGATACCTGACTTCGTGCTCGGTTTTTCGATGTCACGAAGGCCGACGGCGAGGCCCCAGAACATGAAGGGAATGCCTAGGAGGTAGGGCAGGAACCCGAGCGTGAACATGCCGTTGACGAGCATGGGCACCACGAAGAGGCAGAGCCGTTCGTCCTTGCCGAGAGCACGCAGCAGGGCGCGAAGGGCGAGGGGCGTTCCTCCGAGGTAGATGCACGAGATGGCCGCGTGCGCGTAGGGGACACCCATCACGTAGGCGAGGGCGGACCCGAGCAGGTACGGGAAGACGTACTGCGTTCCGCCGAGGTTCATTCGGTAGAAGTCGGCGAGATGCAGGCTCGAATCGCCGAAGTCGTGGATCACGCGGAGCGTGGCCATGTGGAACGGCGCGTCTTGAAGCGGGGGATGCTTCACGATCCACGCCGGCGCCGACGCCAGCACGGCGAGCGCG
>JAYUKI010000392.1:0-4617 GCA_043764595.1 Myxococcales bacterium | reverse complement strand
GCGAGCCCGGAGTGCGCGTTCGAACCGAGCTTTTCCACGGCGGACGCGAGCCCGAGACCTTCTTCTTGAGTGACGCTTTCTACTGGGGCGGACGCGAGGTGGTGCCTTTCGCTCCCGCTCCCGGGCGCGGCTTTTTGCATCCCGATCTCGATTTGCTCGAGCTCGGCAAGAGCTTCGTCGACCACCCTTTTTTCGCAGCGAGGCCCGAGCGCGACGGCGCGGCCGCCTATTCGGCCGTGGCGTGTGGGACAAGCGGCCTTTCCGGATTCCACAGCACGTCGATAAGCGCGACGGGGCTGCCGCGAACCATCGTAATGCCCGGCGATTCGCTTTCGTTCGAACGATTTCTCATGGTGAGCTCGGGACCTGGCCTGGGCGGCGCCGCGGACCTTGCACTCGAAGCCCGCGAGAAGCTCCATGGGGAGCGCACCATTTCGATCCGCGGCCGCGTCACCCACCCGGATGGGAGGCCGCCCGAGCTTTCGGAGCGAACGAGCCTCCTCGTCTACGCTCCGGGCGAAGGGGCAGACCCGGACAGCGAGAAGAGCCGCACACCGTGGACCGAGGTGGTGCCGGCCGCGGATGGAACGTTCCACGCGCGGGTCCCGTCGGGAAAGTCCCTTCGGATCGCGGCCCACGCCCTCGGCCGTCCCCTCCCCTTCAAGACCTCCATCGGAGCTTCGCAAATCGACGCGAACGTCCCCGATATCGTGCTGCCAGATCTCGGAATTCTCGAAGCCCACATCGTTGATGGCGCGGGAAAGCCCGTGCAAGGCGAGATCGTGCTCACTCCGACGCAAGGTTCCGCGGCGAACGCCACGCGGGGCTCGACGCATGGAGTCTTCGACGAGGCCCACTGCACGCCTTGGCTCGGACCAGCCCACGGGGGCTCACCGGCATGCAATCGCGCACTCGTCGAGTCCGACGGTCGCGTGCGCCTCGTGGTTCCAACGGGAACCTACTTCGTTTACGCCACACAGGGCCCCTTCGCGACACTCTCGCGCGCCGAAATCATCGTCGAAGCCGGCAAGGTCCTCCCGCTGAAGCTCGTGGTCGAGAAGCTCCCGGGGCTTGTTCCGGACGGAGCCCTTTCGGCGGACTTCCACGTTCACGGTGGAGCGAGCTTCGACAGCAGCCTGCCCGATCGGGATCGAGCGAGAACCTTCGTGGCGACCGGAATCGACGTCCTCGCGGCGACGGATCACGACGTCGTAACGACGTACGGCCAGGCGATACGGGACCTTGGCCTCGCGGACCGCGTCCACGTCATGGCCGGCGCCGAGACGACGGGGCACATTCTCTTCTACGAGCCGCCCGGGGCCGAGATTCCCAAAGTGGTTGGACACTACAACTTTTGGCCACTGCGCCACGACACCGCTCTCCCGCGCAACGGGCTCCCGTGGGACGAGCTGCTCGAGCCAGGTCCGCTCTTCGATCGCGTAAGCGCTTCGTTCGAGGGGCGTGGCGTGATTCAGTTCAATCACCCGCTCGCCGGTTCGAGCTTCGGGCGCGACGAAGGGTTTCTCACGGCCATCGAGTACGACGTCCGAACGCGCATTCCGAGCGCGGCCAGCAACGCCGGACCCGGACAGCTTCGCCGAAGCAACGGCGGCAGGACGGCGCTCGACTACCACGTCCAAGAAGTCATGAACGGGACCGGTACGCGCCAGTTCCACGACTATCGCTTGGCGTGGTTCTCGTTCCTGAACCAAGGCATCTTGCGCGGCGGAACGGCCAACAGCGACTCGCACACGCTCGCGACCGAGGTGCTCGGTTACCCACGCAATCTGGTCTTCGGAGGTCACAGTTTGGTCGCCTTCGACACCGATCGCTTCAACGAAGACGTGCGAAGTGGACACTCGATCGGAACGAACGGTCCCGTCATCGTCGCGAGCGTCGGAACAGCTGGATCGGGAACCGTCGAACAGGGGCCTTCGCTCACGCCTTTCCGAACGAGCGCCGATGCTTCGCTATCCATCGAAGTGCGCGCAGCACCGTGGATCCCGGTCGAAGAGATCCGCATCCTGGTCAACGGCCGCGTCGCGCGCACCATCGGTGGGGCCTCGATTTTTCGACCGCGCGATCCGTTCGGCAAAGAAGGCCTCGTGCGTTTCAGCGGAAAGATCCCGCTTGCGACGTTGCTGGCGGCTCTCCCGCCCACGAAGGACGCATGGATCGTGGTGGAGGCCGGTCTTCCGCTCGTCTTTGCTCGCGATCTCGACGACGACGGCCGACCCGAGACGACCGACAACAACCGCGACGGAGTCATCGACGCCTTCGATCACGTGGGCCGCTCGGAAGACGACTATTACGTCGAGCCGGGCCGACCGGACGTGTCCGACGCACGTTTTCATGCGCAAGTCGTGGCGCCTGGTCACTGGTCGACGGCGTTCACGAACCCATGGCTCGTCGACCGCAACGGCGACGGCTGGACCGCTCCGGGCCTATGAGAATCAAGACCTCCGCAGGCGTGCTCTTCTTCGTTGCATGCATGATGCATACACGCATGTCCACGGCCGGCGGCCCCTGCGACGACGTGCGTCCGGGCATCGGAACCCCCGTTCGTGTGCCCGTGTTCGGCCCGGCGGACTTCGGGACGCCGCAAGAGACCTGCGCGCGCACGTCCGTCTCGGTGGAGGGCCGCGCGGCCCTCTTGATTGCCGAACGGGACTTCTACGGCACGCTGCTGGCTGGGCTCGCCGTCCGGGCGACGGTCGCACTGCCCCGGGGAACTTGGGTCTCGGCGTGGATTCCGGGTCTGGAATCCCGCTACGTGGCGAACGCCACCGTCGATACGGACCGCACCTCGCTCGGTGCGGGAGCGCTCGGATTCCATGTCCCCGTGGCGCACACCGAGCGACTCGCGTTCGTGACCTACGCGCGGCTGCTCGCGCCGACCGAGACCATCTTCGCGAACGCTCGCAGGTACGGCATCGAGCACGGCACGAGCGCCCTCGTTCGCATCTCGCCAAAGGTCGATGTCGTCGGGTCCATCGCCTTCGCTTCTACGTTCACGGTGGTCCCCGGCCGTGTGAGCACGGTGACCTCCCCAAACCTCTCGGGCGACGTCGTCTTTCGTCCGTCGCGCGGCGTGGGTCTCGCGCTCGGGATGGGCCTCCGCCCACTCGAGTCGTTCGATCCACGAGCGCAAGTGCGTCTGTATCCTTGGAGAAACCTGCAAATTTCGCTCGGCGGTGTGTTCCCGATTCTCGGACGTGACCGGACCACCGCAGCGCTGTCGCTCTCCATCGGTTGGGATGGAATCTAGTGTCCGGGCACCGTCACCCCGCGTAGGACTATTTTGCGAACGTAGCTCCGGCGGGGACAGGTGGCCTCGGAGGCACCGGCTCGCCCGAAGGTCGAGGCCGCCGCGTCGAGGAGCCAGCCGCTGGGTTGGCGTGAACGAAGTGGTTCACGGGTGTGCAAGAGACTGCACGGAAGACGCGGCACCTCGAGCGCTCAGGCAAGCTCGAGCTCTTCGAGCTTGTAGTAGAGCGCTCGCCGACTCACTCCGAGAATCCGAGCGGCGAGAGTTTTGTTGCCCTTCGCCCGCGTCAGCGCTTCGCGGACGGCCTCGCGTCCCGCATTCTGGACAGCACTCTCCAATGTGACATGCACCGCGCCTTCCGACGACGGCGGAACGGGACCTCCAGCGCGGACAAGCTCGCGTTCGAGGTCGGACACCGTAATGGTCGGCCCGTCCGAGAGCACGACGAGGCGTTCGACGAAGTTTTGGAGCTGACGTACGTTTCCAGGCCATTTTTGCGAAGCGAGCCGCGTGAGCACGGCCTTCTCGAGAACGATGGGGCGGCCGGTAGCTTGAGCATGCCCTTCGGCGAAACGCGTGGCCAAGAGCTCGACGTCGCCGGGCCGCGCACGAAGGGGCGGAACGTCGAGCGGAATCACGTTGAGCCGATAGTAGAGATCTTCGCGAAACTGCCCGGCGGCGACCATGGCGGGCAAATCACGGTGTGTGGCAGCGACGAAACGCACGTCGACTTTCACCGCTTTCGTCCCGCCAAGCCGCTCGATTTCGCGCTCCTGAAGGACACGGAGGAGCTTCACTTGCGTGGCGGGCGTGATGTCGCCAATCTCGTCGAGGAAAAGGGTTCCTTGGTCGGCTAGCTCGACGCGTCCGGGCTTTCGCTGGCCTGCTCCGGTAAACGCTCCCTTCTCGTATCCGAAGAGCTCGCTCTCGAGCAGCGTGTCCGGGAACGCCGCGCAGTGGAGCTTGATGAAGGGCTTGTCGTGACGCGGCCCCCCGTCGTGGATGGCGCGGGCGATGAGCTCCTTGCCCGTGCCGCTCTCGCCTTGCACGAGCACGGTCGCAGTCGTTCTCGACGCCCGAGCGATCAGATCGCGCAAGCTGGACATCGCGACTGAGTCGCCAAAAAGCTCTTTGGTTCCGGGTTGTTTTGGAGCACGCTCGCCAACCTTGCGCGTCCCCGTGACGGCCTTCGAGATCACGTATACGAGCTCTTCGCGGTCGAAAGGCTTTTGAAGAAAGTCCGCTGCACCGGCTTTCATGGCGTCCACTGCCACCGTCACGGTGCCGTGCGCCGTGACGATCACGACGGGGAGATCGGGCCACCTTCCGTGGATTTCGTCCATGAGCCG
>JAYUKI010000391.1:0-1391 GCA_043764595.1 Myxococcales bacterium | reverse complement strand
GTGCTCGATGCACTCTACAAGGAGTACCGTTTCGTCACCTGGGACTAC
This sequence comes from Myxococcales bacterium, assembly GCA_043764595.1. Classification (GTDB taxonomy): domain Bacteria; phylum Myxococcota_A; class Polyangia; order Polyangiales; family Polyangiaceae; genus JAAFHV01. The sequence goes on along the minus strand of JAYUKI010000391.1, from coordinate 1,343 downwards.
CGCGGTCTCTTCGATTCGGACTCGCCCGAGTCGAAGCGAAGGCTCGCCGTGGTGCACCATGTCGAGGACGCACGCTCGATCTTGGACGCCGAAGGCATCGATCGCGCCGTGTTCATGGGCTGGAGCATGGGCGTGCAAGTATCGCTCGACATGGCCGCGAGCTACCCGGAACGCGTCGGCGGTCTCGTGCTCCTGAATGGCACCTATGGTCATGTGCTTTCTACGGGATTTCAGCCCCTTTTCGGAGTGCCAGGGCTACCGAAGCGGCTTCACGCGATTTGCGACTTCCTGCAGGACCACCCCGAGCTCGCGGACAAGCTCGCGATGGTGGCCCGCACCATGCAGTGGCCCACGGCGGCGCTCATGTCGATCACGGCCGGTCGAAACGCGTTTCGCATGAAGCCGCTCTTGGCGCGCTACTTCGACGACGTCTTGGGCAAGAGCTTCGTGAACTACCTCCGGCTCTTCCAAGAGCTCGACGCCCACTCGGTCTACCATTTGCTCCGCGAGATCCACCAACCGGCGCTGGTGGTCAGCGGGTTTCTCGACGCGCTGACTCCGGCCTACCAATCCAAAGAGATCGCACGGCGCATGCCGAACGCCGATTACCTCCAGATCTTCCGATCGAGCCACTTTTCCCTAATGGAACGACCCGAGATCGTGGTCCCGCGCGTGCGTGAGTTCCTTGAAACGCGCGCCGTCTTCTAGTGCCTCGATTCCGTCCAGTGGATGGGGAGGCGTGGTCGGATCGCCTGGACCGCGAGGCGCGAGGAAAGCGCATACTCTTGTAGGAAACCGACGAGCAACGACGCGAGGCAGGATGAGGCGGCCGCGAATCCATCCACTGGACGGAATCGAGGCTAGTTCAAGAGCTTCGGCGAAATCGTAGGTTCGGCCGTGGCCGCTTCGCCCTCGGGCTTGCCGAAGATCTCGTCCCAACGATCCCTGTAGCCGCGTGTGGCCACTTGGGCCGGTCCTTTGCCTCGTGCCGTGAGTGTCGCCGTGGGGCTCTTTTTCGGGGCGTACGTGACCTGGACGTCGCACACCTGCGGCGCCCCTTCGCGCGGGGTAAGCTGCACGATTTCCCCGTGGATCGGAGCGCCGTCTTTCACTGGGCGAACTTCTCCCGCTTCGATGCGATCCTCTCGTGCGCGAAGGACGTGGATGCCCTCGCCGTCCGTCGTCGGCGGGCCTAGCAAAACCACGTCGGGCTTGGGCTTTTCGGGCGCGTCGGACATGGCGATGAGTGTATCGTAAAACCCCATGATTTTCACGGCGCGCCGCGGCTTTCGGGCATCCTCGCTCTTTCCTCTCGCGGTTCTCGCCTGTGCCCTCGGGGCTTG
>JAYUKI010000390.1:0-1392 GCA_043764595.1 Myxococcales bacterium | reverse complement strand
CGTCTCGTGAGCCACACCGTCCGTCTTGCCGTTCCCACCGATCACGCCGAAGTCGCAGCGCTCTTTCTCGAGCTTCTCACCGACGAGCCCGGACCGAGCCTCGAGCGGTTCTCGTCCGAGATGTGCCAAACCACGTTCGTGGTGGAACGCGAGGGTCGTGTCGCAGGCTATCTTTTTGCTCAGTTCATGGAGACCACGGCGTACGTGCGCCACGTCTCGACCGCGCCGTTCGCACGTCGCACCGGAGTCGCCTCGGCGCTCTTCGCGCACGTCAAGGGGTTCGCCCGTGCGCGTGGGTGCGACACGATCTGCCTCAACGTGAAGCCGGACAACACCGCGGCGATTCGCCTCTACGAGCGCGAAGGACTCACGTTCCGGCATGCGTCTTCGGCGCATCGGTTCTCGTTCGCGAAGCTCGCGGGAAATGCCGTCGCAGGAGCCACCGTGCGCGAGCTCACGGCCGACCGAGACGCCGAAGCCGAAGCCGCATTCGCGCTGCCAAGCGGGCAGCTAGCGACCGCACGAGCTCTTCCGGGTCGCTTCGTTCTGGGGGTTTTCACCGGCGAAGGAGACGGGCGGGTCGAGGGGGTGGCGAGCTTCGACACGGGTTTTCCGGGGGCGTTCCCCTTCCGAGTGGCGCGGCCCGAGCTCACCCCCGCCCTTCTCGACGGGTGCCGACGGCACGCCAATCAAGACGCGATGAACGTGGTGGTGGAGAACGCGGAAGAGGTCGCAGCTTGGTTTTCTCGCGCCGGAGCTCCCGCGCGCATGGAATTTTCGCACTACGGCGGAGCGCTCTGACCGCACTCGGCGCTCAGCGAGGAAGAACGCTCCGGCACGTCGTGTAGGTGTGCGGGGGCACTTCGGGCGCATTTTCCCAGCGTATTTCGACATTGTGGCAGACGTGATGCGGGCGCGCAGGAGTGGCGCCAGCGATGGTGGAAACGGCCACCAACGCCCCGGCGATGGCCGTAGCGACGCCCACCGCGGCACGGCGGATGCGCAATCGGGCGGCGTCGGCCACGGCCGTGACTTCACGCGCTTCTTCGAGAACCTTCGGATCGACGGGCGGAGGCGAGCGGTAGGGCATCTCCGAGAAACCCCACGCCTGCCCTCGCCTTGGGTCGGGCAGGAACGCAAGCGCGATAGATCGCCACGCAAGAAACGCTTTCGAGGGGTCGTTCCGGTGCCGGAACAAGGTCCTGAAGTGAAGGATCTCGAGCATTTGCATGGGGGTCGCTCGAATTTTCAAGCGCAGCCCAAAGAAATCGGGCGCACGCGCTGAAGCCCCACGAGCGCGGGCGACTCGACGGCATTTTTTGGGTTAACCTCGCGCCAGTATGAGCTTCCTGCAGCCCGGCACCCTCTTCGCCAAAGACTTCCGGATCGTTC
>JAYUKI010000389.1:0-1392 GCA_043764595.1 Myxococcales bacterium | reverse complement strand
GCAAAGTTCCCGTGCGAGAGCATGACGCCCTTCGGGTGACCGGTCGTGCCGCTCGTGTAGATGAGGCTCGCCACGTCGTCCTCGCGGACCTCGACGAGTGGACGCGAGAGGCTCGGATCGAGCTCGGTCACCGCCACGAGATCGAGGCGCGCGACCGCCGAAGCGTCCGCCGTGAGCGCTGCTCCCGACTTCTTCTCGACGTAAGGATCCAAGATCGCGAGCTTGGCGTGGCTCTCGTTCGTGACGTTCACGAACGCCGCGGGATCCATGTCCGGATCGATGGGCACGCACGCCGCGCCCGCCCGCATGATGCCAAAGTACGCGATGGACCACTCCGGCGCGTTCTTCGCCGAGAGGACCACGCGATCGCCCTTTTTGACGCCGAGATCGTAGAGCCGCGCGGCCACGTCCTCGGCCCGTGCGAGCACGTCCGCGTAGGTGATGCGCGTGAAGCCAACGTCGCCTTCGAAGCGTCCGAGCGCCACGGCGTGCTCGTAGCGTTCGGCCATTTGGTCGACGAGCGTGACCAAGGTCTGGTGCGCCTTGAGCGGCTTCAGCTCCTTCTTGTAGCGAGCCTCCATCCAAGGGATGACGCGCTTCTCCATGGCCGGCAGGTGCTGATCCATGAAGTAGTCGGCCCAGTCGAGCTTCTCGGGCGTCCAGTCGAGCTTCGCGCGGTCCGCGGCTCCGACGCGGGCGTACGCTTCACGCGTGTTCGCGCAGGAAAACGGCCCTTTTTGGTCGTACGTGAACGGCAAGAAGAGGCGAACGATCATGTCGATGCGTTCTTCTTGGTAGGCAAAGCCGTCGAGCGACTTGGCCATCGGCTTCGCGAAGCGCGCCGTGGGTCCAGGAGCCGCCTTCAGCACCTTCGAGAAGCTGCGCGCCGCACGGGCAATCTGACCGGGTCCGAGCGCGTTGTAGCGTTCGAGGTCCACGATCGCGGGCTCGTAGTGCGAGTTCAGGAAGTTGAAGAACGGGTTCCCCTTGCCGGTCTTCTGGAAATACTTGCGGCGGTAGAGCCCCATGAGCTCGCCGAGCCGAGCGCTGGTGGCCGGGTTCACGTCGCTCGTGCCGTACTGGTAGACGGGCTTGTTCGTGCCCTCGAGGAGCTCGGCGAGCGTGAGGATCATGCCCGCGCAGACGATGTCCGAAGGAATGAAGTCCAGGATGACGTCGCGCGCGACCACCTGGTGGTGGCCCTTCATGATGAGGAAAACGAGCGGCGCCGACGTGCCGATGCCCTCGTTCCACGCGGGGAAGGGGAACGACTTGGTGCTCTCACAGCACGCCGGCCGCGCGATGACGTACTTGAGGCCCGAGCGGGCGATGATCTGCTCGCCGATGCTCTTCGTGTACGTGTAGACGTTCGGCCAGCCCCAGTGGGTCGCG
>JAYUKI010000388.1:0-16980 GCA_043764595.1 Myxococcales bacterium | reverse complement strand
TCTGGGGAGCGGGGTCAAGGGCGCGAAGCGGCGCCGAAGGCGCGGACCCTTGATGCCGCTCCCCAGAGCCGGCACAATGGATAGCCCGCGAGCAAGCCTTCCCCCGAGTGTGACGGCCACTAGGGCCGTATCGAGCTGTACCGAGTCCAGCGCCGCCCAACGGCGCTACACCGTTGGTGCCGAATGGTCCGGTCAGGGCGTGCTCGCAGGTGGACATATCGAACCCATGGATCGGTTCCACCGCGTGCCGATTCCTCCTTCGCAACGATCCGCCGATCTCATTCAGGACATGGAAGACTCGGTCGCGCTCGCCGAGGCGCTCGCCGCACGCGGAGCCCCCGCGCGGCTTTTGGCGGGGGGCGGGACGCGAGAAGCGGGCAGAGAGAGGCGGGGAGGGACCTGCGGATCTCGTTTGAGGTCTTGAACGTCGCGGGGCGCTTATTTGGCGGGGGCGGGGGGCGGGGCGCGAGAAGCGGGCAGAGAGGGGCCGTGCCCCGCATGGTGGCCCGACCGTCTGTATTGCAAGAAGCTTGTTCGGCGCAATCCCATGTTGGGCAGCACCACCTCACGTCTGGATCAAGCGCGAGCGAGTACGCGCTACGTGTCGTAGTCGCCAGTCGTCCATGGCGGCCAGAAGCACATGTAGTTCCCGGGTTCCACAATAACCGACCAGTCACCATTGGGCTTATCGGACGCTTCAGGAATGAACCCGAACGTCACTCCGAACTTCTCGACGCGGAATGGAGCAATCTTGATCCGCCGGAAGGCGACTTTGCCAAGTGACGCGATGAGCTCGTCTCTGCGCGCGACACGGGCGGAGTGGTCGAGGGTTGAGCGCGGCCCGAAGTCGTCGATCGTGGCCGAGAGCAGCGCGCCCGCCTTGTCGAACGTGTACAGGGCGAGAAACTCCCTACCGGTACCCGTGCCGACCTGGGTCGCAGGAACAAAGGGCGTCGTGAGGAAAAACTGCGTTCCGTCGGAAGTTCGGCCTACGTATTCGGCGTGGTAATCGTCGTGATTGACCGTGACCAGTTTCGGAGCCCGCTTCGGCATTGCGCCACCTGTCTGGCCAACGTATTGGCGCTCAGCTGCGGGCGCCAGAGGGAACCGCGCACAGCGGTGACCGACAGCGATTGTCGGGTTCAACGGCCTGTTGGGCGGCCTCGCTCGCCGGAGACCCGATCAGGATCAGACAGAGCGTAGACCACCATAACGGCGGCGCCGACGCTGATGGCTCCCGGATCGAATGCGCCGAAGCCTCCAGCGTCCTCGGGGGAGACTTGGCGGTGGACGTGACCGTCGCGAACCCCAGTAAGAATGTCGGGGTTGACATCTTCGATATGAATGACCGCGCCCAGTGTTGCGTTTGCGGCGTCGCAGTACGCGAGTGCTTTCTCCCGGGCGGCGTGAACGGCGCGCTTTCGCGCGTCGATTCGGTGCTCTCGCAATGCGGAGGTCTGGAGCTCCACCGAGACGACCTCGTTGGCTCCAGCGGATACGGCACCGACGAGCACATCCTCGACTTGATCGAGGTCGCGAAGCAAGATCTGAAAGCCAACGCGCGCGAGATAGCCGACAAAGCGCTGCTCGCCACCGGTGTAGCGGAATTCTTGCTTGAGGGTTACTCGCGAGGACGCGACCTCGGCGACCGCAGCGCCCCGAAGAAAGCTGCTCACCGCCTCGGCCTTGGACCGGACCAGCGCGAATGCTTCGGCCGGAGCTTCGTTAAGACCATGGGCGGCAAGATTGAGCAGTGCGATATCGGGAAGGACCCGCAAGAGCGATGAGCCAAATACGGTAATCCCGGTCGGCGAAGGTATTGCTTGGCGATGTTCCATGGGCAGTCAGTTTAGAAGGCGCTTCCGGTCCGCCCAACGTACCGGCGTTCGGCCGCGAGTGCCAGCGGCAATCCCGAAAGGAGCCCGCGAAGCGGGGCGGCTGCCGGTCGATTGTCCGCTGCAACGCGCTGTTGGGCAATGAGACATCTCGATCCCGATCGAGCGACCCTCCCGAGCTGATTCGTCGCTGCGCTGAACAACTCGCCAGATACGCCAAGAACGACGACTTCCCCGCTCCGGAAACTTGTCGTTCCAGAGAACGGGCAGTGGTTGCCAGTCTTGAACAGAGGAGGCGACGAGCCGCCAGCGCCCACGAGACCCAGCCATTCCTCGGCAGTTCGATTCAACCGACCCTCCCCGAAAGTGAGATTCTCTAACCATCATTCTTTGAGGCCCAACGTTACCGTTCAGCGGCAATCCCAAAAGGAGCCCGCGAAGCGAGGCGACCGTCGTCGATTGTCCGCTGCAACGCTCTGTTGGGCGATGACTCTCGACCTTGCGCCCGCCGCGCGCTCAATCGAGCAGTGAAGCTCCCGCGAAAGGGGCTCATTCGAACTCGGACCGAACTACGCCGTGTTGAGCGATCTGGCCTACGATCCATCTGATTCCCTCGAACAGCACGCCATCTGCCTCGACCGCTTCTACGTGACGACGACCATTTCGTTTGATCTTGAGAGCTGGGTAGGAAACCGCGAACGACGGACGGGCGGCGTCCTTGACCCGAAGGCGGATCACCCCAGAGGTCTTCGGCCCGATCTGGAGGGTGAGAATGCGCTCTTCGTTCTCAACAACCTGCACAGATGCTCCAAAGGATGACCGGAGCTCGGCGAGCACATCTTCCAAGACCTGCTCGTCGTCCGTCATCGTGCGCCCAATATACCTCAACGCTTCGGCTGGGCTGATCGCTCTTCGCGCGAAGAGGACCGCAACTCCGTGCCTGGCTCGGGAGCTTGCCGTTCCAGAGAACGGGCAGTGGTTGCCAGTCTTGAATAGAGGAGGCGACGAGCTGCCGAGCGCCCAAGAGACCCAGCCAATCCTTGCCAGTTCGAATCAAGCATTCCTCCCCGAAAGTTAGATTCTCGAACCCTCATATTGAGGCCCAACCGTCAATTCGACGGTTCCACCGAACCGTCCCATTCCATCTTCGGCCGGTCCGCCGAACGCGCACCAAACAACCGAACACGGCCCGAGCCAAGCCCGAACCCGCGACCAATCTCGAATCAAATCCCGCATTGCCCACGGAGACCCCTCGCTGCCTTCCGTCGAACGTGGCGTCGTGGCCTGCACTTCCACCTCTGGCGGCGACGCCATTGAAGCGTCCCACGGCCGCGCCCCACGAGCTCGTTCCGCCGAACGGTCTAATCCCGACTTCACCCGCGCCCGCACCGTCCGGCCCCGAGCAAGTGAACCGCCCACGAACCACTCGTGTCAACGACTCTCCACGCCGCTCCCAACGATTTTCGTCGCGCCAAATCACGCTACTGGTGGCGTACTACGCCAAAGTTGGCGCGCCACCGGTGGCGCAAGTGGATCCCCGCAACCTTATGGAATCCACGTAGGTCCCACACGACCACCCAAGCAGTTTCCACCACGCCCCACCACCGCGCCCACGCGCTTCCCCTTGGCACGTTTCTAAAACCCGCCTCGCACACACAGCCATGTGGGCCCGCGCCCTACCCGCCTCCCCCAAGCGTCCCACGTCCCCCAGCCAGCCGATCAAGTGGGCTTCGCACGCCGAGCCCGTCGCGGTTGAGCACAGGCGTATAGACCATCGTGGTGCTCACATCGCTGTGCCCGAGCAACTCCTGAATCGTGCGAATGTCGTACCCTGGGAGCGAGCTTTAGCGGACATGGTTCGGCATCGATCGGCTCACGCCAAATCCGCACGGCGAAGAGTTTCGGCGCTATCTCGTGCTGCAAGGGGATTCAGCCGCCACGCCAGGCGACGCGCGGGAGCTCAAAGGCCTCGCCGTAGCGCTTCGGAAACGTCCTTCCGACCTTGGGGGCGCCGAAGAAAGGACGTTCGTGCTCCACTTCCGCCGAGGAACCGAGCCACCTTCGCTCGCGAGTGCGAACCAAGGGAATGGCGAGTGTCATCCAAGCGCACACTCGATACGGCAGCGGCCCTGCGCGTTTTAGGACGACCTACTTCTGCTCGAGATCGAGGTCGACCTCGCTGTCGCCCGCCTCGTCGACGTCCGTCGTAGTCTCGCTGAAAAGCTCCCCCGACTCGCCCAGCGTCCCATCGCCATCGACGTCGTTTCCGGCACGAACCGTGTACCTGGCCGCTGGCACGTCGTTGAACTGGTAGCTCCCGCCAGCGTCGACGGGAGCGGTCCTCACCACGGCGCCAGACATGTCGACGAGCTGCGCAACGTAGCGGGACTGTCCTGGCGTCCACGTCTGCGCCGCCTTCACTGCCGCCGCAGCGTCGATCAGCCCGTGGCCCATGAGACCTCTCTGCGTGGGCGAGCCGCTCGTGTTCGCGTCGGCGCCGACAATCGGCTTCGCGGTCTGGGCGATGATCTGGCGAACGTCGAGTGGAGTGAGCATCGGGTTCGCGGCCAGCATCAACCCGACGACGCCAGCGACGTGCGGCGCGGCCATCGATGTCCCTTGGAGCGCGCTGTAGGTGGCGTTGAGGTCCGTCGACAGGATGGCATCGGGACCGTCGCCGACGCCACCGGGGGCCGAGATCCAGAGCTCCGCGCCTGCGGTGGAGTATGGCGCGCGCGCGCCGTTTCGGTCCACGGCGGCGACGGCGATGACCCCCGGAATCAGGGAGAGGTCGTCGAGCGTGTTGCAGTTCGTATTGCCGGAAGCGACGACCACGACCGTGCCCGCTGCGAGCGCTCGCGTCACCGCCTCTCGGGCTCCCGCGCTCGGCGGGATGTCGACGCACTTCTGGTTGTCGGGGCCGAGCGACAAATTGACGACCCGTGCCTTCTGCGACGGCGTCACCGTGGCTCCAGCCGAGTTCTGCACCGCGATTCCCGCAGCGTACAAGATGGCGTTGTTGATGACGTCGTCGGTGCCCCCGGGCAGCACGCGCAAGTTGATGAGCGGGTTGGTCCACGTGACACCAGAGACGCCTACGCCGTTGTTGCTCGCGGCCCCCATGGTCCCGGCGACGTGGGTTCCGTGCTGGCCAGCGGTCACGGTCTCGCTGTTCGTGATGAAGTCGTAGCCGGTCGCGATACGGGAACCGAGGTCGGGATGGCTCGTGTCTGCGCCGTCGTCGATCACGGCGAGCGGAATGGCGGCTGAGCCCTGCGTGAGCTCCCACGCCTCTTGCAAGCCGATGAGCGGGTAGTGCCACTGCTTCGCGTACTGCGGATCGTTGGGAATCGCTCTCGCCGAGACTTTTGCGTCGAGCGAGGCGGCTCCGACGCGTCCGTCGTTCCGCAACGCGGTGAGCAGAGCCACGAGATCCTGGCCATTCGCGCCAAACGTAAATGTTCCACCGGACTGGTTCTGCACCGTCAGGTTGTACTCCGTCGCGAGGTCGCCCGCGGCCTTGCGGAAGTCCCCGGCCGAGGGCTGCGGGTCCGTGGCGAGGGCGATCGCCGCGCCGGTGGCCACGGCGACGCCACCGGGACTGAGCGTCGCAACGACTTTGTCCGCGGCGTACAGCTCTGCGGGCAGCGTTGGCGGTGTCGTCAGGCGGCCCTTTTTGCTGACCGAGTTGATGTTCCCCGCGACGTTGGGAAAGCTCATGAACACCGGGAGCTTGCGCGTAGTGTCGCCCTCGGTAACCGTCACGGTCGCGGCATAGTTCCCCGCCGCCAAAGCCCCGCGACTCGCGCTGAGCGTGACCGTGGCGGTACCGTTGCCGCCACTCGGGCTGGCGGTAAGCCAAGGTTGGTCGCTCGTCACGGTCCACGAGCCAGTCCCCGCAACGGTGAGCGACGCCGTCTTGGACCCGTTGAAGGCGAGGACGCTCGGCGTGGCCTTCAGCTCCCCTGCCTTTGGATCCACTGGAGTCGAGCTGCAGCTCGCGAGGACGGCCAAAGACAACGAGAGAACGGTCAGCGCAAGGCGAGGCTTCATTCATTACAACTATCCGGCGCCCTTCTCGACGGCAAGGGCCTACGGCTCGCTAGAGCGACGCGCCGCGCGAAACCCCGCCGACGCGTCGACGCCGAGGTCGCGCGCCTCGGACATGCACTCTACATCGACGTGCCACGCACGCCTCGAGCTCGGCTACCTCTTCAGCGGCAGTGCGCTGCGCGGCTTCGCGACGAACCCCGCATTCACGAGCGCGTCCGCCTTCTCCCTCGCCAACGTTATTTCTTCTTGGGGGGCGTGATTGGGGGCGGGGGCGCGGGTTGGACGAGCTCCACTTCCCAGTCGATTTGGGTGTCTTGGCCGGCCCACGGGGGGAAGGCTAGGTTCGAGAAGGCGTTGACGATGCAACGACCGGAAGCCTTTTCGGCGTGGGAGGCGGGCACGGTGACGCCCTTCGAGTGACCGTTGCGTCCCAGCATGACCTGGATGGTGACCTTGCCCCATGGGCCCGTGGCGACGCCGTTGTCGTCTTTGGCCTCGCCACACGAGTCCTTCACGCTGCGACCAGCACGTTTCAGGGCGATCTCGGTGTGCTCTTTGTCGTACTCGTTCGAGCTCTTTTTCGTCGGGTCCGGCGTCGAGGGTTTTGGCGGCGCGATGGGCGTGTCGTCGGGCTTGGGCTCGTCCGTGGACTTCACGTCGTTGGGCGTCTCCGCAGGCTTCGGCTCGCCGCACGCGAGCATGCAAACGGACACCACACCGAGCCACGAACCGAACATCGAGCTGCGCATGCGGCGAATCTTGCACCGCCGAGGGTCCTTCCGTCAAAGCCGAGCGCGTGGACGGCCGCCGAAAAAGCCTGCATTCGGCACCGGATGCGAATTTTCCAAAAATGGCCGTAGAATCGGAGCCGCTTGCCCGATTCGCGCCTTCCCCGAGAAAATCAATGACCCAAGCCCGCCTTCGCAGTCGCCCCATCGTCGTGCTCTCCGCTCTCGTCGTCGGCCTCGCCGCGGCCACGGCCGCCGTTGCCTGCACGAGCAACGGCAACGTCATCGAGGACGAAGAAGCGGGCACCACGCGGGAAGCCGGAACACCAACCCCGGACGCCAAGGCCCCCGACGGTGGCTCGCTCGATGGATCGGCATTCGACCCCTCGAAGGTATGCGCCCAAGAGCTCGCCTACTTTGACGCCTGCAAGATCGATCCGAAAGAGGTGAACTGCACTCCGGCCAAGTTCGAGGCGTGGTGCTCGACCAACCAATCGGCGACCGACAGCGCCCAGCGCGTGCGTGCGAAGGCCGCTTGCCTCGACGTGAAACACTGCAACGCGAGCGACCTCAAAGGGTGCATCTACGAGACCTACAACACACTTTCGCTTTCGCCCGCGCAGACGAAGCTCGTCGCCGACTACTGCGCGACCTGCGAGCCGGGTTCCAGCGCGTGCGCCCAGAACCATGTAAAATACAACCCATCGAAGGGCCCGGGCTCCATCGACGACCTTTACTTGGCGGCATGGGAGCTGTCCGAAAACCTCGTCGTCGCCATCGACCAGAAGTGCACCGGAGCGGCCGTTGCCGACGCGGGCGCCGACGCCGGGACATGCGACCGCCGCTTCGCCCAGTGCGCAGGTGGTCTTTTCGTCGACGCTCTCCCCGACTGCCCGAAATGAGCGGGAAGCTCTCGGACGACGCGCTCTACGACCGGCTCGCCGACGTGGCGGCCAAGCTGGTCGAGGAGCCCCAACACACGCCTTTGCTCGCCAAAGTCCTCGAGTCCGCCCCCGGAGTGTTCTCGGACGTCGCGAGCCTCGCGCCAGCCGCGTCCCTCATCGCGGTGGAGCTCCTGCGCATCAAGCGCGATCACGGCGCACGCCTGATGGCGACCCATCTCCCCTGCCCCGACGGCGACCCCCGTGACGACGAAGAGGCGCCCAAAGACGTATCCATGGTGGTCTTCTACATCCCGGAGCTTGCCGCCATCGCCGAGACGGCGCTCCTCGATCGTGTGCGCATCTTCGAGCTCTCGAGGTCCTGATGAATCCGAGCATCGCCGATATCGACTTCGTCGCATCCAGCCATTTCGCCCCACAAGCGAGCCTGTTCTGGGGAGTATTGGTGCTTCTTTTCGGCGGCGGAACCGTCGTGGCGCTGTTCTTTCAACGCGCCTACGAGCTCGCGCGACGCGGAGAAATCGAGGCACGCACGGCCGAGACTCCGTCCGACCTCGTTCCCGGACCGAACAAAATCGTGCGGGGCAAGGTCGAGCCCGAAGGCCCGGAGCCCGTGGCCGTTCGGGTCGAAGTCCGCCAAACGGTGAAAAACCACACGTCGAAGAACAACCAGTGGCACACCTGGGAAGAGGCCAGCCGTCGAACCGACGCGCGTCCGTTCTACCTCACGCGCGACACCGGCGAAGTCGTGCTGGTCGAGCCCGGGGATGACGTCTTCGTCATCGACGACATGCAGACCACCTACGCGAACTGCGGCAACATGGGGCGCGTGCGGTACTGCGACGTCGAAGCCGGCGAGGTGTTCTCGGCCTATGGAACATTGGTGCGTGGCGCCCATCCGCGCGCGACGGGTGCCTACCGAGACGGAGCAGCGGGATTCATCCTCAAGCCTCCCACGTCCGGCCGCATGTACCTCGCCTCGGGGAGCATCAAGGACCGTTTTTCGGAGCGCATCAAGTATCTGCGGCGCTGGGGAATCGGAACCGCACTCGTCTTTTCGGGCTACCACGCCATCTTCACGATGCCATTCATGGCTGCGGCGTTCCTCGGAGACCTCGAGCCGGCACGTGTCACGGCCCACCGAAGCTGGGTGACCCACAACAAGAACTCCACGACTACCCACTATGCCATCGGAGTAGTCACGGACAGCGGCGACAGTTTCGAGCGCGAAGTGACCTCGTCCACCTATGGAGCGCTGGTCCGACTCGAGCGAACCGAAGCGCGAATTCCCACACTCCACTTCGGCTCCTGGGAGAGCGCGTCGTATTTGGGCGACCGAGCGACACTCAATGGCCTGGCCACCGTCTTCGCCATCGGTGGCTGGCTCGTGGCTGCGCTCGTATTCGGCACGAGCTACAAGTCCAAGTTCGCCTGGTACGATCGTAAGACCCTGTCCGAACATGGTGGGTCGGGCCACTACGTGGGGCCGCCCATCGCCTGAGCCTGGATGAGCCTGGGCCAACGCCTGACCCGAAAAGTGGGCCGAGCGTCAATCCGATATTTTGTAGTCTTTGATCTTGTAGAGCAGCGCACGGTGGCTGATTTCCAAGACTTCGGCTGCACGCGTGCGATTGCCCTTCGTCTTCTGGAGCGCTCGACGAATCAATATTTCCTCGACGGCAGCCGAGGTCTTCTTGATGCTGAGCTCACCCGAAGCGAGCTGGGCTTGCACGGGATCCAAGGTGTCGCGGAGGCGCTCCGGAAGGTCGGCAGCCTCGAGGATTTCGCCTTCGGCAAGCACCATGGCGCGCTCGATCGTATTCTCGAGCTCGCGCACGTTTCCGGGCCACGAATACTCGAGCAAGAATTTGCGGGCTTCTGGCGAGACGCCTCGAATGTTCGTGCCGAGGCGCACGTTGTTGCGGGTCACGAAGTGGTCCACCAAAAGGGGGATGTCGTCCTTGCGCCCACGAAGGGGCGGAATCATCACCGGGAGCACGTTGATTCGGTAGTAGAGGTCCTCACGAAAGCGGCCTGCTTTCACTTCGGCCGCGAGGTCCCGGTGCGTCGCCGCGACGATTCGAACGTCCACTTTGACGTCTTTCGAATCTCCGAGCCGCCGAATGGTTTCCTCCTGGAGCACCCTAAGGAGCTTCACCTGGAGCGAAAGCGGAAGCTCGCCAATCTCGTCGAGGAGCAACGTGCCTCCCGAGGCTTCTTCGAATAGGCCACGGCGGTCCGCGCTCGCGTCGGTAAAAGCGCCTTTTTTGTGCCCGAAGAGCTCGCTCTCGAGGAGATTTTCGGGAATCGCCCCACAGTTGACGCCGACGAAGGCGTGGTTTTTCCGGGACGAGCGAGCATGCAACGCACGGGCAACGAGCTCCTTGCCTACGCCACTCTCTCCGGTCACCAGAACGGTGGTCTTGTAGTCGGCTATCTTGGAGATCGTCTTGAAGACGTCCTGCATCTCTTGGCTCTTCGCCAGGATGGACTCGTACTTCTGCTCGTTCCGGATTTGCTCGCGAAGCGAGCGGTTCTCGCGGCGAAGCGACTCGCGCTCTTCGGCCTTCCGGAGCGCAAGGACGATCTCGTCGGGCTTGAAGGGTTTTCCGACGTAGTCGTACGCTCCCGCTTTCATCGCCTCGAGCGCCAGGTCCACGTTGCCGTAGGCGCTCATGACGATCACCGTCGCGGAGCTTTGTTTGGCGCGCAACGTGGCGAGAAGGTCCATTCCGCCCATCTTCGGCATGCGAACGTCGGTCAGGATCACGTCCGGCCCGAACGACTCGACGAGACCGAGGGCCGTCTCGCCATTGTCCGCCACCTCGACCTCGTAGCCGTGCTTGCGGAGCAACGTGCGGAGGACCAGTCGGATGTTCTCTTCGTCGTCGACCACGAGCACACGCCGCATGGATGCCACCCTACCGCAGACCTCGCAAAAGTTGCACCCTTGCCCGTCCGCGTCGAAATAATTTGTCCATTCGCGGGGTTTTGCTCGTTACTCCTTGCGTGCCACCACGGGCCGAGCACGGTACGGTGGCGGGGTGAAGACCGGAGCCGACCGCCTCGAGACCGACCCGAACCTCTGCTCGCGCCTCGTCGACCGGAGGTTCGCACTGCTCGCCCACCCGGCCTCCGTGACCCGAAGGCTCGAGCACGTAAGCTCCCTCCTCGCTCGCCTCGGACGACGCCCCCGAATCATCTTCGGACCGGAGCACGGTTACGGGGGCGAGGCCCAGGACATGGTCGGCGTGTCCGACGCGAAAGACCTCTACGGCACACCGGTGCGAAGCCTCTACGGCGACGACTTCTCGGAGCTGTCGCCACGCGAATCCGATCTCGACGGATGCGACGTCGTCGTGATCGACCTCCAGGACATAGGTTCCCGCTACTACACCTTCGTTTGGACCGCCGTGCTGGTGATGCGGGTTGCGGCCAAGAAGGGAATCCCGGTGCTCGTGCTGGATCGGCCGAATCCACTCGGGCTCTCCGTCGTCGAAGGGAGGTCCCTCGATCCGGCGTTTCGTTCTTTTGTCGGGCTCGAGCCCATTCCGGTTCGCCACGGCCTCACCCTCGGACAGATCTGCGCGTGGCGGGCGGACGCCGAGGGGCTCCCCCAAGAAGCCTTGTCCGTGGTCGCGTGCGAAGGGCTGTCGACTTCCGCAATGGCACCCGACTGGGATCGTCCGTTCGTGATGACCTCGCCGAACATGCCCACCTTCGAGACGGCCCTCGTCTATCCAGGCGGGTGCCTGCTCGAGGGCACGAACCTCTCGGATGGTCGAGGCACCACGCGCCCGTTCGAGCTTACTGGCGCCCCGTGGCTCGACGGAGAGAAGCTCGCCAAGGGCCTCTTGGGTACGGGCCTACCCGGCTTCGTCGCGCGCCCCGTCACGTTCCTACCCACGTTCCACAAGCACGCCAAAACCCCGTGTGGCGGAGTGCAAATCCACGTGACCGAGCCAGCCACCTTCCGCCCGTACGCCACCTACTTGGCACTCCTTGCGCTGGCACGAGCGGCTCACCCCGATGCGTTCCGCTTCCGCACCGAGAAGTACGAGTTCGTGGATCACATTCCCGCGATCGACCTCCTCACCGGACGCAGTGAAGCCCGGGAGCGGATGGAAAGCGGCGACGATCCGCGAGCCATTGCCGAAGACGAGTCCCGCGTTACGGACGACGACCGGGTCCTGGTCGCGACGGCTCGCGAAGCGGCCAACCGCCGTCTTTGGGGTCGGTGAACCGCGTCAGGCGTTTTTGGCGCGTACGATCGCGAACCCAGTGAGCACGAAACACACGAGGCTCACCACGAAAAGCGGAGCCCCGAGCGCGGGACGAACGGCCACCCAGACGCCGCCCATCGTGGCGAACACCAATCCATTTCCGATTCCCAGCGCCGCGACCACAGCGGAGACACGGGGAAGGCGGGAGAGCCCCGGAACGAACGTCCTGCGAGCCGCCAATGGCACGAGCAAGAGGGACAGCGACGCCGCAGCGAACAAGACGCCTAAAGCGCGGAGCAAGAGGCTCACGTTCGAGGTGTCCTCTTTCGCCGCGGAGAACATGGCCCGCGACTCGACCTCGCCCGACTGCACCAGAAAGACGCTTTGCTCGGGCCCGGGTTGGTAGGGCATGAACGTGCCGCCCGACTGTTTGGCGACCACGCTCACCGCTTGGGGTCTCACCATTTGGTACGAGATCTTGAGGTCGCCTACTTGAGGGTCTTTGACGTCTTTTCCGAAGAACGCGGCCCCTTCGAGCTCCCGAAGCTGCGTGGCGTGAGCGGAGCGCGCGAGCATGTCTTGGGAAACACGGACCGGCTCGAGCTTCGTGAGCTTCGTCAGGGCTTCGCTCGGCAGGACGAACCCGCCGAGCCGAGCGTCCTTCGCGACGAATTCCTGGTCCGAAAAGGCGCCTTTTTCGGGATTTTTGTGGCTCTCGGATTCCTTGAACTTGGAGGAGTCGGTCGCGACGGCCACGAAGCGCTTGGTGTACGCGTACGTGGTGACGGTCTCTTCCTCGCCTTTTTCGTTCTTTCGCTTGTCCTCGCGTTTGGTCTCCTCCCACGCGTACGTCTCGACGTGACGCACGAGGCGAAGGGCTTGGGCTTTCACCCCGAACGTTTCGTCGACGAGCTCTTGTGCGCTCTGCACTCCGCCCCGAACGTGGACGAGTGCACCCTCGTGCGACGGATCGACATGATCGGCCGCCACCGAAATGACAAGGTCCGCGCTTTGGTCGAGCGCCGTGTAGCGCTCGACCGACCGCGTTTCGTTGAAGAAGACGAAGCCGAGGCTCGCCAAAAGAAGCACGATCCCCACCCCCGCTTGGCGCGGAGACTCGCGGAGAGTTGCCATGACGCCGCCCGAGAGCTGAGCCTTCGATCCAAGTGCCATGCTCCAATGATGGCACAGACCTCCCGAATCCACGCATGCGAGGGCTGTTCAGGCGCGGCCTCTTCCGGGTAGCATCGTCGGAGGGATGGAAACGACGAACCACGAGGCTCTCGTCGGTCGCACGATTGCCGGCAAGTACGTCATCGAGACGTTCCTCGGTGGCGGCGCGATGGGAGCCGTTTTCCGCGCGAAACAGACGGCGCTCGAAAAAGTGGTCGCCATCAAAGTGATGCACGCGGACCTCGCCAAGGACGCAACGTTCGCCATCCGTTTCCACCGCGAAGCCAAGGCGGCCTCCAGGCTGGACCATCCGAACTCGATGCGGGTGGTCGACTTTGGCGAGGAGCCGGACGGCCTCCTTTACATCGCGATGGAGTACCTAGAGGGACGCGACCTCTACAAGGTCATCCACGAAGATTGGCCGCTGTCCGAAGCGCGCATCGTCGACATTCTCTCGCAAGCTCTCGCGGCCCTCGCCGTGGCGCACGACATGGGCGTCATCCACCGCGATCTCAAGCCCGAGAACATCATGGTGATCGCGGGCACGAACGACGAAGGCCAAAAAGTCGACGTCGTGAAGGTGTGCGACTTCGGTATCGCAAAGCTCGTCGAAAACGAATCGGAGGGCTCGGCTGCCGACGCTCGCGGCGACGAAAAAAAGCCCGCTCCGCGCTCTACCACGCAGGGCCTCGTCATCGGCACGCCCGAGTACATGTCGCCCGAACAAGCGCAGGGCAAAAAGCTCGACGCGCGCAGCGACCTCTACTCGATGGGAATCATCCTTTACCAATTGCTGACCGGACGCGTGCCGTTCGACGGCGAGAGCGCAGTCACCATCGTGGTGAAGCACGTCACGCAGATCCCCGACCCGCCTCGGTCGGTGTACGCCGGAGTGCATCCGAAGCTCGAGAGCGTGTGCCTCAAGGCCGTAGAAAAATCGCCCGAGGATCGGTACTCCACGGCCCGCGACATGCGCGCCGCTCTGCGTGCCGCCCTCGACGGTCCACCCTTGTCGGTGTCCATGATCGCGACGACCGAACCCGTGCTTGCCACGCCCGCCGCGCTCGGTCTCGCCGCCACGGCAGCCTTCGTCGCGCCAGAAACGTCGGGGCTGCCATCGGGCACGATGAAAGCCGCCCCACTTCCCGCGAGCGTCGTCGCCAGCACCGTGGCGGCGCCGCCCACGGGCGGTACGGTACCGATCTCCGCCGTCGGCGACCCCATCGCCACCACCAACGCAGCCTCCGTTTCTCCTGCGCCTTCGATGACGAAGCTCGTGTTGGGATTCGGCGTCGCCATGGTGCTCGCCGTGGGGGTCGCCGCGTTCCTCGCCGTGAAGCTCGAGCTCACGGGGGCAAAAGCCGCGGTCCCGACGCCGTCGATCGCGCCAATCCCGACGCCCTCCGCTCCGCAGCCTTCCGCCCAGCCGTCAATGGTCGCAACGACCGAGTCGCCTCCGTCGCTCGTCCCCATTGCGTCGGCAAGCTCGGGGAAACCCTCCAAAACAGACGGTCCACACGGACCTGCCCGTGTGGCGGTCGGCGAGGTTATCGCGCCCTCGGCCGCGCCCACAGCGCCCACAGCGCCCGCGGTCCCCACGCCGACGGTCACAACGGCGCCAACGCCGAGCACCCCCACTCCACCTCCCGCGACCGTCGCGCCCGCTCCAGCTCCGATGAAATGCGTGGCTTCGCGATTGGTGACTCGCCCCGAAGGGATGTCGCAAAACGACCTCCGAAACGTTCCTTCGGCCTCGGGATTCGCATCGTGCGCGAGCGCCATGACGGCGAACGCAAAAGTCACCGTCCGGGTCAATTTCGACGATAGCGGCCGTCGAAGGGGCGCCCCCACGGCCTCTGGAGCGGGTTCGGCAGCGGCTTGTTTCGCCAACGCCGCGAGCGGCGTGTCCGTGAGCTCGCACGGCGATCCCGGGAGCTCCCCTGCCCTTTCCATGGATATCCAGGTGACGTGCCAGTGAGTGCGTGGTGGCCGGCGCGAAGCGGAACGCGGGTCTTGCTTTGGATGGCGATCGCGTTGGCGGTGGTCACGACGGCTTGCGGCCCGGAAACCACCGAAGAGCTTACTCCAGCATGCTCCGATGCGGACTCGGATCCGTCCAAAACGGTCGACTACAAAACTCAAGTTCGTCCGCTTTTATGGAAACCGCAAAACGGCGCAAACC
This sequence comes from Myxococcales bacterium, assembly GCA_043764595.1. GTDB lineage: Bacteria > Myxococcota_A > Polyangia > Polyangiales > Polyangiaceae > JAAFHV01. The sequence goes on along the minus strand of JAYUKI010000388.1, from coordinate 1,884 downwards.
GCTGCAACTCCTGCCATACGTCCACGGATCAAGAAGGCTCGACTCCCGTTTACCTATTTTTGGACAGCTACGAGCTTCTTCGGAAAGGCAGCAAAACCTCCGGTGCTATCATCATCCCCGGGAAACCGTGCGCGTCACTGCTCGTGAAGAAGCTGCGAGGAACGGCGGTGAACGGGGGGCGAATGCCGCGCCGAGGCCCCTATTTCACACCCGAACAGATAACGCTCGTGTCCGACTGGATCGCCGAGGGTGCAATGGGGGAGGACTGAGAGATGAGCGAAATGGGTCTTAATCGTACCAAGTCGAGCTTCCTGCTCGCGGTGTTCGGGTGCGCCGCGTTTGTTGCGGTCGGAGTGGCCTCCGGCTGCCGCCCGAGCTCTGAAGCACTCGACCCAGGGACCCTTCCGGAGAACGTCCGCGCGGACTACCAAGTGTTCGCCCGGCGCTGCTCCAAGTGCCATTCCCTATCACGTCCACTCACGGCCGGCATCACCGATCAAGGTCACTGGGAGAACTACGTAAGAAGGATGCGGATGCAGCCTGCCAGCGGAATCAACGCCGAAGACCAAGTCGTCATCTTGCGATTCCTCAAATACTATTCGGACGAAGAGCGCAAAAAGAAGTCCGACAAGAACGGGGAGAGCCCAGTTCCATCCACGGCCTCGCCGGCGACTTCGGGGCAAGTCCTTTCGGGCCCAATGCCCTCTTCAACGACCCCCTCCGCTGGCCCGTCGCGGACCTGACTCATGAACATGCAGAGAAGCATGAACGGCAGGGTGCGCTTCCCGTTCGTCCAGTCGGGTTTTGCGGCGGCCATGTTCCTGGCTCTCGTGGCGTTGCTCGGGCTCGTGTCCCCGAAAGAGGCCAGCGCCCTCGAGCGCAACTTCGCGGGCTCGGCGCAGATCGACTACCATTTCGTTCCGAGCGCAAAGAGCTTCCGTGCCTCACCCGCCGGATTCGACGGATTCACGACGGAGCTTTCCGCAAAGCTTGCGGTGGACGTGACGGAGCATCTCTCCGCGAACATGAAGGTCTGTTTCGGCTGCCACGGCTTCGAGACGGACATGATGTACTTCGACTACCGCGTCAAAGACTCCCTAAACTTCCGTATCGGGCGCTTCAGCCCCAGCTTCGGCGCATTCAACCTGCGCCATGATCCGGCGAACCACAGACTCTCGGACAAGCCGCTCGCCTACGACATGGGCCGAATGCTGCGCATGCGGCAGTGGAACCTGGGAGTCTTGCCAAGCCCATTTCCGGACACGGGAGTCGAAATCAACGGAACGAAGTGGGTGTCCGCGTCCGTACAGGTCGACTACGCGGCGTATGCGGTCAGCGGCTTCAAAGGCCCATCAAAAGGGACCGACCTCCAGTTCCGGGACTCGCGGACTCCCTTTTACATCGACAACAATTCACGGCCCGCTGGCGGAGCCCGACTGGCCATGACTGCCAAGCTCGGGGAGACCGCGGACCTAACGTTGGGCACGAGCGGAATGTTCGGAACCTGGGATCCGGAGAACAAGCTCACCTACGCCATTCTCGGTGGCGACATCACCTTGAGGCTCGAGAAGACCACGTTTCGCGCGGAGTACCTCGTGCGTCGACAGCAGTTCTCGACCGACGACCCATCCCAATTCAAATTCGCGCTGCCGGCCACCGGGGGGGACTACTTCCTCAAGCACGGTGCATACGCCGAAATCGAACAAGCCCTAACCCAGGACCTCGACCTCATCGGGCGTTTCGACCTTCTGCATCGGACAGGCAACGTGGTCAAAGACAGCGAGTTGTCCGAGACGAGCTCCATGCTGCGCTACACGCTGGGGATGGCCTATGTCCTCGAGCGTGGCCTGCGGCTCAAGCTGTCGACCGAGCTCTACCAATATT
>JAYUKI010000387.1:0-4633 GCA_043764595.1 Myxococcales bacterium | reverse complement strand
ACAAAACGCGCCTCGGGTCCACAAGGTTCTCGCAGTCGGCCTTCGTGGCCATTCGCGACTTCCGCTTGCGTGAGAACTTCACGGGTTTTCTGAACGATCCGCAGAGGCAGTGGCAGACCCCCCACGTGCAACGTGGCGACCTCATCGACCAACGCTCGCAAGGCGTGATGGTTGGAGGCCGGGGCAGTGCACGCCATACCTTTTCGTGGCTCGGCCGCAATCAAGAGGTCGAGCTTGGCTACTTCGCAAGGCACGATGCGATCGACGGCCAGCAACAGCGAAACCGACTTGGCACGACCGTCCCCTATCGAACGGAGCTCGACCTCGAGTCCGCTCTCACGAACGTTGCCCTCTACACGGACGCGAGCATCACGCCATTGCCCTACGTGACCGTGCGCGGTGGCGCACGCGCGGATCTCTTCCACTACCGCGTTCACAACAAGTGCGCCCTCACCTCCCAAACCTCGTTCGGGGGCGACCAGCCCAACACCGAATGTTTCACCTCGGACCGACAGGGCTACCGCAGCGCAGACCAGACGACGACGACGTCCGCGGGCGTCCTTCAGCCTCGGGCCACGGTGATTTTGGGCCCATTCCAGGGCTTTTCCTTCAGCGCGAGTCGGGGCGCCGGGGCTCGAAGCATCGATCCGCAGTATGTGGACCAGAATCTGAAGACACCGTTCGCCGAGCTCGTGTCCACCGAGGGCGGCGTCGCCTACCAAGGCAGCGTAGGACCGCTCGATCTTCAGGTACGGAGCAGTTTCTTCAGCACTTCCGTCGACCGCGACCTCTTCTTCAACCAGACAGAAGGTCGAAACACCTTGGCCGACGGCACGACACGTACCGGGTTTGCTGGCAGTGCCCGGGCCACCGGGAGCTTCTTCGATCTGGCCGCCAACGTCACCGCAGTGCGAGCCACGTTCGACGACACGAAGCTTCCAATTCCATATGCCCCGCCATTCATTGCTCGGTGGGACGGCGTCCTTTTTTCAAAGCTTCCTTTTGCCATTTTTGGAGCGCGGCCGGAGGGCACACTGGGCGCAGGGGTGTCGTACGTCGGACGGCGGCCCCTACCCTTCGACGAACGTTCCGACGTTCAATTCGTCGTCGATGCCGCTGCGCAAGTGACGGTGCACTGGCTCACCCTTGCCGTCACGTGCACCAACCTGTTCGATCGCCGCTACCGAATCGGCGAATACAACTACGTATCCGACTTTCGAAGCGCGTCCTACCCCACGCTGGTGCCCGCACGCCACTTCTCGGCCGGTGAGCCGCGCGCGGTGTACGCCTCACTAACGGTGACTTTTGGCCGGGATTCCGGAGGATCAAAATGACGCGCTTTGGACGTCGTGTGCTGGGCCTCTCTTTGGCGCTCTTCGTCTCCGGTGGCTGCTTCGGAAGCACGGGGACGAAACGACTCTCGTTCGCAGCGTCGGCCGGCGGAGTCCCTCGCACTGGGACTGGTCCGATGACCTTCACGAACGAGCGCGGCTTCGAGATCTCTCTATCCCGAGCCGATGTCACGGTTGGGCCCATCTACCTCAACGTCATCGCCCCTCGATCGTCTGGAGAAACGGCCGTACGACGACGCTTTGGGAATCTGTTGGGCGGACTCGAAGGAACGGCCCACGCGGCCGGCGAAGATCACCTCGGCTCGGGCCGCGTCGTGGGTCAGGTCCTTTCGCAGGTCACGTTCGACGCGCTATCGGAAGCTCGTGTGCCCTTTCCTACGGAAGGCGTCGTGACCAACGAGCCCGTACGCACCGTCGATCTTTGGTTTTTCCCACCGCCGGGAGAGGACCCTCAGACCGTTCGGATCAGCCGAGCGGCGCTCTCCGTCGAGGGACGCGCGACTCGTGGCGGGAAGACCACGGCGTTCCGTGGCGCGTTGGTCCTCGACGACGCTTGGCTCCCGGACGCCCCCGCCGGAAGCCGCCAAGCCCGCACGATAGCCGAGATCCGGGAGGTTCGCGGTATTGCCACGGCATTCGTTCCGGACGAGGGCGGATCGCTCGAGATTCGCCTCGACGTCGCCGCCCTATTTCGCGGCGCCGACTTCGATGCGCTCGAAGCAAACCCGGTCGACAAGGACGGCGCAAAGAAGCTCGTCCAATCCAAGACCACGGGGACCGATCAAGTTCTGACGAACCTCTTCCAGGGCCTCAAGTCGAACGTCGGTACCTGGCAAGTCCGATGGCTGGCGCCCTAGGCGAAACATCCATTCCCTCCCGACTGACTAGTCGTCTTCAACCATCTTCCGTCGCACCCTTTCATGGAGTATCTCGAATGAACCGTTCTCGCCTTTCCAACGCCGTCCGCGCCTCAACGTTCGTTTCCATGGCTGCCTTCGCGGCCGCCTGTTCGTCCACCACCCCGGCGGGCGATGGTGGCACGGGCTCGGGCGGCACATCGAGCTACCCTCCGGCCGATCCGGGCAAAGGCGGCATCCTCGTGACGGTCTCGGGGGAGGATCTGGCGGTGAAGGGCTATGACTTCACGCCCGCTTCGCTTTCGGAGGGGGATCCCCCGGCCTTCGTGGACGGATGGGAGCTGAAGTTCGAGCATGTGATTGTCACGCTCGACAACATTCGGCTCTCGGCCGATCCGGACAAGGATCCCGGCTCACCCGACAAGGTGGGGGACACCGTGGCAGAAGCCAAAGGTCCCTTTGCCGTAGACGTGACCATCGGTGGCGGAATCACTGGCAAGAGCGGTGAGCCCGACGAAAAGACTGTTGCGATTGCAGCCTTCAAAGACCAGCGCACGGGAGCCTTCGATCCGCAGAAGCGCTATGCGTTCAGCTACGACACAATCGCTGCGGCGCAGAATGCCACTCTCGTGAACCTCGACGAGGCCGGCAAGGCCATCTACAAGGACGCGGTCGCCAAGGGCTATTCGATGGTGCTTCAGGGCACGGCCACCTACAAGGGTCCCGCGCCCGAAGCAGGATCCGTATTCGCGAAGATTCCAAAGAAGGTGAAGTTTTCGCTCGGCCTCAAGAACGCCGCTAAATTTAGCTACCAGAACTGCCAGAATTCGGACTTGAACGCCGTAGGCGACGAGTTCCCCCGCGGAGTCCAGACCAACGCCGACAAGACGACCACCGCGCAGATCACCATCCACACCGACCACCTCTTCTGGGACAAGCTCAACGTGGAAGGCACGCCGCTCCATTTCGATCCGATTGCGGCAAACTCGTCCACCTATGGCAACGCGGACAGCGAGGGCAGCGTGACCAACGTGGACCTGGAAGCCGTCGACGTGACCGGGTTCAAGACGAAGTCCGGCGAGGTCCTCCCTGCGCGAAGTGTCGTGAGCGACTACAAGGCGCCTGCCGGCCAGCTCAAGTACGACGCGAACGGAACCACGTTCACCAAAGCCAACAGCTTCTCGGCGTTTCTTTCCTACTCGGCAGCGTCCGGCGGGCACATGAATGCCGACGGAGAGTGCGAGATCAAGACCAACTTCACGCCTTGAAAGCTCTTGCCATGGCACGAAGGGGGGACCCGCTTGCGGAGGAGGCCATCGGGCTCCTCCGCGGCCGCGGCCTGAGGGTCACGCGCGCGCGTCGTGCCGTGATTGCGGAGCTCTTGCGCGAGCGGAGGCCGATGAGCCATGGCGAAATGCTCGTGGCACTGCAAGGCCTAAGACTCGACCGTGCCACGGTGTACCGGGTGCTCGTGGGCCTTGCGGATGCCGATGTGCTCGTTCGAACGGACCTCGGAGACAGGCTGTGGCGATTCGAGGTGAATGGCCGAAGTGCCGAGAACGAGCACGAGCATCCGCACTTCGTATGCACGGCTTGCCAGAGCATTTCCTGCCTTCACGGCGTCTCGGTCGAGGTTTCCGCCCCCGACTCGGCCCCCCGCGCCATTGGAGCGCAGCTCTATGCGGTCCGCCTGTCCGGGATTTGCGACACATGCGCGCTCGGCACGCAGAATGTCGCCAGCCTCGGCTGAGCTCAATCGATCTCAGGGCTGGGCTTCGACCAATTCGTCCGTCGCTCCATGGCCCGTCGTCTTGGCCTTTTCGACGTCTTCGTCTCCCTCCGCCGCGTTCGCGCCGGGAGGCGGGGGCGGATGGCGCGCGAAGGACCTCATGACGAGCATGAGAGCCGCCACCGTGAACAGGCACCCCGCGAAGAATGGCGCGCCAGGAAGCTTGATGGGGGCCGGGTCCGAAACGAACAACCCATACAGCGAGGAGGCGATCGCCAACTCGAGCCACACACCTCGCCGAAGGCACGACACGCTGCCGGCGCTCGGCCTCAAGCCTCGAGCGCTTCGGCTTGCGGTTCACTTTCGGGGATTTTTTCCGCCGCTTTCGCCACGGCGTCGTCCTTCGCGATCAGCATGTAGACCGAAGGAATCACGAGGAGCGTGAAGAGCGTGCCGATGGTCATTCCGCCTACGAGCACGATGCCAATCGAGTTTCGCGCCACGGCGCCCGCGCCGGTCACGAGCGTAAGTGGGAAGTGGCCGACGACCGTCGCGATGGTGGTCATCAGGATCGGGCGTAGGCGAGCCAGTGCGGCTGCCCGCACGGCCGTGAGCTTCGGAATACCCTTTTCGCGCTCGGTATTGGCAAATTCCACGATCAAAATGCCGTTTTTGGACACGAGCCCAACGAGCGT
>JAYUKI010000386.1:0-4635 GCA_043764595.1 Myxococcales bacterium | reverse complement strand
ATCCCGTCCGTGCCGTCTGCGCCTCTCATCGCGCTGCCTGCGGCGAGGCTGCCGCCTGCGAACGTGAGGCCGTTCGAGTCGACGGCGATCACCGCGATCGAGCTGCCGGAGGGCTCGGTGGCGTCGGGCGCGGTCACCTGGAACCCGTCGATGCGCGTGGCGCTCGTGATGTTCGTCGCACGGATCGCGGGGCTCGACGGAGAGGCGAGGTTGACGTGCTTGCTCGTGTCGAGCTTCCAATCCGGCGTCGCGCAGTCGAGTCGGCCTTCGATCGAAACGCCGTCGGCCAAGGTGAGCGCTTCGGCGTAGCTGCCCTCGCACACGAAGACCTTCTTCTTGTTCTCGTTCTTGGCGCGCGCGATTGCCGCTTCGATGCTGGCGAGAGGAGCCGCGCGGGTTCCAGAGGCGTTCGCTTGACCTTCGGTAGACACGAAGACGCCGAATTGCTCGGTAATTTCATTGGGTTTCGTGGGAGGGGGCGGCGGGACCGGCGGCGGCCCGCCACCGTCGGCCGAGCTCGGTGGACGCGGATCCTGACCCGGGAGCACGGGTCCACCGTCGGGCGACGACGGGTTTTGGGTGCCGGATGGCATCGTGGCGACGCCTCCGTCGGGGCCTTGCAGCGGGGCGGGAGCATCCGACGCGCCGCCACAGGCCAAGGTCGAAACAGCAATGAGAGCGACGAGAGAACCAACGGACTTTTTCATGACATCCTCCATCCGAGAAAAAGGGCGTCTCCGTCGTCAGCGACCTTCGCCGCGCCGAACCGCCTGTGCCCCTCTTTCGGTCGGTCTCCGCCGTTCGTTGCGTCCTCGAGAAAAAAATCGCGAATCGCGGCGCGAGCGCAAAAGGCTCGAGTCTTTCGGGGTTTCGTCGTCGTCTTTTGGCGAAGGCGTGCGATGGGCGCGACGACCGCGCGGTTTGGCGGGCCGACTGTCGAAACGCGGGACCGGCGCTCGACCTTTCGGCGCGCTCGTGACCGCGGGAGGGCACCCGAGACTTGCGCCATCGGCCATGCGCCGCACTAGGGTGGCGCCAGTGGCGTCTCCCGACGCGAGCTCCTTTTCCGCCAAGGAAGCCGTGGCGTCTCCCGACACGAGCTCCTTTTCCGCCAAGGAAGGGCGTGCCCCGCCTCGGCGCGACACGCCACTGCGCTTGGGGAACCGCTCGTGCGAGACTGCACGCTCTACAAGGGCTCAGGCCCAGGAGTCACCGGCTTCGCCACCTTGGCGGAGCGGCGGCGGAAGAAGCGCTCGGGCCAATCTTTTGGTCGCTTGGTCTTGGTGGCCAGGAGCACGAGCGCGCCGTACGTGGCCCTTCGGGCGGCATTGGCGTCGTCCAGCAGGGACGTGATGTCGCGCGCGCGGTGGGTGGCACGACTCGCAGCCGCGTCCACGCGTTGCGTCAGGGCCTTGTCGCCCGCGGCGACCACTTTGGCGAGACGCTTGCCAGCTTCTTGAGCGGGTCCTCGGGTTCGGACTCGAGGGACGCAACCCAGCCGCGCACGCGCTTCAATTGCGACTCGAGCCCGAGGCGCACGATGGCGCCAACCGTCCACGTGGTAGGGCGAGGCTCGACGGAGTCCTCCCACCTCTTCTATCGGCCGGCACCCGGGGTCTGCCCGCATCGCTGCTTCGACGGCCTCGTCGACGCCCGAGCGCTCTCGCCCCCCGCGGGCCCCGCGGGTCAATTGGGGGAGAGCCGGCAACGAAGCAAGACGTCCCCACGCAAAAGCGCCACGTCTTGACCACCATGCCACACAGTAGATTCTGGCGATCGCCCGAATCGCCATTCTTTCGTGGGAATTTAGCACCCTTCGCAGGTTGGCGCGGCGTTTGCTCCAGGTGCTCTCGTCGCGACGAGAGGGAGCTCCTGGAGTCGACGGCGCACAGCCACCCCTAAGCCGGAGGTTTTCATCATGGGCATTCTCCTCTTTCTCGTCTTCGGTCTCGTCATTGGCCTCATCGCTCGCGCCATCATGCCGGGTGAGCAAAAGATGGGCTGGGTCATGACCGCTCTTCTCGGAGTCGCGGGCTCGTTCATTGGCGGTTTCCTCGTGAGCCTCATTACCGACCAACGAGTGATGGACTTCCACACCGCCGGCGTCATCGGCAGCCTCGTGGGCGCCGTCGTTCTTCTCGTGATTGGCTCCACGGTTGGTCGTCGTGCGATGACGGCTTGACCGTCGATTCTTTCCTATTCGCTGCCCGCCCCGCTCGTCTCCTATCGACCCGTCCGGCGTCAGGAGTGCGAGACGGGGCGGTCGACGTTGAACCGTCCATCTCGCAAGGACTTGTGTGGGCGCTCATCACCGTGCTGAGGTAAGGCCGATGGGCCACGGCGTTCCACATCCGGCAAGCTGACACACTGCTGCAGCTGGGAAGGGAGGGAACGGCGAACGTAGATCGTCGTCTTGCCATCAGGCCCAGTGGCTCGCATGGTGTTGGCAGCAAGAAGTTCGATCTCGAGGCGTCCATTCACAGGGCCAACGTGTTCGCGAAAGCCCACCGCCGCGCATACGCCCGCAGGCTCCGCTGGCGTCGAAGACGTAGAGCTCGACGATGCCGTTCCCACCAAAGCTGACCCATCCTGGAGGCTCCCAGCTCGGCCCCCCTCCCGCACCCAGAGGCCTCGGAGGCGGGCAGCGTCGCCAGGTGGGGCCGAAGGTCGGCGGCCATCGTCCGTGTCAGGGAATCGAGATCGTCGAGCGCAGTCATCGAGCGTCGTGCCTCCGGCGGGCGAGCGAACCCAAAATGGACTCGGCGTGCTCGCGGCAGCGCCACCTTGCCGCACGGCAAGGCTCGCCTCGGGCGGCAAGGTCCTCGACCTCGTCGAGCGAAAGGGTCGCGCCCGCAAGCCAGTCCCCCCCGAGGCCCCGCGCGCTCACCGTGGGTATGGCGCGCACATCGGAAATCCGCAAATCGTGGGATGGACCGAGCCCCAGATCGAGCTCGACGAGCGCGCCGACACGGCACGGCAGCGTCGGCATGATGGTGCACAGGTTTCCGAGGGACCACGCCACCAGACCGAACCTAGGGCCTTGCGAGAGACCTCTCGGACGCGTCACCGAGAGCGGACACGACGCGTCGGCGCCATCGATGGACACGATTTCCACGGGCTGAAGGACGTGCGGCGAAGAGCCGACGATGACGTCGAAGCCCATCGAGAGAAGCTGTCGGGCGTGGGCGCGCTGGAGCTCTCCTGGAAAGTGCTCGTACTCGAACCCCCAGTGGGCCACGAGGACGCGCACGTCGGCGGGGCCGAGAGCCTCGAGATGGCGCGCGAGACGCGCAAAGTCCGGGGGCGAGGACGGATCTCCGAATCGAACCACGGGGACTCCTGCCGGAGCCACGAGGGCATCGCCCCCACGTGACCCGGGATTGATTCCGTACGTCACCCCGAGGGCCGCGAACGTGAGGTCACCGCCGCGAAATGCGGCTCCCTCGTCCCCCGAGTCCGCACCACCGAGCGCATGGATGCCCTCGTTCCGCACGACCTCTCGGGTGCGTCGCAGCCCCTCGAGCCCTTGATCGAGCGCGTGGTTGTTGCAGAGCGAGAGAACCCGAGCGTTCGGGCTCTTCCATGCATCAAGGACCTCGCGAGGTGCGTTGTAGCGCAACGTTTCGTAGGTGTAGGTCGGCACGGCCCGCTCGGGAACGACCGGGGACTCGAGGTTCGCGAAGGCCACGTCCGCCGCCGCGATTCGGGCGCGAAGCAAAGGAGAAAGAGCCGCGTCGAAGCGCCGGCGCACCCACATGAGGTCCCCGCCCAAAACAAGCCGCGTCGTTCGGCCCTCGATGGTCCGGCGATACGTTCCCGCCTCGAGATAGGACCTTGCGCGCTCGGCGTGGTCGCGGTCCGCGTCGGTCCACGGAGTCCTTCGGTGGACCAAGCTCTTCGTGAGGTAGCGCGCGTTCCGATCCCATCGGTAGAGCGGCCACGCGCCGTTCTCGTAGCGAACGTGTTCGTAAAGGCGACCTGCGAAGGGCGAGCGAGGCTTCGGGATCACGAGGGCCTCCTGCGGGTGAGAAACGCATGCCCATCGTCGACGTACGTCGGTCCAGCCACGAGCGCGCGCCAAAACGTCGCGAAGTAGCCGTCGAACACGGGTGCACCTCGGGCGAGGAGGTCCGCGCGGAGGTGGGCGTGAAGCTCGGGAAGCGCGGGTCCGGGGACGCGGGGGTAAAGGTGATGGTCCAAGTGGTGTCCGAGGCCACTCCATACGAGGGTCCAGAACGTGTTGGTGCGAACCGTGGTGGCCGTGTGGAACCGGTCCCCACGCCATTCGTTCGCGTAGTGATCCGCGATCGATTTCAGCCCGTTCCATGGGCTCGCAAAGACGAGCGGAACGAGCCATAGCTTGGCGAACGTGCCGAAGTGACCGTGGGGAATCATCCACAGACCGATCGCGGCTCCCACGACGAGCGCGCTCACGACGAGCTCCAGCACGTGCAGAGCCAGCGCCCGACCACGCATGAAGACGGCCGGATAGAGGAGCCCAAAGTGGAGCGGTGCGAGCAAGAGCCCGAACGCCACCACGACATAAAACTGAATCTTCACGCGGGCTCCTGCTGCGCCCACATTGTACGCATCGGGATCGCGCTCGGTCCGGTTGTGGCGGTGATGCGCCAGGTG
>JAYUKI010000385.1:0-4638 GCA_043764595.1 Myxococcales bacterium | reverse complement strand
GGCTTCGTACCGTCGTCGTCGCGGGTGAGCGTCGTGCCACCCCACAAGGAGGATGCCGTGCTCGCGATTCGTTCGAAGTGGTTGCTCGCTGCGGGGCTCGCGTCGGTCATGGCCGTCGGCTGTGGCCACAGCGACGAAGAGATGGCCGCCAAGCAGCGGGAGATCGACAAGCTCTCCGCCGACATGAAGGCGGCCAAGGACCAACTCACCGCCGACCAGGCCCGCTACACCGAGGCCCAGTCCCAGATCGAGGCGATGAAGTCCCAGCTCCAAGACTTCGCCAAGACCAAGGAAGACAAGGAGAACCTTCTCAAGGCTCTCAAAGACTACAAGGAGCGCGCCGATCGCCTCGCCGTGATCGAGGCCCGTTTCCGTGAGCTTCGCACGAAGCTCGACAAGCTGAACGCCATCGGGCTCAAGGTCGTCGTGCGGAACAACCGCATGGTCATCCAGCTCCCGGGCGACATCCTCTTCGACTCGGGCAAGGATGCCCTCAAGCCGCAAGGCAAAGAGGCCCTCGGCCAAGTTGCCGAAATCATTCGCGGCGACAAGGACCTCACGCAGCGCTACTTCGTCGTCGCCGGTCACACGGACAACGCGAAGTACGGTGGCGGTCCCTTCAACGACAACTGGGGCCTCTCGCTCGCGCGTTCGCGCCAGGTTCTCCTCTTCATGATCAACCCCGTCGGCAAGAAGGCCGGCGAGGGTGGTGGTCTCGATGCCGTCCGCTGGTCGGCTGCCGGCTACGGCGATACGGACCCGCAAGAGGGAAACATCGCTACGCAGAGCAAAGACCAGATGCAGAAGAACCGCCGCGTCGAGCTCGTCGTTCAGCCGAACGTCGAAGAAATGCTCCAACTGAACAGCATCACCGGCTCGGACGCCCAGCCCAAGCCCGCTTCAAGTGATCCCCGACCTAGCGCTCTTCCCCAATTGACCGCTGCAGCCCGGGCGCAACGAGATGCTTGCGTTGGAAAGTGCGAGAAGGATTCAGAGCGTAAGTGCGCTGGACTTCCTGACACTGGGCTCGTTGGTCAACGGAGCCTGTGCCTTAGTGACGCGCTGAAGGGATGCTGCGGACCCTGCGGGAGCTCGGTCAACGCGAACAACCACAGTATGTGTTCGCACTGATCAGATTCGGAGATTGAAGTGCCTGAATACATAGTGGAGTCCTACGAGCCGCGACTTTCGCACCGGGGTCAGCCTTTGGAAGGAACGGAGGCGACCTATCCAGGGCCGGTTCTTTACCTCTACAGACTTCACTTGTCGGCGGCCCCCGACATGGCGGCCTGGGTGGATAGCTGGGCTGGCCACGGTAACCGGAAGGCTCCTTTCGAAGAGTGCCCATGGTGGGTGTGTTTAAACAACCCGCGGGCGCACTGGCCGAATCGGCCCGGTCTTCGGTCGTCGCCCAAAACGGTTCCACAAGCGGATCTGGATTGGCTCGCGCTGAATCCCTAGTCGCGACCGCGCGGTCTTCGCGCGGGAAATCGCCCCGCTTGGCTCGTCTCACCGACGGTCTCGCGGGGCGCTCTTTTTTGTAGGGAAAGGTGGCTCACATGCGCGTCGGCACGATCGACATCGGGACGAACACGGTGCTCTTGCTCATCGCGGAGGACGCGGTCGGTGCGCCAGGGGGCTCGCTCGTCGCCGTCGAGGAGCACGCGACCATCACGCGCCTCGGACAAGGGGTCGACCGGACTCGGCGTCTGTCGGACGAGGCCATCGCGCGCACCCGAGCGTGCCTCGAGAGCTACGCGGCCATCGTTCGGGACGCAGGCGTGGACGCCTTGGACATCGTGGGAACGAGCGCGATGCGCGATGCCGAAGGGGGCGCGGTAATCGTCGAAGCGTGCCGCACGCTGTTCGGCGTGCCCGCGCGGGTGCTTTCGGGGGACGAAGAGGCCGACGTGACGTTCCGCGGATCGCTTTCAGGAATCGAGAGCCTCGGAAGCGAGGTCTGCGTGTTCGACATTGGTGGCGGCAGCACCGAGGTCGTCTTCGGCCGACCGGGAGAAAAACCGAGCTTCGCGAAGAGCTTCGACGTTGGCAGCGTGCGCCTCACCGAGCGCGTGGCCCCGAGCGATCCGCCCAGCCGCGACGATCTGGAGCGGCTCGAGAAGGCTGCGATGGCTCTTCTGGCGGACTGCCCCCGCGCGCCGGCCGAGGCCACCGCGGTGGGCATTGCCGGAACGATGACCACGTTGACCGCCGTGCACCTGGGGCTCGAGACGTACGACGGCTCGCGCGTCCACGGCGCCACGTTGACCCTTCGCGAGCTCGACGCCGTCGTGACGAAGCTCGCGGCGTTGCCTCTCGCCGAACGCAGCCTCGTGCACGGTCTCGAACCAAAGCGCGCCGATGTCATCGTCGCGGGAGGGTTCGTGGCCCTTGCCGTGCTTCGCGCCCTTGGCAAGGACGCGGTGCGTATCTCGGATCGCGGCGTTCGTTGGGGACTCGCCGCGAAGCTCGTCGGTCGTGGCGACGGATTGAGTGTGAGGGGTCCGACGTCACAGTGATGTACGATCGAGTCGATTCGATGGGCGCCCACTTTCATGCGTCCGTCGAAACGCGGGAGGGTGCATGCGGTCCGACGGTGAATTCGAGGTCGGTGAGCGCGCGGTTTACCCGGTGCACGGCGTCGTCGAGGTCGTCCGCATCGAGGAAAAAGAGCTCGGCGGCGCGCGCCAACGTTTCTACGTTCTCGCCATCCTCGGGCTCGATAGAAAAATTCTCGTTCCCACGGCCAACGCCACCGCTGTGGGCCTTCGTGCCATCGCCAACGCCGACCAAGTCGCGGCGGTTCTCGCCGTACTCGCCGAAAAGCCGACGGTCTTCGACCTTCAGACGTGGAACCGGCGGGCGCGGGCGTTCGCCGACAAGATGAAGACGGGCAACGTCATGGATACCGCGGAGATCGTGCGCGAGCTCGGGTGGCTCCGCGCCAAAAAGCCCCTCGCGTTCGGGGAACGCCGCATCTTGGACACGACGCTGGGCTTACTGGTGAAGGAAATTTCCCTTTCCCGGGGCACGAACGAGGACCTCGTACGCGCCGAGATCGAGGCGCTCTTCGGACCGTCCGAGCTGCCGCCAACCTGACGTCGCCGTGTCAGCGCCGCGGGCGGCGGGACCGGTCCCGATTCTCGAGCGGGTCCTCGGACGGGCCTCGAGGAGCCCTCACGGAGGCGGCGCGCAGAGCACCGTTCCGCAGTTGTAGGCGAAGCCTCCGGCGCCGTTCGGGCTGCAGCGGCACCAGTCGAGCAAGGGCTGGTCGGGCGCCACGTGGCAAGCCCTCCCGCGGTACGCGCAAATGCGGCCAGCCGCTGCGCACGTCTTGCCTTCCGCGGCGGCCTTGCTCACGGGGCATTCGGTGTTGTCGGCTGCGGAGCCAGGCGCGCAGAGCTGCTTCTCGCCGACGGGAATCGGTCCGACCCGATCGTTGCAGGCGAGCTTGCCGGCCTCGCACGAGCAGCGGGTTTGCTGTTTCGTCGCCCCACACTCGAACGAATAGAGGCACGAAAGTGCGTCGCTGCAGGCGGCTCCGTTCGCCCCGTCGAACGTGGCAGGACACTGCGTGAGCTTGTCGGAGGCACGAAGCTCACCCTCGTCGACCGCATCCACGGGCGATTCGGCCGCACTGCACCCCATCGAAACGAGGCTTCCGAACGTCAGGATGAAGAGGGCTCCCGCGCTTTTCATGACGAGGGGCGCGAGAACGCGCCAACGGTTTGGCGGCGCTGTTCGAGAGCTCGTGTCGCGCCAGGGACACCCGATAGGTCGCTCGTGCTTCATGGTCGCCTCGCTCGGTTGAAAGTCCCTCAAGGTCATAGGAGCGTTTTTCTTGCGAAAACGTACGGCTTTTCCTGGCCAAGCGAGGTTTGGTGCAAAAATTCGGGCTTCGCCCACGTGCCGTGTGACTGAAGTTGCGGAGCGCGCGCCGTTCGCAGAAGATCCCGTGGTGCGACGCGCTATTTTTGTCTTCGGTTTTTCGTTCTTCGGAGTCGGCTGTGGTGCGGGTGGGATGCCCCCTGCCGAGCCTGCGTCTCCTGCACCTGCACCAGGCATGCCGGGCGAAATAGCCCCGCGATCGCCCGAAGAAGCGCAGCAGCGGATCGATCACGCACGTTCGGAAATTGACAGAGCGACGAGCAAGAGCGCGCCCGAACATCCTTCCACCGACGTTGCCCCCAATCCCCCCACAAAGCCGCCGTCCGACCCCTTGTCGGCCGGTGCGGCCTCTCCCTGCTCCACGCCATGCCGCGCGTTGGGCTCGATGCGGCGCGCGGTCGAGTCGTTGTGCGAGCTCACGGGCACGAGCGACGCACGATGCGTGAATGCAAAAAGGACCCTCGTCGAGAGTCAAACGAAGGTCGGTCCTTGCTCGTGCGAGTGAGCGCGGACGCAGTCGTGGATCCGCGAGCGACGTCGAAATAACGCCCATTTTCCGGCAAATTCTGGCGCCCATTTGCGGTCTCGCACCGAATCGGGACGCGCACAAATTTGGCCCGTATCTCGAATTCCCCTTATCCGGAAAGGCACGCGGTGTGAGCCCCTCGAGAGTCCGCGGGGAAAGCCGTCCGTTCGCCGGAGGATTCGATGAGCAGCAAAGATACCGATCGACGCGCGCCCGACGCGACG
>JAYUKI010000384.1:0-4639 GCA_043764595.1 Myxococcales bacterium | reverse complement strand
TCGGTCGTCGCCATCGTCGTGCTCACCGACGAAGACGACTCGACGGTCGATCCGTATTCGGTCGGGGGCCAAGGGTGGGCCTTCATGAATGCCACATTCCCGTCGTCGGCCGGAGTGGCCGGGGCGCAGCGGCCTGCGGGGCGCGGCGGAAGCACGGCTCCGCGCGGTACGGCGGCCTGTCTCTCGAATCCCGCGTCCCCCAACTGCACGTCGTGCGGGTTCAAGGCCGATCCGCGGGTGCAAAACGACACCTCGTGTGCAGCCAACGAAGGTTTTTACGGACCGAACGAAGACGATCTCAACGTCCGCTTCCACGAGATGAAGCGGCGCTACGGAGTCGATCCCCAATACCCGATCAAGCGCTACGTCGACGGCTTGTCCGCACTCATGGTGTCTCGCGGCTCCAAAGAACACGACGCGAATGGCAACTATCTCGACGCTACAGAGTGCCGAAATCCACTCTATGCAAAAGGTCTTCCGGCCGACGCTTCCGGAGAGCTCTGCCAACTCGCGGCGGGCCCTCGCTCGCCGTTCGACGTCTTCTTCACCGTGCTTGCGGGAATGCCGTCCACACTGGGGTCCAAGGCCGATGCCAAGGGAGCGCCGACGCCACTCGCGGCGGGAGACTGGGAAAAGCTCGTTGGTCGCAACCCGGACACCTACGACGCCACGGGAATCGATCCCCATATGCTTCAATCGACCAGTCCTCGCGCTGGCCTTCCTGGTCCTGGCGCATCGAACACCGCCGATCCGGTCCATGGCCGCGAATGGTCGACCGGCGGGGTCGAGCTCCAGTCGGCGTGCACGTTCGCCTTCGCAACGCCCGTTCCGTGCACCACGGCGAACCGCGAAACGTGCGAATGCGGCACCGGAACGACCGCACCGTTTTGCAGCTCGAGCGATCCGACAATTCAAGAGCGTGGGCGTGCCGTGCCCGGGATTCGCCATCTTCGCGTCGCCAAGGGCCTGGGCGAGCAAGCCATCGTCGGGTCGATTTGCCCGATCCAAACCTCGGATCCCTCGCGGAACGACTTCGGATATGCGCCCACGCTCGCCCAGCTCGGCACACGCATCGGACAGCGCCTGAAGTAGAGCGTTCCGGGAGGCGCTCCGGTCGGGCAGGTGCCCGTGCTACGCTCGACGCGTAGGCCTTTCGGACACCCTTCCGCACGCGCCTCGACCCCCCAAAGGCTCGACGAGCATCTACATTCCGTTATGATCCGCGCTGCTAGTGCTCTGTTCGGTCTACTTTTCGGGCTCGCCCTTGCCGGCGAAAGCTCGGCCCAAACGACCACGCGGAGCCTGTCGCTCCATCACGACGGTCCGAAGGGCCCCGTGGTCGCTCCGCTCGGCCGATTTGGCACATTGGGCGAGCCTTTGGCCTACATGGATTGGCTGTGTGTCGGTGTCTCGAGCGACCTCGGCCCAACACTCTCGGTACGGCTCACCGATCTCGACGTGACGAACGAGCGCGGCGAACGCCTCGGAAGCTTCGTGTCGAAGAGCGGGACATGGCACGAGCTTCGGGCATTCCACGTGCGAGCAGCCTCTGGAACCCCCGAGGTATTTCGATATTGCACCCCCGTCCGGCCTCGCGAGGATTCCGAGACTTCGGTGAGGTTCGTCGCCGACGATGCCCACACGAAGCGCCTCGAAAAAGTGGTGCTCGGGATTCGGGGCGAACGGAACGGCTGCGAGGACCCGAATGGCCGACCCTCGGCCTGCGGTGAGCTTTCCCCCACCCGCGCGACGTTCACCTACGGAGCGAGCGCCACCGCGTTTTCCTCCATCGCGGTAGCTTATGCTCGGGCGGCCGATTTGACCGGTCCTGCCATTGGCACTCAAGCGCGAGTGCTCCTCCAAATGCCACTTTTGGTGGTCAGTGCCGGAAGCACACGCCACTTTGCGCTCGAGCTCGACGCCGGCGTTTCGATTCCGCTCGTCCTCGCCGCAACGGATGCAAGACCCGGTTTCGGCCTAGGCGCCTTTTGGTCGCAGTGCCTCGTAGCCCGTTTCGCGGTCGTCCCACGCGCGTGCGTGGGCGTCTCCTTGGACGCCATGGTGGACGGGCGCGTGACTGGCTCGCGCATCGAAGATCCGGCGCCAAGGGCGGTGGGATCCTGGTTCGTGTCCTTGGGCTTTGGCGCGCGCTAAAATATAGCGAGTCCTGGAACTAGCGTTCAAGGCAGGTACCCTCCCTCGCGCGCGACGTCGTACGAAAGTCGGACGCACGGACGGCAAATCCGTACGTTGGCACCAGCCAACATCTGCGACCTTTCGTGTCCACAAAAGCTGCATGCGGTAAACGAAGGGTCGCGGTACGGATCGGTCTTCTTCGATGGCAGCGGAGGCTCGTCCTTCTCGGCAAAAAAGAACGCCCGCACGATGTCGAAAAAGGGACGCGTCGCCCGAGCGTCCACCACGCATTCGTCGCAAATGCTGACACCTGGTCCGGCAATCAGGCACTTCACGTTGGCCTTGTGCCTTTTGCAGAAGCTGCACTCGGTTTCGTGGCGGTCCGGCACGGGCGCCTGCGGCATGTCGGGAGGGACATCCTCCTTCCACACTTGGCCGCGCCCCTCGGCATCGACCAAACCGAAGACAGCCGTCCAAGGAACCGTGCAGTGGAAAGGCACTCCACCGAAGGTCAACGTTCCACGAATGCCCACCTCGTCGACCACGAGGTCGGGAACGGGAACGTAGAGATTCGTTCCAAACTCGAGAATGAGGTTCGCATCCCGTGCGAAGCCGTCCGGCACGATCACGCCGTTCCGACGCGGATCGAGGTGCACCCGGA
Organism: Myxococcales bacterium; assembly: GCA_043764595.1. Lineage (GTDB taxonomy): Bacteria > Myxococcota_A > Polyangia > Polyangiales > Polyangiaceae > JAAFHV01. The sequence continues at coordinate 1,842 of JAYUKI010000384.1, read as the reverse complement.
GCGCAGCGGTCGACAGAACGGCCTTGGCGACCTCTTCCTTGCTCGGCATGACGGTCCTTCGGCATCCCAGTCGGCCGTTCCCTCGAGCCTCCTTCGCTTTCGTGCCAAAATCAAGCGCCCTTGGAGGTTCGCCCGGGTCCCTGCTAGAAGCGCGTTGCCTTGGGTCCCTTGCTCCTCACCGAAACGCTCGTCACGTTCGGATCGCTCTTTTCGATCGTCGATCCGTTCTCGGCCGTGCCCGTCTTCGTGGCGCTCACGGGCAGGGAAAATCAAGCGTCCCAGCAGCGCACGGCCCTTCGCGCTTCCGTCACGTGCTTCGTGGTGCTCACGGTCCTCGCGCTCGCGGGCTCGGTCATCTTCCGGTTCTTCGGAATCACCATTCCGGCCTTCAAAGTCGCCGGTGGCATCCTGCTCTTCGGAGTGGCCCTCGACATGATGAAGGCCCAGCACTCCGAGATGCGCTCCACCAAAGAGGAGCAGGTCGAGAAACACGACGATGTGGGCATGATTCCACTAGGTCTGCCTCTTTTGTCCGGTCCGGGCGCCATCGCCGCCGTCATGGTCCTCGCCGGAAAAGCCGAGACGACGTCCTCGCGCATCGCGGTTCACCTCGCCGTCCTGGGCATTGGGCTCGCGTCGTTCTTCATCTTGCGCTCGGCCGCGTGGGTCGGAAAGCTCCTCGGCAAAACGGGTATCAACGTCATTGGCCGTTTGATGGGTCTCATTCTCGCCGCCATCGCGATTCAATTCGTCCTCGATGGCGTGCGCGAAGCCTTTCCAAAAACGTTTTCCTGAGGCCAAGGTCCTCCCTCGAGGGTCGCGGTCTTCCGAACATTCCTGTTTTCGCTCGGACGCTCGGTGCGGTAGGAAGGGCCAATGTCGCTGGCTCGCGAAGACTCGGTCACTTGTCCGGCCTGTGGTGCGCCTGGGCGCATGACGCTTCACTCCTCGGTGAACGTGACCCTCGATCCGAGCTTGAAGGAGCGCTTGCTGGCCGGCGCGCTCTCGGTCTTTTCGTGCGCTTCGTGCGGAAAAAAGGCACGATTGGTGCACCCACTCCTCTACCAAGACATGGAGCGAGGCCTGCTCGTCGAGCTTTCGCCGCTCGGCACGAACGGCTCGGGCCTCGTGGCCGGTCTCGTGGGCGGCGCGGAACGATCGGGGCCGCGCACGCGCCTCGTGCGCGACGGCAACGCTCTCATCGAGAAAGTGCGCATCGACGACGCGAAACTCGACGACCGTGTGATCGAGGTACTCAAGCTTCTGCTCGCCGTGGTGCACGCGCAATACCTCGAGTATCCCTGGTATTTCGAGCGCGCCGAGGGCGACAGCCTGCTCTTCACGATCCTCACGCCCCAAGGGCCGATGGCGAGCCGCAGGCCGCGCGACGAATACGACAAGCTCGAGGCCGACCTCTCGCGGCGCGGCATCTTGGCCGAAGAGCTCCCTCCGTTCTCCGAGGTGGGGAAGAAGCTCGCGGGCACCTGGATGGCGAAGCCCGAAGCCACCCCCTGACCACCCGCGACCGAGAGCCGCCTTCGTCCGAGGACCCATGTCTACCTGCGCTCCAGGAAGGCCCGTGGTGTGCCCGAAAGCCGGCCTGCGCGTCACGAAACCGTAACGAACCTGAACATTTAAGCTCCTCTTGGGGGCTCCCATGACCTCCCTCTGACAATCGGGGCCTTGTGGGTGTGCTACCGCCAGGGGTTCCTGCGTTTTTCCCTTCGACACGCGGTGCCCATCCCAACATGAAGCCCTCCCAAAAGTCCGCCGCCCTGATGACCCCCATTGCCGTCGTGGGCCTCGGTGCCCTGTTTCCCGGGTCCAAGAACACCCTCGCCT
>JAYUKI010000383.1:0-4641 GCA_043764595.1 Myxococcales bacterium | reverse complement strand
TTCGAACGAAAAGCCGAAGTAAAAAAGGCCTTGGCCGCCCTGTCGGACGTGGCGGAGCGCGTGGGCGCAAAGAGCCTGCGCGAGCGCGTCGAACGCGACCTCGTAAAGAAGCTCGAAGAAGACCGCTTCCACCTCGTGGTGGTGGGCGAGTTCAACCACGGGAAGTCGAGCTTCGTGAACGCTCTCCTCGGTGAGACGGCGCTCGCCGTCGGGGTCACTCCCACGACCGCGGCCATCCACCACCTGAAGTACGCCGAAACGCCGAGCGCCGAGGTCGTCTATTCGTCGGGCAAGCGCGAGAGCATTCCGTTCGGCGAGGTCCGGAAATTCGCCGTGGGCGGGGGCGGCAGCACCGAGCAGGTCGATTTCCTCGAGATCGGCTACCCGGCGCCGATCCTCAAGGAGCGCATTCTGCTCGTCGACACACCAGGCGTGAACGACCTCTCGCTCCAGCGAAGCGACATCACGTACAGCTACATTCCGCGGGCCGACGCCGTCCTCTTCCTGCTCGATGCCGGTCAGATCCTCAAGGAGAGCGAACGCATCTTTCTGCAGGACAAACTGCTCAAGGCCTCGCGCGACAAGATCGTGTTCGTCATCACGAAGTGGGACATCCTCTCGCCGGAAGAGCAGAAGGAAGCGTTCGACTACGCTCGCACGCAGCTCAAGAACCTCGTCAAGGACCCCGTCCTTTTCGCGATCAGCGCCGAGACCGCCCTCGCCGGCAAGACCGCCGAGAGTGGCATGCCCGAGCTTCTCGCACATCTCACGACCTTCCTCGCCGAAGAGCGCGGACGCATTCTTCTCGACAACGCCCTCGGTGAAGGTCTCAACGTCGGTGCGCTTCTTGGCAAAGGCGTCGATGCGCGGCGCCGGGCCGCCTCGATGAAAACCGAGGAAATTCTTCGACGAATCGCGCTCTTGGAGCAAGACCTCGCCGGCCAAGCCGGAAACATCGAGCAGCGCCGCATCAAAATTCGCGAGGAAATCGCTGGCATCAAGGTCGGCGCTCGCAAAGACCTCGACCGGTTCGTCGAAGAGACCATCCGTCAGCTCCCGAACGTGATCGACGCGGCCAAACAGGAGGACCTCAAGCAATACCTGCCCGCCTTCCTCGAAGACACGTTCAAGAAGTGGGCGGAGGCCGAAGCGAAAGAGATCGGCCAGAAGCTCGAAGAGCTGGCGGAGCGAACGATTGCGCTCGTGCGCGAGGATGCGAACGAAACCACGAAGCGGGTCGCACAGACCCTCGGCAGTGACGTGAAGCGGCTCGACGTCCAAATTGACACGTTCCGCTACGACGCTGGCATCGCGGCGCTCTTTGCCGTCGGTCTCGGCGTCATGTTCGTCAACGTTCTCGTCGGCGGGCTCCTCACTCTCGCCGCGCCGGTCTTGGCGCTCGTCCTGCGCGATCGTATCGATGCAGAATACAAGCAGCGTGCGAAGGAGATGGCTCCGGACGTCGTTCGCCAAGCAGCCGAAAAGGCGGCTCCGAAGCTCGACGAAATGATCGAGGACTTCGCGACGCGACTCGACGCATGGGTCGTGAACGCGGGCGAAGAGCTTCACCGCGAAGTGCTCGAGGTTCTCACGGCTGCACGCATCCAGCGCGAAGGCGGAGAAAAGGACGAAGCCACGATTCTGACCGATGTCGAGACCCAGCAAAGGCTCCTCGACGAAGCGATCGTCAACGTGGAGACCCTGCGCAAGGGCCTCTGGCAGACCGACAAGGTCCGCATTGCCGACGCGCCGCTGCCTCATGCGGCGCCTGCCGCCGAGGCCGCACCTCCAGCCTGATCCAGCGCCAAAAACCACCGCGCCCGCCTCTCGACACATCGAGGGTGCGGGCGTCGTGTTTTTTCGCGCGGATGCGAGCGCCGGGGCGGCTACTTCGCTTCGCGCGGAACGAACACCTTCTGCTCGCCGAATCCGAGGACCTGGACGCTGCCTTCGGGAAGCTTCTTGGCTTTCGCTTCGGCGAGGAATCGGGCGAGAGCCACTCCGCCGTCGTCGGACGAATTGACGAACGTGTCGCGGTGAATCGGGACGACCGTCTTTGCGCCGAGATCGAGGAAGACTTGCACGGCTTCCTCCGGACCGATGTGGGTACGTCGCATGAACTCGCGAGGCTCGGCCGGCGAGATGGGCAAGAGGGCCACGTCTGCCGAAGGAAATCGACGGGCGGTCTCGATGAACGCGCGCTCGTCGTAGGCCGTGTCGCCACCGAAGTACACCCGCAACCCGTGGTACTCGACGACGTAGCCGGTGAAGGCGTCGGGCATCCAGGCGTCGTCGATGCCGTAGCGAAAGCCCACGTGTTTCACGGGCACGGCCGTGATGCGCAGGCCGTCTCGCTCCCACGCTTCCCACGTGCCGAGCTCGAAGGCATCGAACGAAAAATCGGTGAGGTACGTGAGGCCTCCGCGTGGGAGGGCCAAGTGCCGAATCTTGGTCTCGAGCATCTCGAGCGACCCGAGAGACAGGTGGTCGGGGTGCATGTGAGAGATGAGCACGGCATCGATCGGCGGGAGCGCGGAGGGCTCGATGCCCGGCTCTACCAGACGCCGTGACACCTGGCCTACCGTGGAGGTGAACACGGGATCGGTCAGGATGAAGCGGTCGTCCATTTGGACGAGGCACGTGGCGTGACCGACCCAGAGCACGGCAAGCCGAGCGTCTTTTCGCTCGGGATGGACGATCTTGTGGGGCACGGCGTCAGGCGTGCGAAACGCGGTAGCGGTGTTTCGCGAAAGCACCGGGAGCAGCGCACAGCCTGCCGTGGCGATCGAGAGCACGACGGCGGCGATGGACCGTACGATGGCGTGCACGCGCATCAGAAGTACCTCACGCGGAGGGTAAGCGCGGTGGACACGGGAGCGAGCTCGGGAGTGGGACTGACGGCAACGACTGCGCCGAGCACTCCGAAGAGAACGTAGATCCCCCCCTCATAGCGGACCCCGCTCCATCCGTCGAAAGACGTATGGGCCACGCCGAGCGACGCGCTCAGGTACTCGCCGCGATGCAAGAGTGGGATGGTCGTGCGCACGCCGACATCGACGAGGGTGGTCCCACCTTTGTAGGCGACCCATTCCGGCGAGACGAAAAACTCGATGGAACCCGAGTGTCGAACGATGGGCTCGACGATGAGCGTCCGAATCGGAGACAAGCGACGGTGAATGCCGAACGAATAGAGGAACGGCGTCACCTGCCACCGCATTCCAAAACGCGCGCCTTCGTTGCCGACCACGAGCTCGGGGCTCGGAATGGCTTGCGTGACCAGCCACCACACGCTCGGCGCGATGGCAGGCTCACGCGCGACGTACGGGTCGATGATGGGAGGCGCGAGACCAGGGACCGGTTCGGGCGGGAGCGAAGGAGGCTCGGGCTTCGCAGACTCGGGCGTCGAAGGCTCCGCCTCCGGCGCGCTCTCCTCTTCCGCAGTGGCGTCGGCCGCGAAGGCCATACCGGGAGCGAAGGCAAGCAAGCTCGCCGTGAGGGAGACGAGGCCGAGAGTCGGCGAGCTTGCCTTCTTGGACGGCCCGGTCATCGGGTAAGTCTCTCCCGCAAACCGTTCGGCCCGAGCGTAGAAATGGCCGTCAAGCGGGCGAGGAACCGCCGATAACGCTTGCCCACGCGCCAGGTATCGTCGGCGATTCGAGTGGTCGCGAACCTTAGACAACCGAACCTCGCTTCGGCAAAAAGCCCTGCCCATTCGTGCTCTTCCAGGGGTCGCACTTCCTCGTACCCTGCCACCAGTGCGCGCGCCAGCGCCCAGTCGAACGACGGCCCGTAGCACCACGACAAGAAGACCACCGCGAGGTCGTAGACGAACGTGCCGCGCTGCGCACTCTCGAAGTCCAAGAGCGCAGTGAGGTTTTCGCCAACGAAGAGAACGTTGTCGCGAAAGAGATCGCCGTGGACGAGCCCGCCCGGCAGAGAGGGGTCACGAGCGGCAACGCCGTCGTCACGCGACAACTCGGCCACGAGAAATGGAGCGATGTCGCGGACGCTGCACGAGGAATGCGTGCGAAAGCTGCGTGCAAGCGCGAGCAGGGCGTCTCGGCCAAACCGCCCTTCCGCGGCAGGGAGCCCTTGAACCGCGCCATGGAATTGCGCGAGCGCTTTGCCAACCGCACGGGTGTGGGCCACGGTGACCGCAGCCTGCGGCGTGGTAGTCCCGGGCAAGAACGGAAACGCCACCAGGGCTTTGCCTCGAACGACCGTGACGGGCTCGCCATCGCTTCGCGCGATCGGACAGGGCGTGGGAACATGACGCGCAGCGAGCGTGGCGAGAAGCTCGGCTTCCTGGCGCGCGCCCTCGACGTCTTGCTGTTCGTAGAGCCGCAAAAAAATCCGCTCGCCCGACGCAAGGGTGACGGCATAGCTCGTGTTGACGGTTCCCGCGTGCACCGGAGCGAGCACGAGACCCGAAGGATCGCGGCCAAGGTCCGAGAGGCACGGAGCAACGTCGTCGAGAAAGAGCGGCGTCCGAATGGCCACGCAAGACTATCTTTCCCGAAGGGCAGTGGATGCAACGGTTCTTTACGTTGGCCGGAAAAGGATGCTATCTGCGGTCACGTCGGCGCGTCCGGCACCGGGGAACTCGGCGCATGGATCCGCTCACGCTTCGTGAACGCTCGG
>JAYUKI010000382.1:0-4645 GCA_043764595.1 Myxococcales bacterium | reverse complement strand
GGGTGCTCGGATCCAAGAGCAAAATCACGTTGGTGCCGCGCGACATGGCCGACGTGGCCATGCGCATTCCGGACGTGAAGAAGTCGAGCGAGCTCATCGGCTTCAACGCCAAAGTGGACCTCGAAGAGGGCATCGCGCGCGCGGCGGAGTACTACAAGAGGACCGCGTCGTGATTCGCCTCTCCGTGCCGAGCATCGAGGACGACGATCTCGATGCCGTTGCGGCGGTGCTTCGAACGGGCTTTCTCGTCCAGGCGGCGAACGTGGCCAAGTTCGAGGAGTCGCTGAAGGCGATCACTGGATCGAAGCACGCCGTCGCACTGACCAATTGCACGGCTGCGCTCCAGCTCGCGCTCCTGGCCATCGACGTTCGACCGGGCGATCTGGTCGCGGTCACCGCCTATTCGTGGATCTCCACCGCCAACGTGATCGAGCTCTGTGGCGCGCAGCCCGTGTTCGTCGACATCGACGAGCGCACGTTCAACATGTGCCCGGACGCCCTCGAAGAGACCCTCGCGCGAATCACCAAAACGGTGGACGGCAAGCGAAGGCTCAAGGCGATCCTTCCGGTGCACACCTTCGGTCAAATGGCCGACATGACTCGACTGCTCGCCGTCGGCGAGAAATACGGCCTGCCTGTCGTCGAGGACGCCGCGTGCGCCCTCGGCGCCACATGGAAAGGCAAGCAGGCCGGCAGCCTCGGCCTCATGGGTTGCTTCAGCTTTCATCCGCGGAAAGCCGTGACCACGGGCGAGGGCGGGGCCATCACGACGGACGACGAAGCCATCGCGAATCGCCTTCGCGCGCTGCGCAACCACGGCCTCGATCCCACGGCTCCCACTCCGGACTTCATCATGCCGGGCTTCAATTGCCGCATGACCGAGTTCCAGGGCGCGTTCGGCGTCACGCAGCTCGCCAAAATGCCCCGCATTCTCGGGGCTCGCCAGCGGCTCGCCAAAGTGTACGACGGCTTCCTTGCCGGCACTTCGATTCAAGCGCCTTATGTCGCGCCAGAAGCCACGCACGCCGTGCAAAGCTACGTTACGACCCTTCCGGAGGCCATCGCCCCGAGCCGAGCCGCGATCATCAAGACCCTGCGCGAACGTGGCATCGAGACCAACATCGGTACTTGGCATATGCCCATGACCACCTACTTCCGTACGCGTTACGGTTTTCGTCCCGGGGACTTTCCCAGGGCCGACAACGTCTTCGCGCGAAGCCTCACCTTGCCGCTCTACGAGGGCCTCGGGGAGGCGGACTTGCGCAAAGTGGTCGACGAGGTTCGCTCGCTCGTTGGCTGATGTTGCCAAGAGCCTGCGTTCCCTCGGCGCGCGGCCGTTTTTCGGGTGCGGAGCTTCGTACGGCGGTCCTGTTTCGTGGCCGATTCGTGGCCGTCGCGCTCGGGCTCCTACTCTCGAAGTGTCCGAGTCCGCGTTGAATTGGCAACGGGGCGCGCGTCGCTCGTCGCATCCCCCGATGCGCCCCCCGTATTGGTTCTGGCAACGTATCGTGGTGGCGAGAATCCAAATGGGCTTTGACGCCCAGCGGGATTCCACGCACCGTCATGGTCCCGTCTCGCCTCGGAAAGCCGCGAAGTTCTGAAGGAGACGCATCCCGAACTTGTGGCTCTTCTCGGGATGGAACTGCGCGCCCATCACGTGACCGCGTTGAACCGACGAGGTGAAGGTTCCGTAGTAGGGCGTCGTCGCCGCGACATCTGCCGGATCGTCGCAGACCACGTGGTACGAGTGAACGAAGTAGAATCGGAGCTCTTCGGTCATTCCGGTGAAGAGGCCGGACTCGGTCTGCGTGGGGCTCACGATGTTCCACCCCATGTGCGGGATCTTCATCTTGCCCGAAGGGTCCCGCTCTTTCGCCAAGCGCTTGCACTCGGCGTCGATCCAGCCAAGGCCGGGGAGGGAGCCTTCTTCGCTGCCACGCGTGAGCAACTGCATGCCGAGGCAGATCCCGAGGACGGGGATTTTGCGCTCGGTGACGCACTCGCCGAGAAGCCCCACGAGGTCGTGTTTCTGGAGGCGCTCCATGCCGGAGTCGAACGCTCCGACCCCAGGCAGGAGCAGCTTCGGGGCCGTGCGAAGGACCTCTTTGTCCCGGCTTGCGATGGCCGGAATGTTGAGGAACTTCAGCATGTTGAGGATGGAACCGATGTTCCCTACCTCGTAGTCGACGATGACGATCATGGCAAAAGCACCCCGAGGTTTGGGGCCGCGGCCCCGTGGCGCCAGGGACTACCAAAGTTTTCCGACACGCGATACCGGCCTTCGTACCGAGCCCTCCGCCGCCGAGGGGCCATTCCTTTGCTTGGTTGCGCTCGGAATCTCGAGCGTTCGCCGCCGACGTTTCCCCGGAAATTCGGCCATGGGAAAAAAAGCTCAGTATGCTCCCCAACATGTCGTTTTCGGCGTGCTCACGCTTCGTGAAGGCTGGCTTGATGTTCGCGGTGGCGCTCGTTTCGGGGCCGGCTTTCGCCCAGAAGCCTCCCCAACCCGCACGCAGCCGCAATCAGCCCTTCAATCTCAGCTCCAGCGACGCTTCGGCGTCTTCCGCTGCTCGGGCGCGGGCCAAGGCGCGGGCCGAGGATTGCGCGGGGGCGTTGCCGCTCTTCGACGAGGCGGTCCGCATCACGATCGAGCCCACGCTCCGCCGTGACCGTGGGGCTTGCCACGACAAGCTCGGCAACCCGACCGCGGCGCTGGACGACTACCGCGCATACCTTTATTCGCGGCCCGAGGCGTCGGATGCCAAAGAGATCGAAGAGCGCATTCAGGTCCTCGAAGGACAGCTCGAGAGCTCGCGCAAGGCGGAAGAGAAGGACAACACTCCACCGGGCGGCGTTCGAGGGAGCGCTTCGCTGTCGCTGAACGGCGAAAAGACCGAAGCGCAAGCCGGCGGCGGAGCAAGCTCCGGCTCGCGTTCGGACGATGGCAAGGGCGCGACGAGCTACGACGACTACGCGGCCCGGGTGAAGCGTCGCGACGAAGCGGACAGTTCGAGCCTCCGCACCGGAACGGGCGGCGTTTTTGGCTTCTACACCTCCGTGCGTAGCTTCGTAGGCCAGGGAACCAGCAGCGACAGCATCGGCTACAGCGTCGGTGTCACGCCGAGGTACGCGTTCACTTCGTACTTCTCGCTGGTCGGCGAGCTCGGATTCGCTGGTTTCGGAGCGCGAGCGCGCACGGCCTCCGGCGGCGTTGCGCTTTGGGTCGGCGCGGAGTTTCGCGTGAAGCTCGACTCGTATGCGTCGAATAGCCTGCTTTTCGGCGTTGGTCCTGGCTTCGAGCGCTACGTCGGTCTCGATCGATCGAACGCGTCAGCGCTCAACACCGGCCACCTTCGCGGGCGCATCGGGTTCCGACACGTGTTCGGAGCGAATGTCGGTCTCGATCTGTCGTTCGATCCGGCCGTGGTGTTCGCGTCGTCCGACGGACCGCCCACGATCGTCACCGTGAACGGTCAGAGCTTTACCTCGTCGCAGTCCGTCGATCCGAGGGCGTTGCTCGGCGGCAACCTCGCGCTCGTGGTCGGCTTCTGAACGATTCGGGTCGCGGGAAAGGCTACGAGCCGTCGCGCGAGCGGCGACCGTGGCCTTTCGCTTTGCAGCTCAAGCGGTCTTCCCGGAGAGCTTCCGGCGACGTGCGGTCCACGCGACCCCATAGGCCAGCACCGAAGCGAAAAGGGCAGCTATGGGACTGAAAACCAGGGTCCCGAGCACGAGCTCGCGGGCGTAGTCGAACGGGCCGCGAGCCTCGAAATCGGCCTTGTCGAAGTGGATGAACTTTCCCGTGCGCAGCCACGCTCCGATTTCCACTTCGGCCGTGTTGATGAAGGGCGCGAAGATGGGGAGCGACACGTTCGACGCAACGTAGGCGATGGCCACGTCGAGGCGGAGTGGGAGGCATATGCCCATGACGAGCAGGAAATGGAGACCGTAGAGCGGGGTCGTACCGACGAGAACTCCAACGAATACGCTGGCGGCCGCCCGAAACGGCGTGAGCTCGCCGCCACGCAGGCGCGCCCAAGCCGCTTTCACTTTCTCGTGCTGAAAGAGGGCTTTCGCCCTTGCTCGGAAGCCTCGCGGCTTGGCCCGCGCTTCCGCCTCTGGACCTTCGTGGGTAGGGTCGGGCGCCGGAACGTCGCTCTTTTCCACGCGATCAGTCCCCGCGGGGCGGAGGTGCCGTGCGCGTGCGCTCGAGCATGCGCAGGTAGAGCTTTGCTTGGGAGCTCTCCGGCTCGAGCTCGAGGGCGCGATTCCACTGGGTCTCGGCGCCGTTCGTGTCTCCGAGGGTGAAGAGCGTGATGCCGAGGCCGAGCCTTGCCGGGACGTAGCCGTCGCGTGCCGAGAGGGCAGCTTCGTAGCAGGTGCGAGCGGTCGGAAGGTCGCCGTTCTGGCGGTGAAGCGCGGCGAGGCGAACCTGGAGATCGGCGAACTCTGGGCAGAGACGGGTCGCGCGCTGGTACTCGTCGATCGCTTCGTGCACGAGGCCCGCGTCGGCGTAGGCCTCTGCCACGGCGGCGTGCATGTTCGCGATTTTTCCACGCGCGAAAGGATCGAGCGATGGGCCTGCGCCGGCGGGTCCCGCCTTGATTTTCGCGTAGATTTCCTTCGCTTTGTCGTACTTGCCGCG
>JAYUKI010000381.1:0-1400 GCA_043764595.1 Myxococcales bacterium | reverse complement strand
CGCCGAACGCATCGACGAACGCCGTGTCGAGCCACGGCTTGTAGATCGTGAGCTCCGGGTTCAAGAGCGCGCCGTAGCGGAAGAACCGCTGGATGTCGTTGCCCTTGTGGGTGCTGCCATCGCTGAACACGGCCACGCCGTCGGTCTTCATCGCGCGCACGATCGCGGTCGTGGTGACCACGCGCCCGAGGGGCGTCGTGTTGAAGTATTTGCGCCCGCCCGTGGAGAGGTGGAACGCCCCGCACTGGATGGCGACGATGCCCTCCGCGACCATGGCGTCTTTGCAGTCGACGAGCTTCGCCGCCTTCGCGCCGTGCGTGAGCGCGGTTGGCGGGATGTCCGCGGGGGACTTTTCGTCCGGCTGAGCGAGGTCTGCGGTGTACGCGTGCACCTCGAGGCCTTGCCGCGAGAGCCAAGCGACCGCGGTGCGCGTGTCGAGGCCTCCGGAGTACGCGATGCCGATGCGGGTGCCTTTTTCGGGGAGAGTTTTGTGGATGCGGCTCACGCGCGCCGGGTTAGCACACGTTCGAGCTGTGCTCGTTCCCGAATCTCGTTCGCGAACGTAGGCGCGTGTAAGTGAAGGTGGAGGAGCCGTGTCGGCGTGGCGCCACAGCACCGCGGAAGCTATGACTCGGAGCATGGACGACTTCGTCTCGAGGACGCGCAAGGCGCTCGGCTCCGCGCTGATGGAGGGCTTCTTTCACGGCATGTCGCGGGTCGGAGGTCTGCACCCGCATGCGCGCCCCGAGCACCACGGAGTCGAGGTCCTGAAGAACCAGGGCTACCACGGCGGCTCAACCGACGCGCACCTCATGGACGTCTACAAGCCCATCGATGGCACAGGTCCGCACCCGATCGTGTTCTACGTGCATGGCGGAGCGTTTCGCATCTTGTCGAAGGACACGCACTGGATCATGGCGCTCGCGTTCGCGCGTCGCGGCTACGTCGTCTTCAACGTGAACTACAGGCTCGCGCCCCAGAACAGGTTTCCCGCGGCGATCGCGGACGTGTGCCACGCGTACGCGTTCATGGTCGAGAACGCGGCGCGCTTCGGTGGAGACCTCTCGCGCGTGGTGGTGGCGGGCGAGTCCGCGGGAGCAAACCTGGCCACGAGCCTCACTCTGGCGACCACCCACGAGCGCCCCGAGCCGTGGGCCAAACGTGCCTTCGACACGAACGTGGTCCCCAAGGCCGTGGTCCCGGCGTGTGGCATGTTCCAGGTTTCCGACGCCGATCGCTTCTCGCGCCGAAAGGCTGGTTTTTCCAGGTTCGTGGCCGATCGTCTCCGCGAAGTCGAGCACGCGTATCTCGGGCCTTCGCCGGAGCTCGCGTCGCTCGATCTCGCCGATCCGCTCGTCTACCTCGAACGAGGTCCGACGCCGACTCGTGCGATGCCCCCG
>JAYUKI010000380.1:0-17112 GCA_043764595.1 Myxococcales bacterium | reverse complement strand
TTCGCGACACGGAGCTCGCCCGCGCACTCGACGAGGAAGACCTGCGCCTCTTTTCCGCTCATCAAAGGCCTCACGACCCGGTCGATGATGCCTTCGTCGAAAAGCGGAGCGAGAGCCTCGGGAATGTTCAAGCGGCCACCATACTCGTTTCGGAGGCTCGGGCGGCCCCCTTCGCATCGGCGTTGGCTTTGGCGGCCTTTGGCGACCTCCGGACGAGGACACTGCGACCTCCAGTCCGGGGTGCGTCGTCCCTCCTCCGCTCGCGCTCACGCTGCTTCTTCTCGAGTCTCGGGCGCGTGCTAACCTCGACAGATGGCAAGCCCCGCTGTGAAGGCTGTCCCCGCCACGCTGGAGGATCTCCTCGCGATCCCCCGAGGGCGAGCGGCGTCACGAGCTCCTCGACGGCGCGCTCGTCGAGAAAGGGGCCGCATCTGGAGAGCACGGGCAGGCGCAGTTCGAGCGTCACGGCAATGGCGTGCACAATGGACGCGAGGTCCTTGTTGCTGGGGACTCACTCACAGAAGCCGAGCGCGGCGGCAGCATCCCGCAATGCCGTGCCAGATCGAACGCCAGACGGAAAGGTCTCGATCGACTCCGCCAGCGCCACGTCAGCTTCGACGCTCGAGCCCACGCGCGAGCCCACGCGCGACGAGCGCCCACTCGTCCGCGTCAACGAGCCTCCTGCGACGGCCGCCTTCGCGGGTGTCGATCCGAAGTTGGACGCGCCCATCGGGCAACCGGTCGGCAGCAAACGACCTCGCGCTCGCACACACGCGAAAGAGCGCGCGGGAGCGCTCGTCGGTGATGCCGTCGGGCACCACGACATCCACGATATCCGAGGTATCCACGGCGACACGCTGCGGTTCGCGAGCTCGCGTCTGCGCGTCATCTTCTCGAGCGGCTACAGCAACGACCTCGGCAGTGAAGGTTTCGAGCTGGGCAAGGGGGTCAACCTCCTCCCCAAGCACAGCGTAAACAGCCTGCGCGCCATCCTGCATGAGCAGCTAGCCCGCCGTGCGACGCCCGTGCTGCTGCCCTAGCGAGCCGAAAAGCCGCTCCCGTGCGTGTGTGGCGATGTTCGGGGCCACGCCGGATCGCCGTCCCCGTCATGAGCTCACGCCGAGCGGCGCACCAGGGCGCCGCGACGTTCGTCCCGCGTGGTGGCGGCGTCCGCGAACGCGAGCTCGTCGTTCTGACGCGCCCGGACTGAATTTTGTTCCGCATGCGGAGCCGACGGGCAGGCCTGTTGCAAAGACTGGGGCTGAGCCTTCGAGGCCACGGGGTCGATCGAGGAGAAGCTCGGCCGACCATGTACTTTTGCGACTCGCGCTCGTTCGGCGCCCAAGGTCGGTCGCCGCTGATTTCGTTCTCGGCCTCCGCAGTTCTCGGCGAAAAAAGCTTCGGTCCGAACGCCACCATAGACCGATGCACCGGGCCTCATGACGGCAGCGCGTTCCTACTTCAAAGGACCCGCGCGACCAGCTCGGCCAACGCTTCCGGAAGCGTGCCTGCGCCGGAGAGCTGCGCGAGCGATATCGAGAAACCGGGCGGCATCTCGGCCGACTCGACCACGATCCCCGAGCCAAACTTCCCAATCAGTTTCGCGCGTAGAACCTCGACCGCCGCGGGGTCGAGCGAGCCCACGACGACCATGACCTCCGCGCCGATGCGAAACGAGCGGGCGCCGGGCGGGAGCTGCGCGGCGATCCAACGTCGCTCGTCCGTGCGCGCCAACCGAGACGCGGGGAGGCGCGCAGCGATGCTCCGTAACCGCCCTCGAGCCGCGCCCTCGTCGGCAAGCGACTCGCCATCTAGTGTCGCGAGACTCTCCGTCGGAGCGCACGCCAGCGCAACGGACGCGACCGCCTCCCACTGCGGCAGCGCTCGACCCATCCCTCGCGCGTCGAGAGACGCGATGAGGTCGAGCGCTGAAGGCGGTCGAGCGGCGGGCGAGGCCGCCAGGACGCGCTTGAACAACGGATCCCACGCCGCCGAGAGGCCGATGCCCCTGCCATCGGCTCGAGCCGGCGGTTGGCTGCAACGAAGCACGAGGTCCGCCATTTGCTCGCACGGGAAGGCCATCGTGCCCGTCAGCATCTCGAAGAGCACCATGCCTACCTGATAGAGATCGGTGTGGGGCCCAATCGCGCTCGGGGTGCCGAGAATTTGCTCCGGCGCCATGTACGCCGGGGTGCCTACCGAGTTCCCCGTCCGTGTCAGCTTCGGCGCCGACGACGCCTTCGCGATCCCGAAGTCGAGGAGCTTGGCGCGACGCCGCGGGCCTTCACCGTCCGTCAAGAACACGTTGGATGGCTTCAAGTCTCGGTGGACGATCCCCGCGGCGTGGATCGCGTCGAGACCCTCGAGGACGTCGATCGCGATCGCGATCGCCTCGCGCTCCGGAAGTCGCGCGTTCGGAGAAGCTTCGAGGTGCTTCTCGAGGTCGAGACCCTCGAGCTTCTCCATCACCATGCATGGCGCTCCGCCCGGAGTCTCGCCGAACGCGAAGAGCCGGACCACGTTCGGGTGCGTCACCCTCGAGAGCGCCATCGCCTCGGCCTCGAACCGCTTCACGAGCGACGGCTCGAACGTGTGGAGCATCACTTTCACCGCGGCCTGGCCTCCCGTGCGCTCGTCGGTTGCTTGGTACACGGCAGCCATGCCGCCCGCTCCCAAGAAAGGCCCGACGATGTACCTCCCCAGAACGCGGACCCCTGGTTCGAGCACGGTCACGCGACCCCCGGCAGGAGCCGGACGGGCTCGCTCGGTCGAACGGTTTCGGTCCCCACGAGCACGAGCGGGCGCATCGGATCTCCAGGGAGACCCGCGTCGAGCACCACGCCTACCCGGCCGTCGGCGAGGCGAACACGCGCGCCAGGGGGCACGACCCCAAACGCGTGGATCGCGATGCGGAGCCACTTGTCGCGCTCCGGATCCGAGTCCTTCGCTCTCAGGAGCTCGGCGAAACGATCGAGCGTCGAGTGGTCGAAGTCCACGTCTCCGGGGCTTCGCCCTGCTTCGACGTCGTACGCCAGTCGGACGAGCGCTTCGCCGGGGACGGGCTGTCCGCAGGCGAGGGACACGAGCGCGGCGACGACCTGCGCGCGGTGCGGATCAGGTCCCTTCTCCGCATCGACCGGCTCGGCCAGAACAGCCGTGATGGCGCGTTCGACGGCTTCCGAGAGAGGAAGAGCGCCGCGGGCGGCCATGCCCTGCGCGCCAAGGCAGAGCGCGACGTGGCTGAGCACCCGGCGCGACACGGTAGACACGCCCGCCGCGCCGAGCGTCATGTGAACGAGGACTGCGCAGCCGGTCACTCTGCGAGTCACCGAGCCCAAGTCTGCCAGCTCGAGCACGCGCATGACGGCGCGGGGGTGGAGCTTGACGGCTCGGTCGAGGCGTCGGAGCGATCCGAGCGCCGCTCGCCACGGCCAGACCTCAGCGTGCACCAGACCCCGCACTCCCTCGATGGCGATCCCGAGCTGCGCCGCGGCGAACACGTCGGCGGCGACGTCCTCGACGTCTTCGCCGCGGACGACGTGGGGGATCCGCCGAGCGCGCAGACCTTCGAGGCGCTCGTCGGCGATGGGATCGCGCTCGCCTCTCGCGGCTTTGACGAAGCACGTCGCCAGTCTCGAAAGCGAAGCGTCGGTGACGCCGGCTTCGAACGACAGCTCCTCCGCCCCCGCTCTGCGCAGCCATCGACCTAGATCCGCCCCGCGTTTGAACGTGGCCGCCGTCGCGGGGACGAGCACTTTGTCGCGGAACACGCAGCCGTCGACGAACTGAAGGGTGAGTGGCGGCTTCGCGGCGTTGATGGCGTCGCGCAAAGGCGAGCCGCTCCGTTGTGTAGACGGATGCGCGTCGCCGAAGGCGATCGCCGTGCGGGCGAACCCGTAGAGCGCGTCGACAGCGAGAGCCGCAGCGGTTGCCGTGTCCGTCATTGCCGCTCCTCCTTGTCACGCGCGCGCAGCTTTCGCAGCTCGAACGCGAGCTCGCCGGGATCGATCCACTCGGCGAATCGAAAGCGAAGCACAGAGCCGCGGAGAGCTCTCACACGAAACGCTGCCGCGAGCGCGCCAATGCGCACGTTCTCGGGGGCACCGCGCTGGCGAGCGCGGGCGACGACGTCGTCGCCGCGGCCCGCTGCGATGAGCGCACGCATCGCGAGCTCGAGCGACTCGGAGCTCAGGGTCTTCGCCGCGGGTTGCGAGAGCGCGGAGAGCATCGGAGCCGGCGCGGACAGCGCGGCCGATAGCGCCACGAACCGCTTTAAGTCGTCACCCTCCAAGCGCGACGGGAGATTGGTGGCGCGCGCGAGCCAAGCGATCGACTTCGTGGTCTCGATCGCCTCCAAGAGCGACGCTGGCTGCGCGGCGTCGGCGATTTGAAGCGCAACGGCTTCCCGCTCGTTCGCCTCGAACGAAGGAAAGACCTGCGCGAGCGCACGTCCCCCAGCGAGTGCTGCGAAGAGCACCGCGACAACTGGTGTGCTCGAGAGCCAAGCGAGGGCAGCTTCGGCGGCGGGTGCTTCAGCCGAAGCGTGCGCGACGAGCGCGAGCGCCGCGTAGCTGGGGCCGAGCGACAGCACGTGATCGAGTGTCTGTGGGAGGGGCGCTGCGCCGAGCTGCTCGCCGAGCCGGGTGAAGAACGCGCGGTCGTGGAGCCTTTTGCGAACGAGCTCGCTCTCCGAGGGACGACCTCCGGCGACCGGTTCGGTCGTCGCAGCTCGCCATGACTGGAAAAAAGCCTCGTCCGCTCCGACATCGAGCCGCGCGCGAAGGAGCCGCGCGAGCCGTCGCGAGGGGAGGTGAGCACGGACAAGCTCGGCCTCGTGACACGCGAGTCGAAGCTCGGTGTCGAGCCACCCGCGCGGCATATCGGCGTTCCGCGCGACGGCGATCATGTCACGCCCCGACGGCTCGAGATCGCGGTCCGTGATTTGTCTTTCGTAGAGGTCGATCTCGACGGCGAGGGTCGCCATCGGCGCTGCACGATCGAGCTCGGCGACGGTGAGAACCGCGCCGCTCTCGTCGGCGACGGCTTGCGCCCGGATCGCGAGGATGGCGCTCGTGCTCGCGAGGGACCCGGACTCCCCTGCCTCGAAAGCCTCGACGAAGCTCGGCGCGACGTCGACGTCGATCCCGGTGGCTCCGTCTGAGAATACCCAATCCTGGAGCGAGAGGGCGCTCTCGGTCGTAGGCGTCGCGGCGCCCAGCCGCTCGGCGAGCAAGACGACGTCGTCCGCCGTGCACTCCGGCCGCGGCAGCAGGCTTCGAACCCCCGCGAGGAAGACCGGAAGCGTCCAGCGAAGCGCGGCCTCGTCGCCGCCGATGCTCTGCGCGCCGAGTCGCAGCCCGAGCGGCTCGACCACGATGGGCTCGTCGAGGGCTGCCTCGCGGAGCGCGCCGAGGAATCGCTCGGCGAGCTCGCTAGCAACTCCGCCGCTCGACCGTGAGGCCCGCACCAGAGCATCGAGCGCGCCGAGGGCGGCTCGCGCATGATGAACGTTGGAGCGAGGGGGAACACTCATCACGCAGCGCCGGGAGTCGAGCAAAAGCTAGCACGGAGCTCGCCCCTCATCGCTCCTCGGCTGCATCGACGGTTGTCAGACAAAGGCTCACTCTCCCGCGTCGAGCCGAGCACTCGCACACGTTTCTCACGACGTCGGCGACTCTACGCCAAACCCCTGAACTTACCTAAGGGTGGTGCGGCCGGCGCGGAATCGCAGGCAAAGCGCGCCAGAAGGGGCCGAGAAGGCACTCGTGATGCAGAAAAGGAACGAGCGCCCGCGCACGAGTGGTAACCATTCGCCAAGACAGCGCAGCCGCGGGTCTACCGTGCTACGACCGCCACGATCCTCGCTCCATGCGATCTGCCTCCGACCTCCTCGGCGAGACCGACCTCCTCGACCGGCACGGCCGCGAAGAGGCGTCGAAGTGGTCCGTTCTGCTCGGGCGCGTCCTCGTCGTCGCCGTGCTCTTCGGCGCTCTGGTCGACGTTCTCGACGCTGTCCGAACAGGGGCGTGGGGCGTCCTGCTCGCCACCCGGCTCGCGGGGAGCATCGTCGTGGTCGCGTTCGTCGTCCACCTTCGAGCCGCTCGCGGTTCTCCTCGCATCGTCGACGTCGACGGTCGGGCGCGGGGCGTCATGTGGGCGCTCGCGATGCTTTGGGCGATCGACGTTGGCGTCTCAGGACACCCCCCGCTGGGCGCGTGCGTGCTCATGACGGTCGCGGCGTTTCTGCCCGTCGAGGTGCGTAGGCTGACGGCCCGCCGGTGGATCATCGGCGCCTCTGCGTGGCTCGTCATCGCGGTGTCGGCACAATGCGCTACGCATGGAGCGAGGTCCATCGCCCACACCGCCTCCATCGCTGCTCTCGCCACGGGGCCGGCGCTCTTCGCCGCGTTCTTCGCGCTCGGCCGATTGTTCGCGACCGAATCACGCGCCGCGGCCGCGCGGCTGGAGTCGCGCACGATTGGCCGGTACGAGCTCGTGAGAAGAATCGGCGATGGCGGGATGGGAGAAGTGTGGGAGGCGCACCATCCCCGCTCAGGGTGAGCGTCGCCATCAAGCTCCTCCGGATTGATACGAAGGACGCGCTCGCGCGGTTCGAGGCGGAAGCGAAGACCACCGCCAGCCTCGTGCACCCGAGCACCGTGCGTGTGTACGACTATGGGGTCGTTGGCTCGTGGCTCGCTTACTACGTGATGGAACGCGTGCCAGGGAAGAACCTGCGCGCGCTCGTTCAGGTCGAAGGAGCGCTGCCCCCGCGTCGCGCGCTCGCGATCGTTCGGCAAGTCGCGAACGCCATCCACGAAGCGCACCGGAAAGGCCTCGTTCACCGTGACATCAAGCCCGAAAACGTCCTCGTTTGCATGGAGTGCGGCGAGCCGGATCTCGTCAAGGTCATCGACTTCGGCATCGTCTATCACAGCAGCGCCACTGCCCCGCACAAGGCCGGCGACCGTTTGACTGCACCGGGGACGGTGCTCGGCACTCCAGCTTACATTGCACCGGAGACGACCCTCGGCGACGACGCCACGACGGCATCCGATGTCTATTCGCTTGGCTGCGTTCTCTACTTTTTGCTTACGGCACGACCACCTTTCGGCGGCGCGAGCCCCCAGGAGGTGATCGCCGCCCACGTGCTCGACGTCGCGCTCCCCCCGAGCAAGCGGTCGCGCCACCAGATCCCGTCCGAGGTCGACGACCTGGTCGCGCGGTGCCTGGCCAAGGTGCCCTCCGAGCGGCCCGCGACGGGCAGGCCGCTGATCAAAGCGATCGACGAAGCCGTCGACAGTTGCTCATCGTTGGAGAATCTCCTCCGGTCCCTGCCGAACCTCACTGCGGGCCACGACGATGTCACCGGGCCGGAGAGCAGCGACGGCTGAAGGCGAGCTGGATTGGTGTACGTCGTGTTCTTGATGCACGCCGCACGAAGCGGGCGACGAGCAACGAATGGGTCCGACGAAACGGTGAGAGGACAAGCCAGGTCGCGTCGCGGAGTGACGTACCCTCGTCGGGCACCGAGAGCACACGCCCCCTGAGCCCTCCGGTGCCCCTGAGGAGCCACGTCAGCCCGGCGTGCACTCCTCTCGCTTTTGGTGCGAGCCAGGAACGGGCATCATGGCGTGACCATGAGCCAGCCGTCTCTCTCCACGCTCCGTGCCTTCTTTGCCGAGTCTTTCCCTCATTTGCCGATGGAGCTCCTTGGCGCGGAGGACGGAGCGGTCCGCGGTCGGCTCTCGGTCACCGAGCACGACCTCCGCCCTGGCGGTACCATATCTGGGCCGACCATCATGGCGTTGGTCGATGCCGTGACTTACATGGCTGTGTTGTCGAGGATCGGCATCGTCCCGCTCGCCGTCACCTCGAGCCTGAGCATCGTATTTCTCAGACGCCCGGCGGCGGGCCAAGCGATCGAGGCCCACGCGACGCTTCTCAAATCGGGACGGAAGCTGGCTGTCGCCGAGGTTCGCGTCATGTCTACGGGCGACGACGAGCTCGTGGCGCATGCCACCGTGACGTATGCCCTTCCGCTCGACGCGCCCGTGCTCGGCGAGCAAGCGGGATAGCGCTCGAGTGGTATGCACGAGCGAGTCGCTAGAACTACCGCCGCCGTCGCGCGCCGTAGAGAACAAAATGGGGCGCCCGGTCGAGTGCTGTCGTTCGCTGAGGAGAAACGTCCAGAGTGCCGCGCCTAAGCCATTGAAACGACTGCGATCGGAGTCGATGCCTGCGAGACGGCGTCGCCACGGGGGAGCGAGTGCCAGCCAACTCGGCGAGGCCAGCCGTTCCCACCGCGTGCGCTCGCGGTTGTTCCGTGCGCATCGAGGCGTCGTCCGGCCTACCGCCAAGAAAGTCGGGAGTCGACTCCGATGCATCGTGGGTCCGTGGTCCATCCACTCCGTGTCGTTGGCCGCTTGGGGCTTGGCTCTGGTCCGTGTGGCTTCGGCACCGCGGTTGAAACTTCGGCAGCGAGCTTGAACCCTCGGCGCGCGCACCGAAGGCTCCGTTTGCCGCCGAAATTTGGGGATCGCGTGCTCTCCGCGCTCTCGGCGGGCACGCCGGGGGCTCACCCCCCCGCGAAATCGCCGGAAATTTCGGTGCAGAACCGTTTCCGACCGCTGCCGAAGCTTTGGCGCGAGCGCCGCAGCCTCGTCGACCGGCGGCGCGACAGGTTCGAAGGCGGAGAAGCTCGCCCACGCTCCGACCCATCCGTCGCGCCTCGGCGCGTTTCAAATCGAGGTCGCCCACTTTGCCGTCTCGCCAAACCTCGGAGATGGCGGTGCTGCCCGAGGCCGATTTGGACCTCGGCACGGTGCGAGTCAGACCCCGAGCTCGCGCTGACGCTTGGCGATCGTCCCCTCGCCGACGCGGCGGAGCTCGAGGCTGTTCCTGGCGAGTCCCTGCGCTTCATGGCGGTATGGCCGTCGTGCGAAGGCGGCGCACCGTGCGGAGGAGCCGAGCCCTACCTGGCGTTCGAGCCCGCTGCAAGTTGACCGACCAGGCGTGCAGAGACCTGCCGTCGATCCCCTGAGAGCACGCCCACTCGCCAGCGCTCTTACCCGCTCGCTTCGCCGCGCTCAGGCAGCGGCGCGCGTCCGCCTCGTCATCAATCTTTCGTCGAAACCCCATTCGCGACCTCCACGCACGCGAGCGTGCACGGCATCGCCTCGACCGTCATCCCGGCTTCGCTGATGCGTCACTTCGGAACGAGGGACTTACGTCATTCCGATGCGTCGAGCGTGGGTCGGAACGCCGCGCTACGGCGCGCAGACGTCCACCCGTCGGCCAGTACCGGCGCATCCAGAAAAACCGCGTCGCAATCCCATAGGTGCGGATCACCTGGAAAACGTCGCTCTGCGGCTCGTTTGGAGCGCGCGTCGGTGGACCTCCGCGGACGGCGACCGGCTCGGTCCATCCGTCGACAGGCCGCTCGGCTCGGCATTTGCTGTGGTGTCCATCATGTCCACGGCTACGACGAAACACGGCACTCGCAAGAAGTCCCCCTCAGGAAGGCCCTTGGCTCTGCGCAACGATAGCGCACACGGAAGGTCAGACTCCGGCGAGGCGTTCCTGCCCGATCCCAACGAGTCGCGGCCGCGAACGCACGGCAACGACGAGCTCGCCGAAAGGCTTGGCGAGGCCTGCATTCAGACGGCTACGTCGGGAGAAACAGCCTTTTATTCGGACGACTTCAACCGTGGCACGACGGAGGAATGGCCTTTCGTACGCATGCGCCGATGACCCACCGGTTGCCGACCGACCCAACCAGAGCTCCACGATCAAGGTACCGAGGTACAGGCGCAGGCGCTCACGCCAGGGTCAAGAGCGCATCGCGCCGATGGAAATCGCAAAGAGCAAAAGCTCCGCAGCCAGCCAAGAGCAGCATCAAAATGACCGATAGGGCCGTCATTCCCACGCTGCACGCGCGGTGATGTCACCCGTCTTGGGCCGTCTTCAGGGGACGTGCGTTGGCCAATCCGCCACCCTTTTGCATACCCCAAGGCGTGGCGCAGAACCTTGCGCACGGGGCTCCTTTCGATGCGAACGGCACAATCCATTCAACTGGCAGTGCATCAACATGTCCAATGCAGGATTCTTCATGATCGAGAGCACGCAAAAGCCGTCCGAAGTCGCTATTCGTGATTGCTACTTACGTGCCGAAGCGACCTTCGAGCCGCTTCTGGAAGCAGCACCCAAGGCTCCCAGCCGAAGAGCCCCGTTGTGAGTGCCGCGACGGCAAAGGCCCCGGTAACCGCGGAGCTTCGAGGTGGCGAGGTCCTCGACGGCTCGGTCGACGACGGTGCACGCGTGGCCGAGGTCGCACCGGAGGCGAGCGCCACTTCGACACCGCCGAAGAAGCGCGTCGGACGGATCGTCGTGCTGGCATTGCTCGCTACTGCCGTCGTTGCTGGGGCCGTACAAGTCGTACGCGTCGTTCGCCGACCTCCGGAGGTCCTCGTCGTCGCGGTCCAAGTCGAAGACGTCACTCGAATGTTGGCCGTCACCGGAAGGGTGGAGGCGGTGCAGACGGTGCTTGTCAGTCCACAGTCTTCCGGACGAATCACCGAGATCGTCCGCCACGAGGGGACCGCGTAAAAAAGGGGGAGATCCTCGCTCGCCTCGCGGATCCGGCCGCGAAATCGGACGTGCTCCAGCAGGAGGCCGCGCTATCCTCGAAGGCGCACGATCTGGCTCAAGCCCAGCGCGATCTGGCTCGCACGTCCTCTCTCGTCGCGAGCGGTGCCACCCCGCCGGCGGAATTGGAGTCGGCTCGTCTCCTCGTGTCCCGCGCCACCGACGACGTTCGGCGTCTCTCTGCGGCGCTTCGAGAGGGACGGTCGCAGCTCGTCTTGCTCGCGCCGTTCGACGGGTCGATTGTCCGTCGAGACGGCGAGCTCGGTCAGGTCGTGGGCCCGCAGAACGCGGTCTTCGAAGTGGCCACTGTGGATGCGGCCCGCGTCTCGGCCGAAGTGGACGAGCGTTACGTACGTTCGCTTCGCCCCGGGATGCGCGCAGAGATCCTTCCGGTTGGAACCGAAGACGCCAAACTTGCCGCTGCCGTTTCGTACGTCGCACAGGCCGTAGACCCACAAACCGGAGCGGTTACGGTTCGATTCGCCTACGATATTTCTCCGAAGAACATTCTCGTGGGGATGTCCGTCGACGTGAATGTCAGCGTCGAGACGATCCTATCGGCCGTGACCATCCCGCGCGAAGCCGTGGGTGGCGGCGGCGGGGGCGGCGAGCACCCCTTCGTCCTAGTCGTCACGGATGGGCGTGTCTCCAGGCGCGATGTCACGTTCGACGACTGGCCAGCGCCGCTGGTCGTGGTGCGATCGGGTCTCCAACACGGAGAGCTAACGCTCGTCGACCCAAAAGGAGCCACGATTGGAGCGCGCGTGCGAACCAAGGTGACGCCCGATGGTCTTTGAGACCAAGATCGCCATCCGCTACCTTGTCTCGGCACGGCTCCAGAGTGGGCTGCTCGTGTTCGGAGTGTCGGTCGGTGTCGTCGTATTTACGTTCATCGCCGCGCTCATGAACGGGCTCGGCGTGCGCTTGACCGACGACATCACGGGGAACGTGGCGCACGTGACGCTCGAGCCCGAGCTCCGTGTCCCAAGGGCATTCATGGCATCACCGAAAGGGCGTTCGCTCTTTGCGATCCAGCCTGGGCACGACGTAAAGTCGGTGATCCGCACCTACCGCTCCGTGCTCGAAGTGGCGGCACGTATGCAAGGCGTACGCGTTGCAGTACCCGAGGTATTCGGCAACGCGACACTGGCGCGCGGCGAGAAAAATGTCGCCGTCGCCGTAACTGGTGTGGAAGCAAAGAATGCCGACGAAATAGCACCTCTTGGGCACTCGATGGTTCGGGGGCGGCTCGATCTTGGCGTCGGCAACGTGGTGGTCGGGTCCAGGCTTGCGGCGGAGCTGGGAGTGGATGTGGGCGATCGGGTCAACCTTCGCGCAGCACAGACGGTGGGGACGAAGGCTGGCGATGGGGCCGCGGAAGCGGTCATGGTCGTCCGAGGCATCTTTACGCTCGGCGTCCAAGCCATCGACGAACGTGTGGTCTACATCGACCTTACGTCGGCGAAAAAGCTCTTCGACGTCGCCAACGGCGTCTCCATCATCGAGCTCAAGGTTGCCGACGTGTGGCAGGCACCTCTCGTTGCCGAACGCCTCGGGCGCGCGACGAAGCTGAAGAGCTCGAGTTGGCTCGATCGAAACGCGCGGCTTCAAGAGGGGCTCCGCGCACAAGCAAGCACCTCGAACATGATCAAGGCATTCAGCCTCCTGACGATTGCCATCGGCGTCGCGAGCGCACTGTTTCTCTCGGTCTCTCGGCGACGCGCGGACATTGGCATCTTGAGAAGTTTTGGCATTGGTCGTGGCGCTATCGTGCGGACGTTCGTACTTCAGGGGCTCCTCATTGGAACCGTTGGTGCTCTCGTTGGCGTGGCGTTGGGCTTCGGCTTTGCGCATCTGCTTCGCATTGTGTCCATGAAGGCAAACGGCGCCCCATCGATTCCCATCGATCCGGCTCAGGGGGAGTACCTCCGCGCCATTCTTCTGGCGATGGGCGCCAGTGCGTTCGCGGCGGTGCTGCCAGCGTGGTCGGCGTCCAGGATCGATCCGCTCGAGGCGATTCAGTCATGACCGAGCCGAGCACGAGCGTCCTCGAGGCGAACGACATCGTAAAGACCTTTGGTGAGGGCGAAAGCGCCACCCGGGTTCTGCGAGGAATTACCGCAAAGGTCGAACGCGGCGAGTTCGTCGCGCTCGTCGGACCGAGCGGAAGTGGGAAAAGCACGTTTCTTTCGATCGCGGGAACGCTGCTCACGGCAAGCAGTGGCTCTCTCCGAATTGCCGGCGACAACGTCCTCGGGCTTCACGACAAGGAGCTCTCCAAAGTTCGGAATAGGCACCTCGGCTTCGTCTTTCAGTTCCACCATCTCCTCGAGGACTTCTCGGCGCTCGAGAACGTACTCATGCCCGTATACGGCGCGACCGAGCGGACCGATGCGCAGTTCGGAAAGCGCGCTCGCAACCTCCTCGATCGGGTCGGCCTCACGGACCGCATGGCCTTTCGCGCGTCAAAACTGTCCGGAGGTCAGAAGCAGCGCGTAGCCATCGCGCGGGCACTCATAATGAAGCCGGAGCTCATCCTCGCCGACGAGCCCACGGGAAACCTGGATCGCGAGAGCTCCGACGAAGTCATGGTGCTCCTCCGTGAGCTCTCCAGGGACGAGGGGACGGCTTTCCTCATCAGCACGCACGACGAGTCCATCGCGAATCGGTGCGACCGGATTCTCTCCATGGAGGATGGCAAGTTGCTTGGGACGGAAGCGCAGAAACATGCGGCAAGTTTAGCCTCGCCGTCGGCACGAGGTTGAGCGACGGACAAGCAACGGTTCCTTGCATTGCGACTCGTCCGCGGCGGCGCGGAATGCCCGCGGAAGATCTCGCCGACTCCGGCACGCCGCGTGTCCATGACGATCCGCTCCATACCTGGTTACGACGGTGCGCGACGCAGATCGCGCAAAACGAGATGGGGCGGACGTCATGCTCGCAAGCGATGTCGAATCAACCCGACCCGCGTCCCCCGGAGCCGAGTCCATGGCGTCGCGCGACCCTTGGGTAGCGACCTTCATCGGCTCGAGGATGGCGTCGTGACGGCAGGACCGATGTAGACTCCGGGATGATCGCTTGTACTTGCGAAGTCTTCGTGTCCAGAACCTGAAGCGGCTCGCGGCTTCCGCCGCTATTGGCCAGCTTGGCAACCGCGGGCCAAAGCGAAATGAGGCATGCTTCGGCGCACGGAAGGGATCGACGGTGCGTTCTCCGCGTCCTCGATGGAGACGCGTGCCTTGCCATCGGCGACGAGCCTACTGGGTTCGTGTCACGACGACGTTGTCGAAGCGGAGGGTGGAAGCGACGGCATTCTCCGTGAACTGAGCGCCGAGTCTCAGTACGAGCTTGCCCCAGCTCGAGGCAGGGAATGCGAGGGGCTTGCTCTCGATGCCATCGCACGTGAGCGTGGCCGAAATGGCACCGTTCTCCATTGCGAGCTTGAATTTCAGGTGGTGCCACCCCGTATACGAAAGCACCAAAGGCGTATTCACGGAGATGCTGTCGACCCCATTGTTCCCATAGCGCTGAAGCTGTGGGCTCGTCCCGATGAGCGCAAGCGCAAAGGTTGCTCGCGCCAAGGCCGGTGGAGGAGGGTCGATGACCACATCGATGGGATCGACTTCGGTGAAGCTGTTTGAAAAATCGCCACGGTAGTCGAGGTCGATCGAAATCCGGTTCGCCGTCGACACGTCGATGCTCTTGCGGAGCGCCGAAACGGACTCCCCGGAAAGGCCCGTTTTGGCGGCCAGACGAAGGCGAAGCGCTCGTGGCGGGCTGACGCTCTCGTTCCCATCGAGGTCCATCGGGCCAGCAAGCTCGGTGAGGCTGTCCCAGCGGGACGCAAGGGATGGCGGGCCATCGTCGAAGTTGTCGCAGAAGAGGCACCCTTGGCCAGCATCACCCGACCCACCGTCGCGACCGCTGTCGGGCGCGGCAAGGCCGGCATCCTCCGCGCTCGTGTAGGTGCCGGCACATCCCGTCGCGAGTGTCAGCAAGACTCCGAGGTGAACGAGCGGCCAAAAGTTGGCGGTTTGCATAGGCCTTGAAGCGTACGGGACGACCGACGTCGATGCACGGCCCTATGTGAGTAGCGCTCAGGGGCGTGGGGAGCCATCCCTCGCGCCACGTGGGGTAGCGTAGGGTGACACCGAGCTCGCGGAGAGCGCGCGAGGCATCCACGCGGCGATCGGCACGCAGAGTCGCGTGGACCGATTCGAGTGGGACGTACGGAGGAAGTGGCACACCATACTGGTTGGCAAACCACGCGACGACCTCCCCGTGGAGCGCCGGCGAAAGATCTCCAACGACGTACGTTTCAAGCCACTTTTCACACCCGCTCAATCCTTTGCCGGTTGGTCTCGGCACACCCCGCAAGCACCGAGACCCCCGGCATGGTCACACCCGCCCGAGGAGCTTGGATTGTGGCGCATCGAACGTCCCCGTTCAGCAGATCGCGCACGAGACAACACGACCATCGCGACCTATCCGACAGGCGGTTCACTGCACGGGGCAGGCGCACGAGGCTGGTGGTCGCTGGCCTGGTAGCAGGGCATGAAGAACGAAGTCGTCCACGTAGACGCACGTCTGAGCAGCACCCGCGTCGATTGTGTCGGGGGCGGTGAAGGCCTGAAAATCGAGAAATCCCGTGCCAGCGTCAGCAGGAACCGAGAACTCAATGTCTTGGCATCCATAGGTTGAGCCACTTGGGAGTGGTGGGCCGATCACGAAGTTCGTTGCGTAGATTTGAGCCGTGAACGAGCCCCCTGTTGGGGCTCGTTTCGTCCATAGCTGAATGTGGTAGGCGCCCGGAGGGATATTGGAGATGCGGCGCTGGAGGAAAACGGGGGGCCCTGGAGGTCCGCAGACGCGTGCTGCCCGAACGCCCCTGTGGACGTCGCTGGTCGTCGTCAAGATACCTTGCGCCGTGTAAAGGCCCAATCCGTTCTCGAAGCTCCCATCCCCGTTGAGCAAGTCTGCGAGTGAACACTCCGCAGTTGCGTCGGCGTCCGTTGCGACAGGGGGCGGCGACGCTTCGGAAGAGTCGGCAATGCTCGCGTCCAGTGGGGGAAGGCTGCTGTCCGCTTTTGGTGGCGTGCTGGCGTCTTCGGCCACGAACACGTTCGAGCAGCCGGCAAGGACCAAAAGAACTACACACACGCGCGCCACTGACCTCACGGGAATCAGCCTACCACGCGAGCCTCGCCTCGACTACTCGAGGCTTGCTTCGAGCATCGAGCCGCAAACTACGGGGGCGGCCGCCCCGACGCACCGCTTCAATCGAGGGGTCCTTTTGGGGTCCGCGGTGACGCGCGATGAGGTCGAGCCGGATGGGCCAGCCCGCCACGTCAATCGTTTCGACGGGCGCGGGGTCACTCGGCGTGGTCATCGAGAAGCTCCTTCAGGCGCGGCACGGCGGGCGAGGCACTCGGCCTTCACGTCGCTCACGACGATGTCATCAGGCGACGTATGGCACAACCGTACTCGAGGGTTTGGCGCAAGCCGACCGCCCAAGCGAGCGGACCTTCGTGTTGGTGCAAAAGCCTTCTCCAAAGGACCTCGGCGAGAATCTGGCCGAGCTCGAAGCCTCGCTGTCCAGGCCGCGAGGACATAGAGCGGATAGACCGATCCGAAGATCCTTCGCTAAAACTTCTCGGCGCTCGTGGACTTCGCAGCGATCTATTTCACGATTGTCTCCTATCTCCAATCCAGGGCCGAGCTCCCGGGATTCCTTGTGCCCATCAGGCAAGCGTCCGGCCTGTGTCAAATCCCCGTCGGGACTCGCGCACTTCGGGACTCGAGCCGCGGATCGTGGGGAGCGACGAAGACCACGGTCTCCCGCTCGAACCGGCGACCGCTATCGGCCACGAGAGTTGCACGAAAGCGCACGTCGAACCCCGAGCGGCTAGGCCATCCAGTAGGGCACTCGAACCTCTCGGCCTCGCGCTCGATCGAGAGTCGCGCCTCCCGAACGATCGACAGCGGCAGGCCATGCTTCGCGAGTTGTTCGGCGAGCTTCACCCGTGCGACTTTGCATGCGACGCCCAGAGCCTGGATTCCGCTCTGCATAGTCGTTCCATTGGTAGGGCGAAATCCGGGCTCGGGTGAGGCCCATGGCTCGGTGGTCCCGAGCAAGTCGAGCTCCAAGGGTTCCGCCGAACCGAGCAGGAAGCCAAAAAGCCAATACCCGTCGAAGTCCGAGTAGCGGCTCGTGTACGTGCCAAGAAAGCCGCCAAGGACACCGTTTAGATGGTTGCGTGTCGGCATGGCTCCCCAATGTAGGGTAATTCGGCTGACGCGAGGGACTGCTCGTGAGGGACCAGCGGGAATCGGACTCCATCGTGCGCTTAGGCGCCCGGTCGAAATGGGTGTGTCAGCTTCCGTCGAGACCGACGCGAGGCTTTTGCCCGAGGAGCGAGCAGCGAGCACCGGAAGCCTACTCCCGTAGTCTGAGGAGCGGAGCGA
>JAYUKI010000379.1:0-1403 GCA_043764595.1 Myxococcales bacterium | reverse complement strand
TCGAGGTAGTCGCCCACTTCGAGGTGCGGCATCGTGAGCGTCGGCTTGCCGGCCACGGGCTCGGGCTCGAGCACCGAGCCGTCCGGTTTGATCACGCGGATGCGCAAAACGAGCCCTGAAGGCGGCTCTTGTTCCGACTCTTTGCCGACGGCTTCTTGCGATTGAATCTTGAGGATCTCGTGCTCGAGCATGTCGCTCGAGCCGTCCTGGTGGACCCACGCGGCGGAATAGTCGAGGACACGCGCGGACACGCCCTCCATGTGCTTTCCGCTCTTTTCCCAGGCCTCGAAGGCCTTCACGACCGAGCGACCGTCGATGCGGTACGGCTCGAGCGCGCTAGCCCCTTCGAGGAGCTCCACGGCGTCGCGAATGTCGTGGCCCTTGCCGCCCGCTTGAAGCGTCTCGGCGAGCGCGCGTCGAAGCGCGGAGAGATCGCCTTTGGCATACGCGCGATCGGCGAGCCTGAGGCGGAGCGCAGAGTCCGAGGGGTTCTTCGCGAGGGCCTTTTCCAGCTGCAAAGCCGCCGCGCTCGGATCGCCGCCGCGCATGAGGGCGTCGGCGATGCGTCCGGCGATGTCCTTGCGATCGGGCCTTCGTGTCTGGAGCTTCTTGAGCTCGGCCACGGCGGCCTTCCAGTCGCGCCGCGCGAGGGCCCGGTCGATGTCGATCTCGACGTCCGGATCGAGCTTCTTGATGCGCTCGGCGACCGCGTCGGCCTCGGTGAGCGCGCCGTCGTCGTCGAGCGCGGCAAGGTAGAGACGAAGCGCGGCCATGCTCTCCGGGAAGCGCGAAATAAGGTCTTTCGCGGCCCGCATACGCTCCGCGCGCCAACCGAGCTTGCCGTAGATGCGCGCGAGCTGATCGCCGAGCTCGATGACGTCCGGGAGCTCGGCCACGAGCTTGCGCATGGGGTCCACCGACTCCACGAGGCCACGCTGTTCGGCCTCGTCGAGAACGAGCCAAGCGCGCGCGATCCAGAGCTTCGGATCCGCGGCCACCGCGCGCTGGTGGTAGACCTTCTCGTTGCGTTTGCGAAGCTCGTCGGGGAGAGCAGGGTCGCGTCCCACGAGCGAAGCCGCGAGCTCGAGAGCGTACGGAGCGGCTTCTTTTCCGAGGATCGGCTCGAGGATCACTCCGGCCACGTCCTGCATGCCTTCGACGCCTGCGGCGTGCGCCACGAGGATGCGCGTGAAAGGATCGAGGGCCGGCTCTTCGCCACGGGCGAGAGCGCTCACGATGGGATCGATTGGGTTCGGACTGGGAAGCGCGATGGCCGGAGCCAGCCCATAGGGCGCATGCGACTCTACGTCCGAGGCGAGCTTCGCGGCGGTGCCGTCGAGGTTCAGAACCCGAATCGAAGCCGAGTCGCCCACGATGCGCGCGAGAATGCGATGGCGGCCTTT
>JAYUKI010000378.1:0-1405 GCA_043764595.1 Myxococcales bacterium | reverse complement strand
TGATCGCCTGACGAATCCACCACGTGGCGTACGTGCTGAACTTGTAGCCGCGCTTGTACTCGAACTTGTCGACGGCCTTCATGAGGCCGATGTTGCCCTCCTGAATGAGGTCGAGAAACTGGAGGCCGCGGTTCGTGTACTTCTTCGCGATCGAGACCACGAGACGAAGGTTCGCTTCGACGAGCTCGGCTTTCGCCCGCTCGGCCATGCGCTCGCCCGAGCGGATTTCCGAGTAGGTCTCACGGAGAGCCTTGATGTCGAGTTGGAGCTCCTCTTCGACCTTCTTCAGGTTCTTGAGGGCGGCCGAGTGGTTCGACAGAACCTCCTCGGGCGCGACGCCGTGACGGCGCTTGAACTTCTTCTCGCCGGCAACGTCGCCTTTTGCGGCCCGAGCTTCCTTGCGGAGCTGGTCCATGTCGACGCCAGTGCGCTTCTCGAGCTCGGTGGAGCCGCTCTCGGCTCGCTCGACCTTTTGGATAAGCGTGCGGAGCTTGAGGACGATCTTGTCGATCGTCTTCTTGTTGAGGCGCATCTCCTCGAGCGTCTCGACCATCTTCGCGTGGTTCGCGGCGATTTCGGTCTCGATCGCCTTCTTGCGTGCGGCGGTGAGGCTCGGGGCTTCGCGCTGCGTGGCGAGGTCCTGGCCCACCTTGTCGAGCTGCTTGACCTTGTCGATCGAGCGCAAGACGCGGCGATCCGCCTCTTCCTCGTCGAACTCTTTTTCTTCGTCGTCGCCGTCGCGGATGATCTCCTTGACGCGGATCTTGTGCTTCCGGAGCTTGTCGCCAAGATCGATGATCTCGCGAACGGCCACGGGCGAGTTCAGGATCGAGCCGAAAATCTGGTGCTCGCCGGACTCGATGCGCTTCGCGATCTCGACTTCACCCTCGCGGGTAAGGAGCGAAACGCTGCCCATCTTCCGCAGGTACATGCGGACCGGGTCGTTCGACTTCGAGTAGTAGCTCTCGTCGTCCTCTTTTTCGCGCCCGTCGCGGGGAACGTTCTTTTTCTCCGCGGCTTCTTCCTCGACGATGCGCTTCGGAGCGATTTTCACCTGCGTCGCGCCGTCGACGATCTCGATGTCCTCGTTGTCGAGGACGCCCATGACGTCGTCCATTTGGTCGCCCGCTGCGTCGCCGGGCATGGACTCGTTTACTTCGTCGTAGGTGAGGAAGCCTTTTTTCTGGCCGTTTTCCTTGCCCGACGTCTCTTCTTTCCGGTCACGGTTCTTCGTCGCCATTGCCCGCCTTCTTCCACAAGCCCACTACGTCGTTTGGGGCGGTCTGTGCTCACGCCCCTCGTCTTCGTCCCGCGTCAGTCGCCGATTTTCGCCTGGCGTCCCCTACTTGGTCTTCTTGTGCCGCGCCTGCGCAAGCAAGGTCGCTTCCCTCGCGAGCTCGGACTG
>JAYUKI010000377.1:0-17128 GCA_043764595.1 Myxococcales bacterium | reverse complement strand
CGCGTCGGCGCGTAGGGAGAGGGCCATGGAGAGAATCGGGGAGTACCTCGTCAAGCGCCTGGTGGGCGAAGGCGGAATGGGAAAAGTCTACGAAGCCGAGGAGCGCCTGTCGAAGCGCCGCGTCGCACTGAAGGTGCTGCGCCCGGAGCTCACGAAGAACGAAGAGGGCCGCAGGCTCTTTTTGAACGAAATGCAGATCCTCGCGCACCTCGAGCACCCGAACCTTGTTCGGAGCCTCGCCTCGATCGAGGACGGCGACAAGCTCGTGATGGTGCTCGAGTTCCTCTCGGGTCGGACCCTCCGCGACGAGCTCGTGCTTCGCAAGCGCCTCCCGTGGGCCGAGGCCCTCGAGCACGTGGTGCACATCGCCGAGGCTCTCGTCGTCGCGCACGGGCAAGAGCCTCCGATCGTCCACCGGGACCTCAAGCCCGAGAACGTGATGCTGCTCTGCGCCGAGGGCGAAGAAGCCGAGGGCCCACCGAAGGGGCTCAAGGTGATGGACTTCGGCGTGGCCAAAGTGCTCGCCGCCGCAAACGCGACGAACACCCAGAGCATCGGCACCCTCCAATACATGAGCCCGGAGCAGATCGATGCCCGGCCCATTGACGGACGCGCCGACCTCTACGCGCTCGGTCTCGTGTTTTACGAGCTCATCGCCGGCGAGGTCCCTTTTCACTCGGCCTCGCCTCGCGAGCTCCTCAACATGCAGTGCACGGCGGAGCCCCCCGACCTGTCGGACGACGTGCGCCGAGGGCTTCCCCGTGGCGTGGAGAACCTGCTCTTTTCGATGCTCGAGAAAGACCCCGAGAAGCGACCCGCGAGCGCGCAAGCGGTGGTCTCGGCGCTCGAGCCGTTCATGTCCGTGAATCCCGAGGCCCGCACGGGCGGCAAACCGCAGCGCACCACGACCGCGCGCCTCACGGCGACGGACACGGTTCGGACGGACGTGTCCTCGAAGAGCGACGCAAACGCAGAGAAAGAAGCACCAGCGCCTTCTGCGAAGGCCAAGAAGGTCGAACAGAGCGACTCCGACTCGGCCGAAAAGAAACCGGCACGCCTCGACACGGTTGCGTTGGTCGACAAGGCGCAGGCTCCCCGTGAGATCCCGCTGTGGCTCGGAGTGCTGGTCATCGTCGCCCTCTCGTCTCTGTCCGCGCTCGTGACCTATAGGTTCCGGCTCGCCGCGAACGAGCGAGCGGTCGCATCGCCAAGTGCCACGAGCTCGCTCGAGACCCGCGCGAGTGCTCCATCGAGGCCTTGAGGGATCGTGAGCGAGTCGCGGAAGGACGCGCCCGATGCACGCGCCGGTGAGACCGTCGCCGGCGTCGGCCGTTCAACGGTCACGAGGCTCGCGGACGGAACGCTCCTTCATCGGTTCGCCGCCGACGACGAAGCCCGCGTCCTTCGGATGGTTCGCCTCTCGAAAGAGAATCTCTTCGGTTGCATCGACGGAGGCGTCGACGAGGAGGGGCCATGGCTCGTGCGCGCGCCGAACGCGCCCACCCTCGACGACGCTTCGGCTCCAGCGGTGGCCCCTCTCGCCCTTCTTCGAAGCCTCGCACGCGCACTGACCGCGTGCGAGAGGGAGGGCGTTTTCCCAGGGGCCTTGCGTCCTGGCGAAGTTGGAGCGTTCCGCGGGCAGGTTCACTTGCGTGCCGAGTCGCTCTTCTTGGCGTGGCTTGGCTCAGAAGCAGCCAGCCCGAAGCGGGAGGCCGGAGGGCGTTGGGATTCTCCCGAAGTGGCGAACGGTGCACCAGCCGACAACGCAGCGAACCGCTACGCGCTAGGTCTCGTCGTCTACCGAGCGATTGCCGGCAAGCATCCGTTCGCAGGGCTTGGACGGCGCCAGGCGCAGCGGGCGTCGGAGCTCGATCCTCCACCGTTCGACGAGGCCGTGGCTGCGTCGCTTCCTCCGGGGCTCCAATCGCTCGTTCTCGCGCTGCTCTCGCCCCGCCCCGAGGACCGCCCCAAGTCGTCGCAGGAGATCGTCACCCGCATCGAAACGCTCCAAAAGGGGCCCGAGCGCGACACGGCATCGCCAAAATCGAGGGCGCAAAGAACCCCCGAAGACGCGGCCAAATCGCCGCGCACCGAGTCTCGTCGCGAGCGCCCGCCCGGACCTGCGGCTCGTTTGGGAACGTTCGCACGTCCTTGGGTGCTCGCGCCGCTTGCCCTTGGCGCCGTTTCGGCCGCAGTCGCTCTAGGCTGGCCAAAAGCCGCGAAGCCCGAGGTGGTCCTTCCTCATGCCGCACCGGTTCGCCCGCTGGCGCGCGCGCGCGCCTCGGACTGCGCCCCCTGCCATGCGCGCGAAGTGTCCGAGTGGGAGCGTTCTGTCATGGCCCACGCCGCAAAGAGCCCGCTCTTCGGTGCGCTCGAGAGCGTGGTCGAAGAGCAAAACGGTCGTGATGCACGCTGTCCGAACGGTGCCGGGGCGCTTCGCAAGCGCGGCTCGGACGTGTGCACGGACCCCAAGTCGGGCCTCGTGACGACGGGCTCGGGCGGCGAGCATTGGTGCGTGAGCTGCCATGCACCGACCGAAGCGCAGAAACCAACCGTTCCCCCGTGGTCGGCGTCTTCGTCGGGCCGCGGCCGAGCCCCCGTCGTCGATCTGCTTTCGGAAGAGGCTCTCGAAGGTATCTCGTGCGCCGGCTGCCACGAGACGACCGGCCCCGTCGCGATTCACGGCACGACGAGCCGCTACGAGGGGAACCCGACGTGGACGTCGACGGCGACTGGAGCCGTGTTTCTGTCGCGCCCAGAGGACGGCGAGGGGCGTCCAGGAATCGCCAACAGCGGCTACGCGATCGATCCCGCTTCGTTCTTGGGAGCGTCTCTCGGCGACGGCAAAGCCGGCGATCCAGTGGTCCACAAGCGATCGAGCGGGAGTGCTTTGGCCTACCGACGGTCGAGCGAGTTCTGTGGCTCGTGCCATGACGTGCGCCTTTTCGGGACGGATGCCATCGGCAAAGACCGCGGCGAGCACTTCAAGCGATTGCGGAACGGCTATTCGGAGTGGCGTGCTTGGGCCGATCGTGAAGCCGCCAGCGGGCGGAAGGCGGCCACGTGCCAAGACTGCCACATGAGCGTTTTTCCTGGAGTTTGTCTGCCCGGAATCCCTTCCTCCGCCGCGGAAAAGAACGACGCTTGCCCAACAGGTACGCACTTTTCCGCACGTGCTCCGGGGGAATACGCCCAGGGGCTCGTGGCCTCGGGATCGTCCAAACCGGAGCGCATTTTTTCGCACTTCTTCACGAGCGTCGACGTGCCCCTCACCCGGAGCTTTCCGGAGACGTACGCCGACGAGCGCGGCACCGATGCTCGTGGGACTCCTCTCGGACTTCGCGCCCGCCGTGATCTCCTCCTGTCACGCACGTTTCGCTTCGAGCTTGGCACTGCGAAGCGCGCCGGATCCGTGCTGGAAATCCCAATCCTTCTCGAGAATGTCGGCGCGGGGCATCGTGTGCCCGCAGGCTTCAGCCAAGAGCGTGAAGTGTGGGTCGAGCTCCGCGTTTTGGATGGTCGTGGCGCGCTCGTCTACGAAGTGGGGCGCATCGACGATCCGCGTGCAGACCTTCCGGACAAGCGCTTCGTGAGGGTCACCGTGCGTGACCAGGTCGGGCAGGGTCGCCTTGGCGGACGCTTTTCGTTCGGCTCGGGTGAGGACCCCGAAGGCCGTCCGCTGGGCGTCTTCGGCGCAGACGTGGTCGACGGACCCGACGCGCCTGCGTGGTCCCCGAACCCGCGCTTCGGTGGCACGAGCTTTCGGGGAAAGGGACTCATCAATCTCCAGAACGGGTTCTTGCGCTGCGTGAAGTGCATCGGATTCATCGATGGCAAGGGCAAGTGCCAGGCTGGCGCCGGGCAGGGACGCACTCGGGCCGACCGTTACGACGATGCTCCGTACGATCCGGACACGGGCGAGTGCCGCTCGAATCTCTCCGGGGGCGAAGAGCTCTTCGAAACGTACTTTCCCCTTGGGGCGCTCGATGCCGATCGCGGCGTTTTGAAGGCTCCCGATGCGATCGTCGACACTCGCTCGGCGCCGCCAGGTGTCCCGATCGACTACACGTATCTCGTCGACGCCAAGGGCCACGAAGGTCCGTTTCGTATCGAGGCGCGTCTCCGATTCCGGAGCTTTCCTCCGTTCTTGATCCGAGCGTTCGCGGCCTACGAAGCGGAGCACGCCGCGCGAGGGGAACGGCCGAGCGGGCCTCAGGTGACGCTGGCCATGTTCGACCGCATCGACGTCACCGATCTCGCCCACGCCACGACGAGGATCGAGTGACCTCTCCGTGGCCGAGCACGGTGTGGGGATCCCCGCTTCTGCGCGGTCTCGACGACCGAGGTCGCCGCGAGCTCGAGGCGTCGGGCGAGCTGCTCGAGAAGTCGGCAGGGGATGCCATCTACGCCGACGGTGAGCCCGCGGACGTCGTCTATGTCGTCGCGAAGGGGGAGGTCGTCGTCGGAACGTTGTCCCGCGGAGCGCAAGCGACCCGCACGAAGCGGCGAGCGATCGAAGGCGACGCCGTCGGCGAGGAGGCCTTGCTCGGGAGCCATGCCGTGCGTGACGGGGAAGCCTCGTGCGTCAGCCCGTCGGTGCTCGCCGCCGTCCCGTTCGTCGTACTCGACCGGGCCCTCGTGCGCGCCGGGGGCGCCGAGCTCAAGGACCGGACCACACGCGCCGTCCGGCGTCGCATTCTCGCCAATCGACTGCGTGCCTCCGGGCTCCTCGAAGGACTCGACGAAGGGTCCATCGGAGAGCTCCTGGACGCGGCGGTCCATCGCGAAACGCCACGCGGCGACGTGCTGGCTCAGCCCTCGGACGCTCACGAAAGCAGCGTGTTCGTACTGGATGGGCTTCTTGGCGTACATGAAGTGGACGTGGATGGAAGGCCGTCCCCCGTCGGTTACCTCGGCCGCGGGGATCTCTTCCACGAGCCTTCGCGCGCGCGCTTCGGAGTGAGCCTCTCGGCGTCCGGCCCGTCCTCGGTCGTCTTCTTTCCGAAGGCGCTGCTCGAGACGGTCGTGGCGCGTGGCACGGGATCCTTCGCTCTGGCCAGCAGGGGCCATGTTCCGGAGGTCCAGCCCGTCTCGACCTCGACGACCGCCCACGTGGTCCGCGATCTCTATCGTGTGCAAATTGCACGGTCTCTCTTGGTCATCGATCAGGATGCGTGCGTCCAGTGTGGGCACTGCGTCTGGAGCTGTGGAAACGCTCACGATGACGGGACCCCACGGCTCACGCGTCGCGGGGACAAGCTCCTCTTGCCAGTGCTCGACGCGCGCGCTGAACCACAGTCGCGTGCCGTGCCGCTCCTTCTTCCGAACAGCTGCCAACACTGCAAAAACCCAGCGTGCCTGAAGGACTGTCCTACGGGCGCGATCGTGCGCGACGGCCGTGGCGAGGTGAAGATTCGTGAAGATCTCTGCACCGGATGCGGCAACTGTGCGCGAGGGTGCCCCTGGGAGAACATCCAGATTGTCCCGAGGCCGGCCACCACCACGGTCGCGGCGTTTCCCGACGTCGCCGTGAAGTGCGATCTCTGCGAAGGGCTCACGCAGGGCCCCGCGTGCGTGGCGGCGTGTCCGACGGAGGCCATCGTCCGGCTCGATCCCCTGGCGACGCCCCTCGTCGGGTCCAAAGCGGGAGCCGTCGAGCTCGTCCCGCGCGGACGTCGTCCGGCATGGCCATGGGTGGCGCTCGCGGTAGGCATGGGGCTGGCGGTCTCGCGTCTGGACCTCTCATCGCGGACCTCGGGCCTCGTCGCGGCCGTGCTCTCTTTTGGCGCCGTCGGATATGTCGGGGCCAAGCGCGCCCGACCTCGGTCCGGGAAGCGCTCGAAGGCGAGATCGGACGATGCTGCCGCAGCGCTTGCATCGGTGTCGACGACCCGGCCCCACTACGTCGCCCACCTCGCGATCGGGACGTTCCTCGCATTCCTCGTCGCTGCACACGCTCTTCATGGCGGAGCCTCGACGACCGGTGTGGCCTCCTTGGTCCTGTTCGTGGTCGTCGGAGTTTCGGGCGCACTTGCAGCCGTTGCCTACGTCGTCCTTCCGTCCCGCCTCTCGCGTCTCGAACGCGAAGGAATCCTCCCAGAGGACGTCGCGAAGATTCGCGAAGATCTCGCGCGGCGCCTCTTTCGCGCATTGAGCGGCCGCAGCGAGCTCGTGAA
This sequence comes from Myxococcales bacterium, assembly GCA_043764595.1. GTDB lineage: Bacteria > Myxococcota_A > Polyangia > Polyangiales > Polyangiaceae > JAAFHV01. The sequence goes on along the minus strand of JAYUKI010000377.1, from coordinate 10,952 downwards.
GAAGCTCTACGACAAGGTTCTGTCTCCCTATCGTGAGCGGCTCTTCGGCTCGCTCGTTCTGGTCCTGTCGGGGCGGTCGGTCGGCCAGGAAGAAAGAGCCCTTCGTAAAGGCATCGATGGCCTTCTCGAGGGCCGAGGCGAAGGCAAGCTGTCCGGGTTGCCCGAGCTCGTGAAGCTCGTCGTAGAAGAACGAGCCCTTCGAGCCCGTGTGGCGCTCGTCCTCGCGCTTCGTGGGCTGCCGCCCGTTCACGTTGCGGCGGCCTTTGCGTTCTTGGTCTTGATGGTCGCGCACGGCATCGCCGCGTGGTCGAGGGGCCGATGAGCCGAGGCCGTGCGCTCACGAGCGACTCCCATAGGGTTGGACGCGCCGCTGCCGTTGCTCTTGCGGCCGCTGTCGGGGCAGGGGTCGGACTCGCCGTTCTTGCCGCACGCGGCGGACTCGAACCCCTTCGAAGTCTCGCTCCACCGCACGTTCGCGCGAAGGTTGCGTGCACCTCGTGCCACGTCGATGCTCCCGGCAGCCCGGCTCCCGCGCCTTCCCAATCCGGCGCACCGCTCGCTGCGGCGCCGAAGATCGTCTGTACGCCGTGCCACGTGAAAGACCTTCACGCCTCGACGCGGAGCGCCCACGCGCGTCTGATGGGTGAGGGAAAGCTCACGTGTGCAACCTGCCACCCGGCGCACGAGGGGTTCCAAGCCCTGGCGTTCGTGGAAGGTGGGGCCGTTCGCTGGGGCAAGGACGCGACGGTTCGCACTCCGTTGTCCGGGCCCATTCCGGTCGGGCAAACGGTCCCACTCGTGCGTCTTTCGACGTGCTCGAGCTGCCACACGCTCCTCGACTCTCGTGATCCGGCGGCGCGATGCGTTCCTCCACCGGACGCGCGAGGGCCGACGTTGAGCACGACGCCAAGCTCGTGCTTCGACGAGCACACGAGGGTCTCCACGCTCTCGAGGGCAAAATCGGGGGTCTGCGGAGCGCAGCACGGCGATGGGCATCTCGCGGCGCTCGAGCTCGCCGCTGAAGTGTCTCGAAAGACTGCCTGGCAAGAGGCAAAGCCGTCCACGCGCGGCTTTGCCGTTCCCCCCGCATTTGCCGCGCTCTTTGCGTCCCTCACCGCCGTCGCTCTTGCCCTCGTGGAGCGGCGAGCGCGCTTCAAGGTTCGTTCTGCACCGTCGAAGCTGCGTCTCCCCATGGCAAACGAGCGCAAGAAGCTCCCGGTGATCGATGCGACCGCATGCCTCGGATGCAACGCGTGTGTCGAAGCGTGCCCGTTCGACGTGCTCGAAGTCGAGGCCTACGTCGCGCGCGTGGCGCGGCCGGACGAGTGCTGCGGCGTCGTGCTCTGCGCGCAAGTGTGTCCGAACGGCTCCCTCACCATCCAAGAGGGCGACATCGTAGAGAGCCGGATCGCGCTCGACGAAGACCTCGAGAGCCGCACCGTTCCAGGCATCTTCGTCGTGGGAGATCTCACGGGCGTCCCGCTCATCAAGAACGCGATTGCCCAAGGCGACCGAGCCGTGCGCCGCATTCACCAAACCTTGCGAAAGGGGGGCGCGAGCGTGGACGTCGACGTCCTCGTGGTCGGCGCCGGGCCTGCCGGGCTCTCGGCCGCGCTTCGTGCCAAGGCTCTCGGGCTCTCGTGTGCGGTGCTCGAGCAGAGCACCGTGGCCGCGAGCATCAAGAGCTTTCCTAGAGGGAAAATCGTACACGATCCCCCGATTTCGCTGCCGGTCGAAGGAGACCTTTGGCTTGCCGAAGCCACCAAAGAGGAGCTCGTGGCACAGTGGGAGCGCATCGTTCGGGCGCGCGGGCTCGACGTGCGCGAGGGCCACCGGGTGACGGGAGCCTCGCGCGACGAAGGGCAGGGGCTCTTCCGTGTCGAAGCCGTTGGCCCCGACGGTCCTGTGTCGCTCTCGAGTCGGCGTGTGGTTCTCGCGATTGGCCGGCGAGGTACCGCCAAGACCGTTCCCCTCGAGCTCGAGCCCGGGGCCGACGAGAAGGTCCACTACTCGCTGGCCGATGCAGCCTCGTTCGCACGAAAGCGAGTCGTCGTCATTGGCCTTGGCGACACGGCCATGGAAGCTGCGCTCGCCATCTCCCGCCAACCCGGGTCGCGCGTCACGGTCGTCGCGCGCGGCGAAGGCTTCTCGCGAGGCAAGGCGAAGAACGTCGCCGAGATGAAGCGCGCCGTGGCCGATGCCCGCATTGTGGTGAGGTTCGGGACACGCCTCGTGGGGGTCGGAAAGACGTCGGCGCGGCTCGAGCACGTGGCGACGGGCCAAAAAGAAGTGCTTGGGAACGACGCAGTGCTCGTGCTCATCGGCGGCGTTCCGTCGTGGGATCTGCTCGAAAAGATTGGGGTTTCTGCTTCGGTGTCGAAGACCGCCACCTCATAGAACTTTCGGCTCCATGGGGCGTACTCTCCGGACTGCAGGAGGCGCGATGAAACGGACGACGTTGGGGCTCGTAGCAATGGGTTGCATGTTGGCGTCGAGCGCGGCGGCTCTCGCGGTTCCGCTCCCGGACAGGACGTCCGCCGTGGCGCTCTCGGACCTCGGCCCCGTGCCTCTTACCGAGACTGCGACCAAAAAGTCCCAAATCTCCGTTGGCAAGACTGTCATGCTCGACGCTCGGCTCGGACACGAAGCGCTCGGTCAGAACGGTTCGGGGGAGACGTACCTCTTTGCGCAAGTCACGGGCTCCGAGACCGCCGCCGTCGGACAAGCCCCGCCAGTGAACCTCGGCATCGTGATCGACCGCTCGGGCTCGATGAAGGGCGAACGCATCGCCCACGCCATGGACGCCGCTTCGGTCGCCGTCGAGCGCATGCGTGATGGAGACATGGTCTCGGTGGTCGCCTTCGACACGCGCTCCGACGTCATCGTGCCTCCCACGGTGGTCGGCCCAGACACACGGCGCAGCATAGAGTCCCGCATTCGGGGCATTCGCCTCGGTGGGGACACATGCATCTCGTGCGGTCTCGAGTCTGCCATGCACGAGCTCATGAACGGTCAGAAGCCGACCGACGGCGTGAGTCGCATGCTGCTCCTTTCGGACGGTGCGACCAACTCGGGCATCCGGGATATTCCTGGCCTGCGCAATCTCGCGGCACGCATGCGCGACCGCGGCTGCACGATTTCGACGATCGGCGTCGACGTGGACTTCGACGAGAAGGTCATGGCCGCGATCGCGAACGAAGCGAACGGTCGCCACTACTTCGTCCGCAACGCCGCCGGCCTCTCGAACATTTTCACGCAGGAGTTCGATTCGCTCGTGGCCTCGGTGGCACGCGACGGCGAGCTTCAGCTCACTCTCGCTCCGGGCGTCGAAGTCGACCAAGTGTTCGACCGCGCGTTCCGTCGCGAAGGGGACAAAATCATCGTTCCGTTCGGCTCGGTCTCGAAGGGGCAGCAGAAGACGGTGCTCATGAAGCTCCGGATGCCCGTGGGCGCGGCCGGTCAGAAGCCCGTCGCCGATCTCAAGCTCGTCTACCGCGATCTCGTCGACCGCACCGATGGCTCGTGCGGCGGCACGCTGGCCCTCGACGTTCGCGAAGGCGCTTCGGATCCCAGCCTCGACCCTTTCGTGGCTGCGCGCCTGGAACGAAGCCGCACCGCCCAAACGCTCACGCAAGTGAATCTACTCGTCGAAGGCGGCAAAATCGACGAAGCGCGCCAGCAGCTGGCGGGCCGTCGCGCCGAGCTCAAGAAGGCCGAGACTCTCGCCCTCGCGCAACCGTTCAAGGACAAAGCCGGCGCCCCGCGTGCGGCACGGTCTCTCGACCGAGACTTCGAAGAGCAGCTCGGTGCGGTCGCGAGCGCCGAAAGCTTCGGCGGAGCGCCCACGGGTGGGGCGAGTGGAGGTGGCGGCTTCGCGCACGCTCCTGGCAAGGTCGCCGGGCCGAGTGCCTCACCCCCCGCGCCCGCGTCGCCCGCCAGCAAGGGCTCGGTGCGCACCAACCAACAGAACGCCGCCGATCTCGCGTTTTAGCAGCGTTCTTCGAAGAATCGGGAAGACTGGCCTGAGCGTCCGTGCAGGTGTAGGGTGCAAGAATGCGCCTTCGGGGACGACTCTCGCGACTCACCGGACCGGCCGATGTGCCGGTCGAGTCACGTACCGAGCCCGAGAACGCGCCGCCACTCTCGCCACTCCCGGACGATGGCGTGTTCGAAGCCTGCGCGATAGGGCCCGGCGTAGCGGATCGGTTCGTTGAGGTCGACGAGGACGCCCTTCGCCCGGCATGGGGTACCTCGAAACCTCGTGCCCGCCTCGCTCTCGATACCGCCGGAATGCCAGCCACGCTTGCGGATCTGCGCGAGCGCATGGCCCGCGTGCTGGAGAAGGCTCCTGCGGAACGCGCCCCGAGCCCGCCGCCGGTCGATCTCCCGGAGCTTCCGTTCGTGGCCGAAGAGACTCCGCTAGGCGTTTTGCACGTGCGTGCTCGCCGGCTGTCGGCGGCCCATCGCGTGGGGCATGTCGGGGTGCTGCCTGCGAAGAGCGCTCGGCCGGAAGTTCTCGCGCTGCTCGCCCTCGACACGAGCCTGGCTGGATGTTCTCCCGAGCGGGCCCTCTACCTCGACACCGAGACGACGGGCCTTTCGGGAGGAACCGGCACCGTGGCGTTCCTCGTTGGCCTCGCGTTCTTCGAACCGTCGAAAGAACCGGGAGGAAGCGGCGGCGCTTGGGTCGTCGAGCAGCTCCTCGTTCGTGAGCTCGGCGAAGAAGCCCCCATGCTCGCACGTGTGGCGGAGCGTCTCGCGGCCGCCGAGATGATCGTCACGTTCAACGGCAAGAGCTTCGACATGCCGCTTTTGAGGACCCGGTTCATGCTCGCGGGGCTGCCGCTTCCTCCCGAGCCTCCGCACCTCGATCTCGTGCACGTGGCGCGTCGCATCCACAAAGCGCGCAACGTTCCGTGCAAGCTCACCAAGCTCGAGGAGCACATCCTCGGGTTCGTGCGCGTCGACGACGTTCCCTCGGGCGAGGTGGCGGGCCATTACTTGCACTTTCTCCGCACGGGGGACACGCGCGGCCTCGTGGGCGTGGTCGACCACAACGGGTGGGACGTCGAGACCATGATCGCCTTCGTGGCGCTCTACGGCGAGCCTCTCGACGAGACCCGTCTCGGGGCCAAAGAGCTCGTGGGTGTGGCGCGCACTCTGCGGCGCTCCGACCGCATGACGGAAGCGCTGTTGTTCGCCGAGCGCGCCGTCGCCGAAGGGGCGGGGCCCGAGGGTCTTCGCGCACGGGCGGAGCTCAAGAAGGCCAGGGGAGACCGCGAAGCCGCGTTGCTCGACTTCGAGAGCCTCGCCGCTCAAGTCGACTGCCCGAAGACCCGGTTCGAGCTCGTGAAGCTCTACGAGCACGTGCGCAAGTCGCCCGAGCGGGCCTTGGAAGTCTTGGCCCAAGGCACCCATGAGCGCCCGGACCTCGCCGACAAGCGTCGCGCTCGCCTCGAAAAGAAGGTCGCAAAGGGGTTGGCCCACAAGACCGACGACGGGCCACTTTTCGGACCGCGTGCCCAGCCCGGCGAGCCGACCATGCTTGCCGAGGGAAGCTTGCCGAAGCGACGCTGAACAGGTTCGTGCCGGTTCGTGCGGGTTCCCCCGGATCCACTCATCGTGGCGCGGGCAAGGCACGCCAAAACTGTGGTAAGCCGTCGCCCATGACGGACACGGTGGAAGATCGGTACACGCCCGCAGTCATCGAGCCCAAGTGGCAGAAATACTGGGAAGAAAACGGCACGTTCGTGGCCACGCGCACCCCGGGCAAGCCCAAGGCGTACGTGCTCGACATGTTCCCGTACCCTTCCGGCGCAGGCCTTCACGTGGGACATCCGGAGGGCTACACGGCCACCGATATCGTCTGCCGCTACAAGCGGATGAATGGCTTCGACGTGCTCCACCCGATGGGCTGGGACGCATTCGGCCTTCCCGCCGAGCAGCACGCGATCCGCACGGGCACGCACCCGCGCGCCACCACAGCGAGCAACATCACGATGTTCCGGCGTCAGCTGAAGTCGCTCGGATTCAGCTACGACTGGTCGCGCGAGGTGGACACCACGGATCCGAAGTACGTGCGCTGGACCCAGTGGATCTTCCTGGAGCTCTTCAAGAAGGGGCTCGCGTTTCAGCAGTCCGACATGCCCGTGAACTGGTGCCCCGAGCTCGGAACCGTGCTCGCGAACGACGAGATCGTCGATGGCAAGAGCGAGGTCGGCAACTTCCCGGTCGAGCGCCTCAAGATTCGTCAGTGGTCGCTTCGCATCACCGAGTACGCCGACAAACTGCTCGCGGGCCTCGAAGGGCTCGACTGGCCCGAGACCAAGGCCAAACAAGCTCATTGGATCGGCCGCAGCGAGGGCGCGAACGTCGACTTCGTGGTCGAAGGCCACGCAGGCGCGACCCTCACCGTGTTCACCACGCGCGTCGACACGTTGCCCGGAGCCACCTACGTGGTGCTCGCGCCCGAGCACACGCTCGTCGACAGCATCGTGACGCCCCAGCAAAAAGCAGAAACCGTCGCGTACGTCGCCGCGGCTGCGGCCAAGAGCGACATCGACCGGTCCGACGCGACGCGGGAGAAGACCGGCGTATTCACCGGTGCCTTCGCCAAGAACCCGATCAACGGCGAGAAGCTCCCGATCTGGATCGGCGACTACGTCATCGCCACGTACGGCAGCGGCGCCGTCATGGCCGTGCCCGCGCACGACGATCGGGATCACGCGTTCGCCAAGAAGTACGATCTGCCCATCGTCGCCGTCGTGGACACCGAAAAGGGTGAATCGCCCGACGTGTCTCAGGTCGCCTACACGGACGAAGGCGTCGCGAACGCTGCAGCAAAAGCGCGCTCGACCTGCCCAATCGAGGTCGGCGAAGAGAGCGCCAAGGTGCGCACCCGGATCACGGCTTGGCTCGTCGCCCAGAAGCAAGGCGCGGCGAAGGTGACCTACCGCTTGCGCGACTGGGTGTTCTCGCGCCAGCGCTACTGGGGCGAGCCCATTCCGATCTACTTCCCGGTCGAATGCAAAAGCGATCCGCGCGAAAAGGGGGCGGAGTTTACCATTCGCTACGACAAGCCCATCGCCGTCGAGGCGTCCGAGCTTCCGCTCCTGTTGCCGGACCTCGAGGACTTCAAGCCCGGAACCGATCCCGCGGGGCCTCTGGCACGCGCGGCCGACTGGCGCTTCTTCCAGAAAGACGGCCAGTGGTTCGCGCGCGAGACAAACACGATGCCGCAGTGGGCGGGCTCGTGTTGGTACTACCTCCGCTTCCTCGATCCGAAGAACGACACCGAGGCGTGGAGCCGCGATGCCTACGACGCGTGGATGCCCGTGGACCTCTACGTGGGCGGTGCGGAGCACGCGGTCTTGCACCTCCTCTACGCGCGCTTCTGGCACAAAGTCTTGAAGGACCTCGGCTTCGTATCGCACGACGAGCCGTTCACGAGGCTCGTGCACCAGGGCCTCATTTTGGGCGAAAACAGCCAAAAAATGAGCAAGTCGATCGGCAACGTGGTCAACCCGGACGACGTCGTGAAGAGCCATGGCGCCGACTCGCTCCGCCTCTACGAGATGTTCATGGGACCTCTCGAGGCCGTGAAGCCTTGGCAAATGAACGGCATCGAGGGCGTGGCTCGCTTTCTCGACCGCGTGTGGAACCTGTCGACCGGAACCGTCACCGACGATCCATCGGCGTACGACGTTGAGACGAAGCGCGCGGTCCACAAGTGCATCAAGAAGGTGGGCGAGGACATCGTCGGCCTGCGGTTCAACACGGCCATCAGCGCCATGATGATCCTCGTGAGGCAGCTTGGTGCCCTCCCGGCGGCCCCGCGCGAGGCGCTCAAGGCGCTCGTGCTCTTGGTGTCGCCATTCGCTCCGCACATCGGTGAAGAGCTGTGGGAGCGACTCGGAGGAAAGACCACGCTCGCTTACGAACCGTGGCCTGCGTTCGATGCGGCGCTCGTCGTGGACGCCGAGGTGGAAATTGGCGTGCAAGTGAACGGCAAAGTGCGGGGCGCGATTCGCATCCCGGCTGATGCCGACGAAGACACGGCCAAGACGATCGCGCTCGCCGACGAGAAGGTGAAAGCGTTCATCGACGGCAAGCCGATCAAGAAGGTCATCTACGTGAAGGGCCGAATCGTCAACGTCATCGTATGAACGTTCGCCGGTCGCGGTTCTTTGGACGGGCCTCCCGGGGCACGTTGGCGGTCGCGCTGGCTAGCCTTGGCCTTGCGACGCTCGTGCTCCCCGCGTGCGGGTATCGGCCCATCGCGGGGTATGAGCGTTCGGGCGCCGAAGGCCCGCGGCTTCATGTCGTCTTTGGACCACGAACGGTGCCCGCGGCGCGCGCCCACGATGCTCTGGTGGGGGCCGTGTCCTCGCGGCTCGCGGAGGCGCGTGAGCTCGCCGGAGGGGCCGGATATCCGCGGCTCGAGGTGGAGCTCGTGCGCATCGACGAGACCGCCGAAGGTCTCTCTTCGGCGGGCGACGTGCCTTTGTCGCGCGGCCTTCGCATCACCGTGGTGGGGCGGGCGCGCGTGCTGCGCGGGCCGAACGAGGCCGCGGCGTTCGATACGGGGGACGTGAGCGCCCACGTGACACTTTCGTCGAGTGGACCTGCGCCGCAGGCACTGGTCCTGCGCGAAGAGGCGACGATGGGGGCCGCGCGCCTCTTGGGCAGGCGCCTCGCCGAACGCGCCCTTGGTCTGCCGTCCCCGTCGGACGAGGGACGCGGCAGCGACTTCTAACCACGTTCGCCCCACAAAGGCTCCGCTGTTCGCCGTGTTCACGCTTCGTGCGAGGTGCGCAAAAGGCGTGTGGACATGCGCACTTGCCAGTGGGCGCGCACTCTCGTGTACGTTCCTTTCATGCCGCGCCTCGAGCACCGAAAGCCTGCCGCCGCCGATCGCCTGATCCGAAATCCGTTCACCGGAGAGACGAGCGGCACCCTGGCGGGTCGCCCCGCGTCCACGGCGTTCGTCGAGATCGAGCGACCTTCGGCCACGAGCGTGTCGGTCGTTTGGGGAACACGCATCGACGACGGTGGTGCGCCACTCTTTGCGGTTCAACAGCGCGTCACCGAGTGCGCGAGCGAGACGTGGGCTTTGGACTCGTTCGCGTCGGCGCTCGGACGTTGGCGCGCGCGTGGCTACTTGGAGAGTGGTCCTTCCCGAGAGGGCTCGAGCGTCGGTTCGCGCCCCCTCGATCCGCACGGCAAGTCCGGCGAAGCGTTCGCGACCGAGCTCGCTCACGTGCCGTGGCTGGCAAGCCTCGGAGAGCCTTCGGCCGACGATGACCATGTCGTGCGGCTCGCGAGCTTCGACTCGTGGCTCGGTCCGGAGGACGCGGGCTCGTCGATGCTCGCCGCGCGTCTCCAAGAGTTTCGCGACGCGCTCGACACCACCCCGGAACGTCCGGAGTGGGACGCGCTCGAGGACCACGTGTCGGTCGACGTGACGACACGCGCAAGCTGGAACGTTCCGTACGAGCCTTCGGAAGATCCGTGGTTTGCTCCGAACGCGGCCGTCATGCAGGCCGCGTGGGTGAGCCGTCTCCTCGCGAGGCACTTGCTTCTCGATCGCGCGATGGACGACGAGCTCTTGCGCATCTGGAAATGGACGGCGCTCGGCCACTGGCCGGCCGCATATGCCGACGACGGTCGCCTCGTGGTGTTCTGAGAACGGCGCGTTCGCGGACCAGCCGCGCTCGTTTTGCATCGCGTTGGACGGCGATTCCCAAGGCTTTGCGACGCTCGCGTGTAGAGCGAAGGCCATGACGACGCTCCCCCGATCTCGAAGGTGGCCGTGCGCTTTGGCAGCTGCGGTGGGACTTTCGACCGGGCTCGGCGGATCTGCCTCGGCGGAGCCCGAAGGTGGTCTCGCGCGTGCCGAGCAGCATTTTGGAGCTCTCGCGTTCGACGAAGCGGCCGCGGAGCTCGAGCTCTTCGCCCTGGATGCACCGGGCGATCCTCGCGTGGCCAGCGCCTTGGAACGGGCAGCTTCGCTGAGGTTGGTTCTTGGGCAAAACGAGCGCGCGTCGCGTGACGAAGCGACGCTGTGGCGCTTGAACCGAGCCTCTTCGGATGCCGCGCGCCTCGCGCATAGGACCGAGACCACGGCGACGGCAGCCCGCACCACGGTCAAGCTCGCACGGGCCGCGTGCTCCAGACGGGACTTCGCTCGGGCGCGCGTGGTGCTCGACCGTCGCATCGCAGAAATCGATCGGCTAGGCTCGGCCGAGGTCCGAACCGAGGCGCACGGGATTCTGGCTTTGGCGGCCGAAGCGCTCGGGGACGATCATGGCGGAGCGGTCGAGAACGCGCGCGTCCTATCGATCGCGAAAGCGAACGAGGGGAACGTGCACGTCCCGTGGAACGACGGCGCGCGAAACGCCGTGGCGGACGCTCGCCTCGCGGTGGCCGAGAAGAAGTGGGCGGTCGCGGACAGCCTTTCCCTCGTGCCGTATGCGGGGCCGAAGGAACCCACGGCCGTGCGAGCCTACGTCATGCGCGTCGTCGTCCCGTGGCTCGAGCGAAAGACCAACGCCATCGAGGACGCCGAGCGCGCCTACGCGCGTGTGCTCGGAATCGAGATCCCGGCACCGCCTCCTCCCTCGTCTGCCGGGGGCGATCCGAACGCTCCAACCGCGCCGTGGGAGGTTTTTCCGGTGGCGAGCGACGACGCTCGGCTTTCGGCGCGCGGGATCGTCGAGGCCTCCGAGCGGGTAGGGACCATGTGGGCGAGCTTGCATCGCGAGCTCGGCGCGGTTCCCATCGTGCGTGTCCGCTGGGATGGAGAAGGCTACGACGTGGCCTACGGAAGAGCGAAGCGCTGGTACGAGACCTGTGCGGTCGTGTGGCAAACGCACCGCGAGGGGGACGCGTCCGTCTGCCGCGCGTGGCTCGAGCGCCACGCTCCTGCCGAGTACCACGCGATCGAAGAGCTC
>JAYUKI010000376.1:0-1412 GCA_043764595.1 Myxococcales bacterium | reverse complement strand
GACCTCGCAGACTCGGCCTCGACCCGGCCCGAAGACGTGGTGCCCTTCGAGCATTCTCAACTTCGAGGGGCGCAGCCCCTCGAGCTCCTGCGTCGGCGTCGCTTCCGAACGTCGTGCACGCACCTGCGACGATGATGCCGATGAGCGGGCTGCGGCGACGAGGATTCCGTTTCGCCAGAAGCGAGTCATCAAGGTTCAATCGTTCGCGGAAGAGCGGACCGCGGTAAAGGCGCGGCAAGCCCAAGGACTCGGATGTAGGCGTCAGCCATGCGATCCATCGAAAAATGAAGAGCCATGCGCTCTCTTGCGGCGGCACCCAGAGTCGCTCGAAGCGACACGTCCGAGATGAACCGGTTCATTCCTTCGGCGAGCGCGTACGCGTCCCCACGCGGGGTCACGAGGCCACTCTCGCCGTGCACGATCTGCTCGCGCGCGGCGCCCACGTCGGTGGCCACGACGGCAAGTCCTTTGGCCATGGCCTCGAGCGTTGCGTTGGGGCAACCCGATGGCTCGGAGACGGCCACGAAAAGGTCGAGTCCGTCGAGGAACGACGACACGTCGGAAAGCTCGCCCACGAAGGTGACGGGCAGTCCCTCCGCGCGAGCCACGAGACCAACCCCGTAGTCCTCGCAGCCGCGATCGGGCCCGCCGGCGATGCGAAGCTCGAGGTTCGCGTGACGCGTGCAACATGCACGAAAGGCGTCCACGAGTTGTTCGAGCTTTTTGTCGGGCGAGATGCGGGCTGCAGTGCCCATCACGACGGTGGACGAGTGAGTCCTTCGCGGCGCTGGCGTCGCCGAGGGGACGCCGTTTCGAATCACCGAGACGGGCGCGCCGAGGGTGTCTTCGGCACGCCTGGCCTCGTCCGCGTACTTTACGATCGCGCCTTCGAGGAGTGCGCCGTACCTGCGTGCCGTATCGATAGCGAGGCCGACTCGGGGCTTCGCGAAGTAGCGATCGAGGGAAGTGAAGTACATCTCGCCGGGGGACACATCGAAGAGGCGTGTTCCCACGAGTCGCTCGGCGAGCAACGTCTTGACCTCGGCAATCACGTTCCAAAAGAGGACGTGCGTGACGCCCTCCCGAGCGCAAAATCGCGCGACTTCCCGCGCCGATACGAAGGGATCGTGGACACGCGCCGAGGGCGCTCGGAAGACCTTCACCCCACGCGCCTCGAGGGACAGGCTCCCCACCGTCGGATGCTCGGGCTGCTCTTCGACCGTCGCGCACGCGACGTCGAAACCTCTGGAAGCGAGCGCCGCCAGCAGGCGCCGTGCGCTCGACTGGGCGCCGCCGACCACCAAGTTGTTGGTGACGAGAAGCAGGGACGAGCCGGCACGTGTGCGGCCCTCCGCGCCCGCCACGTGCTCCAGGAGACCGAGGGTCGTGCGGGCCATCGTGGGGGCGGAAAA
>JAYUKI010000375.1:0-4695 GCA_043764595.1 Myxococcales bacterium | reverse complement strand
GCTCCTCCTCGCCTAGCAGCAGTAGGACTCGTCGTCGCGCCTCGCACGGCTCGCAACTCGGCGAAAATCCTCGGTCATCAAGCGGTTCGGCGCTCTAGCTTCGACGTTGGCCCCTCGCTTGCTTAGCGTCCTACCTCAGGAGGCAGTGCCATGGGCGACTCGACGACTTGGGTGAAGACTCTCGTAAACCGTCAATTGGCCCTGGTTCGAACGCTGGCCGATGAGGTGCATCGGTATTCCCCCGTCGACCTCCGCGCGGTCGCACTTCGCGAACAGCTCCGCGAAGAAGAAGCGCGCCTCGGCGAGCTCCTCGCTGACTCTGCGTTGGCGTAAGGCGTCACGTAAGCAGCGAGCTCTCTGCCACACCCGTGCGCCGAAGCTCGTCGCGCACCTCGGTGCACCAGGATTCTGCGCCGCCCTCGAGGGGCCATGCGCGACTGGCCAAGTAGAGGGAGGGCCGGTCGTCGAAGGCCTCGACGAGGAGCCGATTGGCATCGTCGATCGTGAAGCCCCGCCGCGGTCGTGTTCCCTCGATGGGTTTTTGCGCGAGGGCCAAGGATCGCTCGATTTGAGCGACCATGACGGCGTTCCTTTTCGTGTCCTTTGGATAGCTGTGCTCCGATAGCCCCAAGACGGCCATGCACGAGGGTGCTTTCCCTTCGAGGAGCGCGGCCAGCAGGCGATCGTGTCCGTCCAAAATCACGTAGCGGTCGAGTCCCGTAATCCAAAGAAGCAAGAGGGGTGGCAGGCAGCCCTCGCGCACGAGCTTCCGATACGCCTTTACCCGCCCACTGGTTTCCAAGGACAAATTGCGGAGTGGCAGGGGGGCCAGTGGATCACCAAAGTCCCATTCCGTCGCGCCATGCGCGGGCAACGTGGGCACATCACCGAGGCCCATCGCGGCGGGTACGCCTATCCGACCCGTCGTTCGGATTCGGGGTCGGGCGTTTCCCAAGAATCCTGGGGTCGGCCCGACGAACATCGGTCCATTCCAGATCGGGCTCGAGGGCGAAAGAAGGAGCTCCCTCGCGAAGGCCCTCGCCCATGTGCGCGAGCATTCCATCGGGTTTGCCGAGGCGTGCCTCCGGGCGTCCTCGAAGGGAATCGGTGCAAGAATCGAATGGGCCGAAAGGCCCTCGGCCGATCGAAGGCTCGAATAGCCGTAGTAGTCCGCGTCGACACGTCCCCACAGAAGTGGCACACCGGAGGCCACGAGGCGCATCATGCGCTTTGGATGCCCGGACATTTCCATCCGAAACGAGGGCCGCGGAACACGGGCGCGTCCAGGCGAGAGCAAGAGCCCGAGCCACGTGCGATCGCCCCAATCGTCGACAAGGTCCGTCCAGTGCACGGCTGAGGTTATCGGACTTGTCCGCGCCCGTGGCAACACCGAAGGACCGAGGCGACCACGAGGTGGTGTAAGGTGCGCACCATGCGCTACCGCCAATTGGGAACGACAGGCACTCAAGTTTCGGTGCTGTGCCTCGGCGGGATGACCTTTGGCGAGGCCGACGCAAAGTCGATGATGCACAACATCGGCTCCGACGAAAAGGAGAGCTTTGCCGTGCTGGATCGCGCACTCGACGCCGGCATCAACTTCGTCGACACCGCCGACGTCTACGGTCAAGACGGCCTCTCGGAGCGCGTGTTCGGCGCGTGGCTCTCGTCACGCAAGAGCCGCGACCGCGTCGTCGTGGCCACGAAGGGTCGCTTTCGCATGGCACCGGGCCCGAACGGAACGGGAGCTTCGCGCATGCGCATTCTCCGGGCGATCGACGAGAGCCTCGTGCGGCTCGGAACGGACCGCATCGACCTCTACCAGATTCACATGCAGGACCTCCGCACCCCGGAAGAGGAGCTCGTTCGTGCACTCGACGACGCGACCCGAGCCGGGAAAATCGTCTATTTCGGAGCGTCCAACTATGCCGCGTACCGGCTGATGGAATCGCTCTGGACGGCCGACAAACGCGGGCTCGACCGGTTCGTCACGCTACAAGCCCACTACAATCTTGCCACTCGTGCATTGGAGCGCGAGCACGTTCCTCTTTGCACCAAGTTTGGACTCGGCATTTTGCCCTGGTCTCCGCTTGCGTCTGGCCTCTTGACTGGCAAATACAAGCGCGGCCAAGCCGCCCCGGCGGGCTCGCGGCTCGATCAGTGGAAATCGCGCTACGCGACCTTCGATACCGAGCGCAATTGGACCATCGTCGAGGCTCTGGGGGAGGTCGCGGGAGAGCTCGGGCGAGCGCCGAGCCAAGTGGCTCTCGCCTGGCTCTTGGCGCGTCCAGTGGTTTCATCGGTCATCTTCGGCGCACGCACAGTCGCGCAGCTCGAAGAAAACCTCGGGGCGGCCGAGCTCGATCTCCCGGCCGAAGCCATGGCACGCCTCGACGCCGCAAGCGCTCCCGACCTCGGTTATCCGTACGACTTCATCAAAGGGATCGACGGCGCTTGGTGAGCCGCCACGGTGCTGCCTTGCGCCAGGCGGCTCTTTGCGCCGAACGTCCTTGCTCCAACCGTCCCAATTCGCGCACTCTTCGGCCATGGTGAAGCTCGAGCTTTTGCACGACATCGAATGCGGCAAGGATGACTTTTGGAAGTCTTACTTCGACGAAGCCCTCAGCAAGCGCCTTTTCCTCGAGGGGCTCGGATTTCGCGACTACGCCGTCACGAGCCACATCGAAGACGAAAAGACCATTCGTCGCAAAGTATCGGTGGAGCCCACCCTCGCCCTCCCGGCTCCGCTTCTCAGGCTTCTCGGCTCGCAGCTCCGCTACGTCGAAGAGGGCACGTTCGACAAGGCCACCGAGACCTTCCGCTGGACGCTCATCCCGAGCACCATGGCTGACAAAATCCGCGTCACCGGGAAGATGACGGCGACACCCAAAGGAGATCAGAAGGTCTGCCGCCGCGTCGAGCTCGAGATCTCGGCAAGCGTGCTCATGGTTGGCAAGCTCATCGAAGAAACATTCGCCAAGCAGCTCGACGAAGGCTGGACGAAAGGCGCCAACGTCCAGAACGAGTGGCTCCGAAAAGACCGACTTGCCGCGTCCGCAGCAGGTTGACCACCTACCTTCGTGAGAGACGGCCTGGGGCCCGGGCGATAGCGGCGCTGTCTTCGGGCGGGCGTGGAGGAAAAAGGGTGCTATCTCTGGTGCTTGCGCGTGCGTGGGCCTCCCTCGCACCGGCTACCAAAGGACCATCATGTCAGGGCTTTTCGGGCGTTCGTGGGTCGGAAACATCGGGGTTTTGCTCGGTGGGGCGGCTCTTTCCTTCGCATGCTCCGCCGAAACCGCCACGGGTCCGGCGGCGGGCGAGGACGAAGGCGCCGTCATCCCGAACATCGAGACGCTGACCGGCAAGAGCGTCCAGTGGATCTACTCGGGTCCGCTCCCCACGCTCGAAGCCGCCCGCGTCGAGGTCTCCATTCCGGCCCACGTGGCGTTGGTCGTGGGCCTCCTCCCGACAGGCTACGACCTCGCGAAGCTGCCCGCCTATGCCAAGACCCGCCGCACCGCGGAAGGGCGCACCGAGCTCGCCGTCGCCTATCCCGTGGCCACGGCCGCGACCGACAAGATCGACGCGCGCCGGAATGCCCCTTACCGCAACTGGCCCGGCGACAACAAAACCCTCTACTCGATTCCGTTCACCCCGTCGGACAAGTCGAGCGAGAACACCGACGCCACGATGTGGGGCGGGTTCCCGTTCCTCAAATACGCCCCGGTCGGACACGCGCTCCACGGCCCCATCGACGTCGCAGCGACCGAAGAGGGTGGCCAGGTCTGGAAGCTGAAGCGTGGCCCGGTCTCGAAGGGGTGCAATCGCATGAACGGCGAGCACATCGTAGAGCTCGCGCACCTCATCGGCACGGATATGGCGACCCGCAACTACTCCGCCAATACGGTCCTTCGAGTGGCCGGAAAAGACGGAGTCGGCGTGCCGGTGCTCGTCCGCGAGGCTCAAATCTCCTGGAACGGGAAAGCGGTGGACTCCGACTACCCCGTGCACACCGGAATGGAGGGTCGCGTGACGCGCCCGCCAGCCGCCGAAGCCAACATCTTCGTCTCGTGGGACGCGAGCAAGGCCGAATACAAGTCGTTCGTGTGCCCTCTCGACAAGAAGTGGCTGCGCGAAAAAGGCCTCACCCAAGTGCCCAAAGACTACTGCAAGACCCGCTGGGCCAACGCCGAGTGGCTCACAGACTGGTCAAGAGTCGGCTTCTAGGAGACTGGCGCTTTTCGCCAATACCTTCGCCTGGCCGTCGTCGGACGTCCTCACGGACAGGAGTCCGTTCCGGGCGATCCTCCTAGGCCAGGCTCGGTCTTGACGAAAATCATCCAGTCTCCTCTCGCGGGCGGCTAGGGGCCCGGTGACGTCGCGGACTCGGTCTTGGCGCGACCTCGCGGACGTCTTGGGGCGACCTCGCGGACTCGGTCTTGAATCGCGGTGGGGCGGGCTTGTGGGGTTGGGCTTGAGGCGGGTTCTTGGGGCTGGTGACGCAACTCTTGTGTGGCGGGGGAAAACAGGGGAAAAAGGCGCCATGAAGCGCGCTCTGACCTCGCTGTCCGCATTGGTTCTTCCTCTTTTGTTGGTTGCGGCGTGTGAAACGCCTCCGGCGGCGATGCCTCCGCCTCCTCCGCCTCCAGTGCCTAGCGCCATTCCGGAGCCCGCCCCGCAAGGGAAAGTGGTGGAGGG
>JAYUKI010000374.1:0-4703 GCA_043764595.1 Myxococcales bacterium | reverse complement strand
TTCTGAGATTCTTGTAGGCGCGATTGGGGTTGAACCAACGACCCCTACCGTGTCAAGGTAGTGCTCTACCACTGAGCTACGCGCCTGGAAGAGGCTTTCCGCTTTAGTCTCGACCGCGCTGGGGTGTCAAGCAGGGATCGAAAAAAAGGTCCGCGCGGGCACCAAATTCGGCGACGGTGGCTTCTCGGGACGGGCTCGGAGCGGGCTCGGCACGAAGCCGCACGCTCTGGTCCCTTCCGCCGCATGGCCGGGCGTGCTTTCGTGCGCGCCGCCTATGGACTCCCTCTATCTCGACGCCGAAGCCGAAGCCGCCTCTTCGGGGCGCGCGCAAAGCGTCTCGCACGACCTCGCTCTCCGCACGTACACCGCCCGCCTGCTCGGGAAAAACCAGGGGCTCGTGCTGCACGGCGGTGGAAACACCTCGGTCAAGTCGCGCGCCACCACCCTGCTCGGCGAGGAGGTCGACGTCCTGTGCGTGAAGGGCTCGGGCTGGGACCTTGCGACCATCGAGCCCGAAGGCCATCCGGCGTGCGTTCTGTCGGCCCTCCTTTCGCTCTCCAAGCTCCCGAGCCTGTCGGACGAGGCGATGGTGAACGGCCTTCGGCTCGCCCTCCTGGACGCCCACGCGCCCACCCCCAGCGTCGAGGCCCTGCTCCACGCGGTCTTGCCGGCCAAGTTCGTCGATCACACCCACGCCGACGCCGTGCTCGCGCTGGTCGACCAGCCCAACGCCGAGGAGCTCTGTCGGGAGTGCTTTCCGACGGGCCTCGTGTGGGTGCCTTACGTGATGCCCGGGTTTTCGCTCGCGCACGCCTGCAAAAGGGCCTGGGACGCCACGGTCGAAAAGGGCGAGACGCCCGAGGTCATGCTCCTCGACAAACACGGCATCTTCACGTTCGGCGACACCGCAAAAGAGAGCTACGAGCGCATGATTGCGTGCGTCACGCGGGCCGAGCGTTACGCCGCCGACCGCGCCCGCACGCACTCGATTGGACTCCCCGTTCCGGCCAAAGAGGGAGTCGCCGACGCCTTCTTGCCCGTCCTTCGTGGCACTCTTGCCACGTCGGCCCTTGGCACTCCGGAAGAAACGGGCCCCGTACTCTCGCTCCGTACGAGCGACACGATCCTCGCCTTTTTGGAGCGCAAAGACCTGCGCGAGCTCGTCAAAATGGGCTCGGCGACTCCCGATCATGTGATTCGCACGAAGCCGTGGCCGCTCGTCCTGGACGCGGCAAGTGCAGTAGAAGACCGCAGCGCGCTCACGGCGAACCTGTCCGACTACCAACTCGCGTACGACGCCTACTTTGCCAAGATGTGTGCGGCCAAGGGCGTCTCGCTCAAAAAGCTCGACTCTAGCCCGAAGGTCGTCCTCGTTCCCGGTCTCGGAATCGTCACCCAAGGCGCAACGTCCGCCGAAGCCGAAGCCGCCGCCGACATCTACGAGCACACCGTCGAAGTCATGAGCACGGCGTCCGAGATTGGCACGTATACCCCAGTGTCCGCCGAGGACCTGTTCGACGTCGAATACTGGTCCCTCGAGCAAAAGAAGCTCGGCAAGGCCCCGCCCCGCCGCGCGATGACTGGCAAGATTGCCCTCGTGACGGGAGCCGCATCGGGCATTGGCCGGGCCACCGCGCGCGAGATTCTCGTCGAGGGTGGCCACGTGGCGCTGGTCGATCGCGACGCCAAGACCCTCTCCGAGGTAAAGGCCGAGCTCGAACGCGCCTTTCCGATGCGCGTGTCGTCGCAGGTCTGCAACGTCGGCCACGAAGAGGAAGTCGCTGCGGCGTTCCGAGCGACGGTATCCCGGTTTGGAGGTCTCGACGTCCTCGTAAGCAATGCCGGAACAGCCCCCGAAGGCGCACTCGACACCGAAGAAGGGCTCGCCACGCTCTCCCGCTCCCTCGAAGAGAACCTCTTGTCCCACGCGCGCGTCGCCAAACACGCTGCCCGCATTTTCACGGCCCAAGGCCGCGGCGGGTGCCTCCTCTTCAACGCGAGCAAGAGTGCCTTCGCCCCCGGTCCGGGGTTTGGCCCCTACGCCGTGGCCAAGTCGGCGCTCGTCGCGCTCATGCGTCAATTGGCGATCGACCTCGCGCCCCGCGGCATTCGGTCCAATGCCATCAACGCCGATCGCATCCGCACGGCCCTCTTCGGCGGAGGAGTCCTCGAGTCCCGAGCGAAGGCCCGCGGGCTCACTCCGGACGAATACTTCCGCTCGAACCTCTTGAAGCGCGAGGTCACGGCCAAAGACGTGGCCGAAGCCTTCGTCCATCTCGCTCGCGCGCTCTCCACCACGGGCACCGTGCTCACGGTGGATGGGGGAAACGCTTCGGCTTTCCCGCGGTAGTTGCTTCCCGGGTTTCGCTTGCGGAAGGCTTCGCTCTCGGCCACGCTCGACCCATGAGCGAACCCACCATCACGACCGAGCTCAAAGGCCACGTCTTCCGCATCGGTCTTGCCCGCGAAAAGAAGCGCAACGCCTTCACCACCGGAATGCTCCGCGAGCTCTCCTCGGCGTACACGCGCTTCGAGGCCGAAAAGGAGGCGTGGGTGGCCGTACTCTTTGCCCACGGGGAGCACTTCACCGGCGGCCTCGACCTCGCCGAAGTAGGCCCGCACGTCGCATCCGGCGCTTCGCTCTTCTCGGAGGCCGACGGCGCCGTGGACCCGCTCGACCTCGTTGGGCCGCGCCGCACGAAGCCCGTCGTGTGCGCCGTCTCGGGAATCTGTTTCACGATTGGCATCGAGCTCATGCTCGCGTGCGATCTGGCCATATGCTCCGAGGACACCCGATTTGCCCAAATGGAAGTCCGACGCGGAATCATGCCATTCGGCGGAGCCACGCTGCGTTTCCCCGAAGTCGCCGGTTTTCCTCGCGCGATGAAGTGGCTCCTGACCGGGGACGAGTTCGGCGCCCAAGAAGCGCGCTCGATGGGCCTCGTCTCGGACGTGGTCCCGAAAGGCACCCACGTCGAAGCCGCCGACGCCCTCGCCGCGCGTATCGCAGCACGTGCCCCACTCGCCGTCCAAGCCACTCTGAGGAATGCCCGCTTGGCCCGCGAAGAAGGCCGCGCTCGCGCACTCTCCACGCTCATGGACACGGCACGACCGCTCTTCGGGACGGACGACGCCAAAGAGGGAGTCCTTTCGTTCCTCGAGCGCCGCGAAGCCCACTTCAAGGGCACCTGATCGTGAGCGGACGGGCGAGGCACGACCGTTGATTCGGCCTGTTTTCAGCCTGAATTTCGCATTGTTGGAGATCCGTCGGCTGTCGTCCGGCATCGTGTATTTCGCGTGCGTCGCGTGTTTTGTACTGCTCGCGATGCCGAGCACGGCATGGGCGCACGCGGTCGGGCTCTCGAATGGCGAATACCGGTCCAAAGGGGACACGGTCCTCGTCTCGTTCGCTTTTGCGCGGGCCGAGGCAAGCAAGCTCTGTCCCAAGCTCGACGAAAACCACGACGGAGCCTTGACCGAAACTGAGCTCGCTCGAGGCCTTCCGGAGCTCGACCAACGGCTCGTGCGCACGGTCCTCGTCCAGGCGGGACAAGAAGCCTGTCCCGGGCGCCTCGTCTCCGCCAAGCTCACCGAAGAAGACGGCGTTGCCCTCGAAGCGACCTATACGTGCACGAGCACGCTGCCCCGGCGTGTCGTATTCGGAGTGCTCACGAGCCTACCCAAAGGCCACCGGCACCTCGCGCGCCAGCTACGCGACGGAGCAGCGCCCCACGACGACCTCCTCTCCGAAGGTCACGACACCTTTTCCCTCGTATCGGAAGGCGCTGGCTCGAGCACCAAAGAGTCCAAAGAATCCGGCAGTTTTCTTGGATTCTTCCGACTCGGGCTCGAGCACATTCTCACGGGCTACGATCATCTGGTTTTCCTCTTCGGCCTCGTACTCGTGCGCGGAAAGCTCCGTTCGTACTTGGCCGTGGTTACCGCGTTCACCGTGGCCCACTCGGTCACCCTCGGGCTCGCGGTCCTCGGCCTCGTGAATCCGTCGGCACGCTTCATCGAGCCCGCCATTGCTCTCTCGATTGCCTACGTTGGAATCGAGAATTTCCTCGTCCAAGACGCCGCACGCCGCTGGCGCATCACCTTTCCGTTCGGCCTTCTTCACGGCTTCGGGTTCGCCGGGGCTCTCCGCGAGATCGATCTACCGAAGTCCCGCATTCCCTCGGCCCTCGTGGCGTTCAACCTCGGAGTCGAAGCCGGACAGCTCGCCGCACTCGTAGTGGCCATTCCGCTCGTCCTGTGGGTCACGAAGAGGCACACGAACGTCCGAATCACCCGAGGGCTCTCTGCGTGCGTCGCGCTGGCCGGCCTCGTGTGGTTCGTCGCACGGGTGCTCTGAGCGACCCGTCAAGAAACGAGAGCATCGCGATGACTCTTCCGCCTGGCCAGCCATCCAGCCTCGCCACAGGCGCAGGGCACGGCTGGTGTTCGCCGTGTGCCGCTACTCTCGGACGAGAATCACAGCGGTGGTCGTTGCCAAGGGATTTCGCATAACAATCCTCCCAAAGGAGCGCTTCTATGGCATTTGCGGCCCCCCTCGACTCCTGCTCCATTGCTCGGATGGTGCCGGAATGGGGGCCAATCAGACGTATCCGTACGGCATAGCGAGCCCTCACGGGCTTTCCATGTGATCCGCGACGTTGTAGGCGGCCCGCGGCAGGGGTCGGCTAGGCCTTTTCGGACGG
>JAYUKI010000373.1:0-1418 GCA_043764595.1 Myxococcales bacterium | reverse complement strand
GGACCAAGAGAGAAGGCTGAGCGATTTCGGGCGAGACCGAGGTCCAGCAAGGAGGGACGCGCGGAGCGTACTCCTGTACTCCTGTACGCGAGCACGCCCGACGCCGCTGGGCCGAAGGTATCGCCCGAAAGCGCCAGCCTTCTAGTGGACTTTGCGGAAGTCGACGAGCGAGATGGGCTTCTCGTGGAGGGCAAGCTCGAACTCGCGTCGCAGACCGACGAGGTCGCCGCCGATCTCGTACGGGACTTCTCGATCGAGCTCGAAGCGGCAGCGCGTCACGAAGAAGTTGTGGTCGTTCGCCATAGGGTGAACCGCGCCGAGAATCTGCGGAAGATGAAGCATGGCTTGGCCGGTGGTGGTGCCGTAGATGCGAACCTGCATCCGTCCCGGAACGAGATGGGCGAACTGGAACGCACGAAACCCGAGGCCGAGCTCCTCGGTGGTAGACGCGCCGCCGACCCCGAGCGGGCCTTCGTAGAGAACTTTGCCGGTCTCGCCGCCGACGAACGGAATGGCGTTGCCATGGCGATCCACCGTGAGCGCGGGCTCGCCGAGGTTGATGACACGCACACGGGGACGCTCGCCGAAGATCTGCTTCGGAATCGTGCGCGTGAGGAGGCTTCGTGCGTAGCCGAGCGTGGACCCGCCGAGACGGTCGAAGAGCCTCGGAGTGGAGCCGAGGCTGTCCTTGTAGTCTGCAAGAATCTCGGCGTCCCAGCCGGTTCCGGCGAACGGCGTAACGCGGCCTTCGGTCTCGACGAGGCCGAACGTACGGACAGGGAGCTCCCGGGAGTGCGCCCGGGTGCGGGTCTCGACCGACAGTCGCTCGAGGTCGCGCATGACCGCACGCTTGCCAACGCCACCCGTGGCGCGAGCCCACCCGTTTCCAGTTCCAAGGCCGAGCAACCCGAACGTAGGCACCTCGACGCCGTGCTCACGGAGCTCGTTCAAGAGAGCCACGGCCGTGCCGTCGCCGCCGCCCGAGAGCAAGACCTTGGGACGGTTCGGCACGAGCTCGTCACGAACCCACGCACGGGCCTCGTCGAGCGAGCCCGTCACGGCGACGCGTGCGTCGGGCAGTAGGCGGCGAATGTGGTGGCCGACAGCGGCCGAGCCATGGCGCGACTTCACGTTGACGAGGACGGCGACGGACATGTCGGAACCCTAGCTACGGGATGCCTCCATGACCGTCAGGGTTTGGTCAGCACGCGCTTGGCCGTGACGGAGCCAGCAAAGCGGCCCACTTGACAACTGAACGCCCGAGCAGTATGGTACTGCACCTAGACACAAGCTACCGCCACAGCACACCGTGCGCTACGTGCGCCGGGTCGAGCAGCACCGAGGAGCCCTGAAGATGGAAGACAAGAACCGCGCGAAGGCCATCGAGCTTGCATTTGCGAGCATCGAAAAAGAGTACG
>JAYUKI010000372.1:0-4719 GCA_043764595.1 Myxococcales bacterium | reverse complement strand
CATCGTCTTTGCGTGATCTGCTCCCTCTGCGGTCGAAACAACGCGTCGCACCTCGTTTTTTGCGAAGAATGCGGCAACCGTCTTGCCCCCCGTGTGGCCCCGCCGACCCCCCTTGTCGAGGCCCCGGCTCAAGCACGCCCTGTCCAAGGGACGGCCGAGGTCACATGTGGCATGTGCGGAACCAAAAACCCTCAAGGCGAGCGGTTTTGCATGGCCTGTGGGCAGGGTCTTCCCCAACTCGCCCATGCGCATCCGCCTGCGCCTCAGCCTGCGCCTCAGCCTGCCCATCCGCCAGCCCCTCAGCCTGCCCATCCAGCCCCTCAGCCTGCGCCGGCCATGCCGGCCCCCGCTCCGCAGCCCATCGCCCACGCGCATGCGCCCGTGATGGTCGCCCAAGCTCCCCAGCCGGTGCATGTGGCGGCTCCGGCCCCCATAGCTGCGCCCGCTCGACCTCCGGTTTTTGCCCAGCCCGTCATCGACCTCGGGGTCGTGGCCGAAGCCCCCGCACAGCGCGTTTGCGCGCGCTGCCATGGCGCGAACCAAGGGAGCTCTCTCTTTTGCCGCTACTGCGGGGCATCCCTCGCGAATGCGCAGGTCTCCCCCGCACCGCCAGCCGTCGCGGCCCACACCCCCGCGGCTCCCGCCGTGGTTCCAGCTCGTGCGGTCGTGGCCCCCGCTCCCCCAGCCCCCGCTCCCCCAGCCCCCCCGCCTCCTCCCCCAGAGCCTCGCGTTGCCGCGGCCGCCACCGAAGTCGACCCTTCGCAGCCGTTCGAGCTCCCCAAAATGTCGGCCGAGCTCACGGTGGAACCGAAAACGGCTCCCACCGAAGCGACCACCGACCGCGAGCCCATCCCGCGCAAGGGAACCTGGCTCAACACGAAGCCCACGAAGACCCCTCGTGGTCAGCTCGTGGTCATCACGAAAGAGGGCTCGCCGGGGCCCAGCTACCCCATCTATGATCAGGTCGACATCGGCCGCACGGAAGGCGACGTGGTCCTCGCCGACGACCGGTACCTGTCCCCACGGCATGCGCGACTCGTCTTTCGGGAGGAGCGACTCTTCCTACGTGACCTCGACAGCGTGAACGGGCTCTTTCTGCGCGTCTCGGCTTTGCGAGGAAAAAAAGTGAGCGAAATCGAGCGTGCCCCGATCCCTTCGGGGAGCCCTGCTTCGGCCGTCGCGAACGTCGACACCAACTTGGCCATGGAGCTTCAGGATCAAGACTTGATCCTCATTGGCCAACAGGTGTTAAGGTTCGAGGCCTTGAAGGACGGGGAGAGTGGTCTCGGCCCAGCCTCGGAGCACGGAACCTTGCTTTTTGGAACCCCCACTTCCCCACGCTATGCCCGGCTGAGCCAGCGCACCGTGGAGGGGGTCACGCGCGACGTCTACTACATTCGGAAGGTGGAGACCGTGCTCGGGCGAGAGTCGGGAGATGTCGTGTTCACGGACGATCCGTTCCTTTCGCGGCGGCACGCAGCCTTTTTGGTGGCGCCGAGCGCGGAAGTTTCTTCGCGCGACTCGCGTGAGTCGCGACCACAACCCAATGAAAAAGCTCGGCTTTCCACCGCGGGGCGCAAACGTTCGGCCATCCATTTGGTCGATCTCGGCTCATCGAACGGAACATTCCTCGGCCTTCGCGGCGAGACCGAGGTCCGCACGGGAGACCTCGTGCGCATGGGTCAGCAGCTCTTTCGGATCGACATCGGGGGTGGTCATGGTTGACGCTCTCTGTCCCTTCCACTGTTCGGGCGAGCTCCCGACCGAGGCACGCGCGTGACCCAACCTCCCCCCAGCGTCGAGAGTCTGCACGACGCGGCCTCGACCGAGGCCGAGCCGCCTCCGCCCGCGCAAGTGCAGGTTCGCCTGTTCGCAAGGACGGACGTCGGTCAAGTGCGTGAGCACAACGAGGACAATTTCCTCGTCGCCGATCTCACCCGCAAGTCTCGTGGCCTCCTCGAAGCCAACCGCATTACGGGCCTCGGTCCGCATGGCGCCCTTTTTGCCGTCTGCGACGGCATGGGTGGCGCCGCGGCAGGTGAAGTCGCCAGCCAAATGGCCGTCGACATCATCTATGAGCGCATGGTCGATGGCGTGGACCCCGCAGCCGCGACGCCCATCGATCGAAATGACCTCGCAAGGAAGCTCGTTCGCGCGATCGAAACCGCGGGATTTCGCATCTTCTCCGAAGCGAAGAGCGATCGCTCCCGCCGAGGCATGGGCACCACGGTCACGGGCGCAGCCCTCGTCGACAACCATCTCTTCCTAGGCAACGTCGGCGACTCGCGCGGCTACATCCTTCGTGGCGATCGCTTGGTTCAGGTCACGCGCGATCAGTCGCTCGTGAACCAGCTCATCGAAGCCGGCCAGCTCACCGAAGAAGAAGCCGAGACGTTCGAGCACAACAACATCATCCTGCAGGCGCTCGGCACATCCGACACCGTGCAGGTCGACCTCACCTACGTCGAGCTCCGCAAGGGGGACATGCTCCTCCTTTGCTCCGACGGCCTCTCGGGCATGGTTCGGTTCGACGAAATGCGCGAGATTCTGCGGTCGTCGCGCGAGCCCCTCGACCTCTGCAAGCAGCTCACGGAGCGCGCAAACGCCGCGGGTGGCCACGACAACATCACCGTGATCATCGTCCAGTTCGACGGCGAAGGCCTGCGCGCACTCGACGATCCTCAAGGCCTCGACCTTTCGTACCGCAAGTACACGCTCGAGAACGACGGCCACGACAACTACACCCAGCGCGACGACGCTCCACCAGGCGCGCTCTTCCGTCCGGACGATCCGTCGACCGCGACCGGTGGCATCCAGCCCATGAGCATGCCACCCGGTGGCTGGCAGGAGCGTCCGCAAGTCGAAGACGATCGCATCGACATTCCTGGGACGCATGTGCCCGCATGGATCGTGGCGCTCATCGTGCTCGGCGTGGTTGGCGCATTGTTCGTCTCCGCTGTCCTTCTTTTGAAATAGGCCGCTTGAAATAGGCCGCTTGAAATAGGCCGCGTGAAATAGGCCGCCCGCAAAGCACGCGCGTTCGACCGACCGCCCTGCCTTGTGCGTGCCCCGCGGCCAAGGCGCCCGAACCGTCGCTCCGCGCTGGAGAGCCATGCGGGCGCCCCACTCGCGGCTTGTGATGTCTCTTTGATGCACACGCCTTGTCTGGGACGCACGATGCGCTACGGTGCGCGCGATGCCGTCAAACGTCAGCGTTGGCCACACCGCCCAGCTCTTTGGGAATGACGAGGCCGCCTGCGATGCGTGCGGGGACCCCATCGATCTTGCGGCGCCGGACGACGACGAGACCCTCGCGATGCGTGGCGAAGGGGCGCTGCTATGGTGGCGGGACGGGCACTTCCGCGAGGAAAAGCGGCCTCTTTGTCCTTCGTGTGCAGCGGCCATCGGCATGACGGCCCTGTCCCGTTGGGCCAGCGAAGAAGACGAAGGCTGAATCCGGCGCGCCCGAACGAGTGCGACTCAGTTCACGAGCTTGGGATCGACTGCCGGCGAGCGCCCCTCGAGAGCCAACCGAGCGGGCTCGGCTTTGGGTGGCGCTGCGCGCAAGCGTTCATTGCAGAGTGCATACACCGGCGAGTCGAGGGGCACGCGGGACGCCACGAGCGCGAGCTCTTGCCGCAGCAGAAGGCTGACGAGACGCACCGAAATGTCCTCGGGGACGCTGGGATTGAGAACCAACGCAAGCCGCACACGCGACCGCCCGGACCACCGAGTGGACCGGGCAATCTCGGCAAGAACGGCTCCTGGGCAAGGCCGACGCGCCGCAAGCCGCAGCACGTGGTCCTCCGTGAGCCGCGGGTTCGCGAGCACGCGTCGGATCACGTCGGGATGCGGGTCGAGCAGGAGCCGCTCGATGGTGTCGCGGTCGGGCTTCCGCGCGAGGCTCTTGCGCTCGCCGAGGGTGAGCGTCCGACCCGCGCCGTAGTCGGGAACACGCGCCTCGTCTTCTTCGTCCGCCTCGCGCGAAGCCACCCGTACCGCACGTACACGAAGCAAACGTTCGAGCCACGCAAGCCCGCGCCCGGCGGCCTCTTCACGAAGCTTTTGCACGGCGGCGGCGCAGCGCGGTTGGTTCATCGCGAACACGACCGCCAAAAGCGCCTCCCGAGCGGCCATGTCGAACGCTTCGGCCAACTGGGACAACTCATCGAGGGCGTCCGCGAGGTGGGCAGGCTCGTACGTGAGAAGCATGTCTTCGGCGGACGCCTGCCGAAGCTCGGCGTCGGCGAGCGAAAGCAGCGAACGGACGAGCTTCTTTCCACTCATTTCGGCGTAAAGTGTAGCAGATCGCAGGAAGACCTTGCGGGATGGCGCAGAAAGCCAAACCTTGGCGCGTCGACGTCGCTCGAACGCGAGCGAGAACGAGCGTCCCGACTCCCCCGTCCGCAACCCCCGCCCCTCGCCCGGCCTCCAACGGCTAGCCCCACGCACTCGCGCCTCGGCCCTCATGAGCAGCCAAGATCCAAAAAGTCCGAACCCTGACCTCGGCGAAGAGCTCGACGTCGAGACCGTTCCGGTATCGTCCGTTCCTCGACGCTACAAAGTCATCTTCCACAACGACGACTACACGACCCAAGAATTCGTGGTCGAGGTGCTCCAGCGCTTTTTTCACAAGACGCTGACCGAAGCGATGCACATCATGCTCACGGTCCACAAGACAGGCGCGGCCGTGGCGTGCGTCACGACGCGTGACGTCGC
>JAYUKI010000371.1:0-4722 GCA_043764595.1 Myxococcales bacterium | reverse complement strand
TGCTCCTCCTAAGATAGAAGACTATCCGTCGTCGTCCCGCCTAGCGGCCCTTGCTAAATCCCTGAAATCCTCGGTCCAAGAACCTATTCGGTGCTCTAAGCTAGCCTGGTGGTTAGCGCCGGCCAGACGATCCTCCCTTCCTTTTCGCGCGTTTCGAAGCCCGTAGAGTGGCTCTTCCGAGCCCTTTTTGCCTCCTCGGTGCTCGGACTTGCCGCACTCTCCCTTGGGTGTACGGAGCTCCGCTACTTGACGCAGGCGTCTGCGGGCCAAGCCGACCTCATGGACCGACAGGTCGAGATCGATCGCATCGTGCGCGAGGGACACTTCTCGAAGCGCACGCGAGCGCTCTTGGCGGAGGTCGCTCCCATCAAGGCCTATGGAGAGCGCCATGGCCTTCGCGCGACCGACAGCTACCGTACCTTCGTCCATCTCGAGCGCCGCGCGGTCGTATGGGTCGTTTCGGCGTGCGATCCGCTTTCGTTTCGCTCCAAGACGTGGACCTTTCCGGTCACCGGAAGCATCACGTACCTCGGGTGGTTCCACGAAGACGAAGCCCACGCGTTCGGGAACGACCTTCGCGCGCGCGGCTGGGACGTGGACGTGCGGCCTTCACCGGCCTATTCGACCTTGGGCTTTTTTGACGATCCGGTGCTGTCCACGATGTTCGTGGAGGGGGATGCAGGATTGGGTGAGCTGGCCGACACGATATTGCACGAATCTTTGCACGCGACATACTTCGTGCCCGGCCAAAGTACGCTGAACGAGAGCGTCGCGTCGTTCGTCGGCGAGCACCTGGCAGAATCCTATCTCGACGAATCGCGTGGAGGCGGCTCGGTCGAAAAGAAGGCCTATGTCGAGCTCGAGGCGTGGATCGAAGAGAGAGGCGAGCGCATGAAGACGGCCTACTCCACCCTCGAAGCGCTTTACGCATCGAACCTCGCACCGGCCGAGAAGCTTGCCCGAAAGGGCACACTTCTCGCCGAGCTTCGGGCGAAGAACCACTCCAAAGGCGACCTCAACAATGCCACTCTCGTTCAATACCAAACGTACGGTTCGGGAAGGGCGGAGCTCGAACGCCTTTATCAGTCGTGCGAAAAGTCGTGGCCCCGGTTTTTGCGAACGCTGAAGGAATGGCGACCGCTCTTCGCAAAGACACAGCCGCACGAGGATCCTGCGAAGCTGCTCGCCCCGCTCCTGGGCCGAGGGTGCGCGAAATAGCCCTTTGGACCCGCTCAGCGCAAAGCACGGCCGATTTGGACGCCTCGCGCCTCGACGCGCTTTTCGAGCTCGGCCGTCACGCGTGCCACGAGGGACGGATCGGCGATTCTCGGGTGCCCGGAGCGGAAGGGTGGCTCGGGGTCGTATTCGAGTGCCAGCTCGAGCGCACACGCGGTCATTGGATCGGTGAGCTCGGCGACGAGACGTAGGCCGAAGTCGATGCCCGCAGTGACTCCACCTCCCGTCATCCGGTTCCGGTCGACGACGACGCGACCTTCTTTCGGGATTGCACCGAAGATGGGCAATAGCTCGACGTAGCGCCAATGGGTCGTAGCTTCGTATCCTCGGAGAAGGCCTGCCACTCCCAAAAGGAGGGCACCCGTGCACACCGAGGTAACCCAGCGAGCCGCTTCTCCCTGTCGCTTGATGAAGTCGATGGTTTCGGCATCCTCCATCAACGCCACTTGGCCAAAGCCACCCGGCACCATGAGAACGTCGAGAGGCGGACATTCCGCCATGCGGGTCGTCGGCCTGATGCCGAGGCCGGAATCGGCGACGACGATCTCGAGGTCTTTCCACACGAGGTGGACGACGGAATTCGGCACGCGGTGGAGGAGCTCGAAGGGCCCCGTAAGATCGAGCTGGGTCAGGCCAGGATAGAGCAAAAGTCCGATGTGCAGGGTCATGGTGATGGTCTCCTCTTCCGAGAGCATCCCTCGAAGAGACGTGGCAGAAAGGACAACATTGAGTCAAAATCTGCCAAAGACCCAGGCGCACCTTTCGCGCCCTCAACGTGCAAGAGGAGCCTGCTCGATGGTTCGTGTCGTCGTCGTCGTGTTTCCCGGTGTGCAAGTGCTCGACGCCACGGGTCCTGCCGAGGTCTTCGCGAACGCCTCGCGGTCCGCGGGGAGCGGGCTCTACGACGTCGTTTTGGCTTCCTCCAAGGGAGGCCTCGTGACGACGTCCGCTTCGTTCGCCCTCGAGACGGTGCCCCTCGCGTCGATTCGTCCCGGGCCAACCGACACGGTTCTCGTGGCGGGTGGAGACGAAGCTCCTCTCTCCGCTGCGGTTGGCGATGCCGCCCTCCTACGATGGATTCGCGCCGTCGCCCGCTCCGTGCGCATAGGGTCGGTGTGCTCGGGCGCCTTCGTCTTGGCTGCGGCGGGACTGCTCGACGGTTTGCGCGTGGCCACGCATTGGTCGGCGTGCGATCGGCTGGCCAGGTTTCGCCCGACGCTCGAGGTCGATCGGGAAGCCATATTCGTACGAAACGGCCGGATATGGACCTCGGCAGGCGTCACGACGGGCATCGACATGGCCCTCGCCATGGTCGAGGACGACCACGGGCGAGCACTCGCGGATCGCGTGGCCGCGCGGCTCGTTCTCTACGTCCGAAGACCAGGTTTCCAGTCGCAGTTTTCGGATGCGTTGGTCGCCCAAACCACGGAATCGGACCCGCTCGCGGCGGCCATCACTTGGGCGCGCGCGCATCTCGGAGCCATGGACGTTCCGAGGCTCGCAAAACGGGCAGGGATGTCGTCGAGAACCCTGCACCGTCGTTGCTTGGCTCTCACCCGAGCCACGCCAGCGAAGCTGCTCGAACGCCTTCGCGTCGAGCATGCCCGCGCCCTTCTCGCGAAGCCGTCCACCGCGCGAAGAGCCCTTTCGCAGAAGGTTCTTGCCTCCAAATCGGGATTCGGAACGGTGGCACGAATGCGTCGTGCCTTCGAGCGGGTGCTCGGGATGACCCCGCGCGACGTGCGCCTCCTCTTCGGGGACGGCAGCGCCAAGAGTTGAGAGCATTTGCCGTCAAGACCCTGGCGCAGGTTCCACGTACTCCAGGCCAGCCTCGCCTTCGGAGAGCACGACGTGGCGGAATCGTTCGAGTCGATCTTGGAATCCGGTTCGCACGAGGAGGGCGATGACACGCGCCTTGGCCGCTCCAAACTCGGGTGTTCCGGGGAACGCTCGACCAAGGCTGCGCCAGCGCTTCAAGCGTCCTCCGCTTTCGCCCCACGAAGGACGAAAGAGCAGGTCCGCGAGTGCGGAGAGGTCGGTCCTTCGGCTCGAAAAGGCGAGCTCGATCGCGCCCACGATACCGACCTCGTCGATGGGCTCGGAGAGCAGTACGTTCAAGTCCGACAAGTCCTTCGGCCGCCATCGCCCGCGGCCCCATTCGACGAGCCCATGCACCTTCCAGGCGACCATGGTCTCTCGGGCCACCGCCCGGAGCGGGCCGACTCCATGGAATGTGAGCTCGGTGGCCGGAAACACCATGGGATCGCCGAAGCCGAAGTCGATACCGAGGTCGAGCGGTTCTTCGTTCGGTCCGACCACGGACGGCACCATCGCGCGAAGCCCCGGAAACTCCGTATCGGCCCATATGGGTTTCGTGTGCATTTGGTCGACGAAGAATCGAACATGGTCGTTCTCCGTCGAATCGCGCTTCAGAAGTCGCCGCAGATCCGTTTCCAGCCGGGAAGGGTCGAACGTCGGGGTGCACCAGAGGTAGTCGAGATCCATGGGCGCCCTCGCTTCCGGGTGATGCGCGCGCGTGACCACGCTGCCCCGAAGAATCCAGGACTTTGCCTCTTCGGCGTGAACCGTGCGCGCTAGAAACGCCGCCAGAACCTCGGTTGGAATAGGCTTCTTCGGGAAGTGAACGGCCATGGTTTCGGATTTTGGCTTCACGCCCAACCGCGATCGAGTGCCACGTTCGAGTCGTAGACCGTGTATTCGCGGAGCCTGTTTTTCAGCGGGAAACCAAGCAAAGAAAGGTCGTCGAGGAGTGCCTGGAAACGAGCCTCGGAATGGTCGCGTCCGAGGTGATGGACGCGGAGTGTGACGAAGCGCTCTTCGCTCCCGTCCGGCCGAACGACACTCGCGTTTCGCGACAAATGAGCGTCGTGCGACTTGGAGACACGCGAGACGCCGTCGAGAGAAGCTCCTTTCGGAACGACCACCTTCACGTGAAACTCGAAGTAGTTCTGCGGTGGGAGCGCGGCGGCATCCTCGTTGGTGGCCGGGACGTCGCCGTTTCTGCCGTGGGCTTCAATCTTCGTTCGTGTCACGGGAAACCCTTCCTTCAGGAACGTGCGCGCGAGCTCCGTCACCTCGCCTTGGACGTCCCGCAGCGTCCCTCGGTGGTAGGTCGCCGTCATGGGCTGGATGGGCACGTCGCCGCTCGGGAGCTCGATTTCTACGCACTTCACCCCAAGGGTGTCGCACAGGGCCGCAAAGGCGTCGGCCCGAGCCCGGCCTTCGGCCGCCACTGTGATGTGGGCCTCGAACGAGCCACCGAACGAACGCCCGAGTACGTGGTCGGCGAGCTCCAAGTAGGGCGCCGCCCGCATGTTGACCAGGTGCTTTGCGGTACCGAGCTCGGAGAGGGTGCGACGAAACCCTTCGGGAACGAACACTCGATCCCAGCCATATCCATCTTCGCCCTTCGGGGTGAGTGCAATCGAGCCATCGAGACTTCCCTCGAAAACGGTGGCGCCTTTT
>JAYUKI010000370.1:0-1424 GCA_043764595.1 Myxococcales bacterium | reverse complement strand
AATCGCTCGCCAACGTCACCGTCGGTATGGAGATGGGCGGGGGCGTCACGGCGGGGACGACCGACTTCGGCGCACACGCGACGGCCAAGGCCGCGACCGAGCCCGCAAACGCGAGCAGGGCCAGAGCGAAGACCGGTGTCGACGTCCCACGCGGCATGCTTCGGGTGTTGCACGGCCCGTTCCGCTCACGAAGCTCGTGCGAACCCGAGAAATCACCGTGTTTGCTCGAAGCGCCACACGAGCGCCGGATCGCGACGGATCCAACTGGTCGTGCTCGCGCTTCGAACGGCGCGCGCGCGGATCACCCCGTGGCGCGTTGGTGGAACGCCCAGGCGTCGCCGACGATTTCGAGCAAGTCGGTGCGCTTCGCTTTCCAGCCGAAGGTCGCTTCGGCCTTCTTTGCGCTCGCGACGAGCACCGCAGGATCGCCATCGCGGCGCGGCTTCATCGAGACGGGCACGGACTTCTTGGAGACCTTCTCGACCGCTTGAATGATCTCGTTCACCGTGGTGCCGCGCCCCGTGCCGAGGTTGAAGGCGCCGGACTCACCGCCCTTCGTGAGGTGCTCGAACGCGGCAAGGTGTGCCTCGGCCAAGTCGAGCACGTGGATGTAGTCGCGCTCGCATGTGCCGTCGCGTGTGGCCCAGTCGTTCCCGAAGATGCCAATGTCTTTTCGTTTGCCCGAGGCGGCGTCCAAAACGAGTGGAATCAAGTGCGTTTCCGGATCGTGCCGCTCCCCGAGCCCCGCAGCGGGATCCGCCCCCGAAGCATTGAAGTAGCGAAGCGCTGCAAATCGAAGGCCGTAGGCATCGTGGTAGCGGCGCAACGCATGCT
Source organism: Myxococcales bacterium (assembly GCA_043764595.1). GTDB lineage: Bacteria > Myxococcota_A > Polyangia > Polyangiales > Polyangiaceae > JAAFHV01. Next base: position 590 of record JAYUKI010000370.1, on the reverse strand, counting down.
CGATGAAGAGCTTCGATTCGCCGTACGTGTTCACCGGCCGCTTCGGATGCTCTTCGTCGATCGGCGTGTATTCGGGATCGCCATACACCGCCGCCGTGGACGAAAGTATGAACGTATTTATGTCGTGGTCGAGCAATGCCTCGAGCAACGCGAGAGTCGCGACAAGGTTGTCCTGGAAGTACATCCGCGGCTTCACCATCGACTCGCCGACCTGAATCTTGGCGGCGAAGTGAATGACGCCCGACACTCCGTGCGCCTTCACGAGGGTCGCGACCTTCTCGCGATCACGAATGTCGCCCACGACGAGCTTCGCCTTCGGGTGGACCGCGTCGGCATGACCACTCGAAAGATCGTCGAGCACGACCACGTCATGGCCCGAGTGAACAAGCGTCTTGACCATGTGCGAGCCGATGTAGCCCGCACCTCCCGTGACGAGGATGCTCGACATGGGCCGAACCTAGCATCTGGTTTCGAGGGGCGCAGTCGTCCTTGTTCGAGGGGCGCAGCCCCTCGAGCTCCTGCGAGAGGTACGGGCCTGAGAGTCCTCGACTTCTCCGCTTCGCTACGAAGTCTGCGGGGGTCTCGACCTC
>JAYUKI010000369.1:0-4732 GCA_043764595.1 Myxococcales bacterium | reverse complement strand
TGGGTGTGTCAGCTTCCGTCGAGACCGACGCGAGGCTTTTGCCCGATTCGCTCGCACCGGAAGCCTACTCCCGTAGTCCGAGGAGCGGAGCGACGAGGTCACCTGCGGCAGCGAGAGGATCGGCGGGAGATGGCACACCCATTTCGACCGGGCGCCTAAGGGCTCGTGAGCACGAACGCGTACGCCCGAGTCCTTGGACTCACGAAGTCTTGGTCGTCAGGCGAGCCACGCCCGAAGCTTGTCGTAGACGGCTTGGCGACTGAGCAAATCCAAGTGGCCCGTACCCATTGCGATCCACTGGTTTTCTTCAGGGAACGCGAGGGTCCGATCGGGGTGAGCGCTTCGCCCCAATGCGCTGTCTTTCGGGACGAGCCCGTCGCCGAAGAGCCTTTCTGCCATGGGGTTCGTCGTCGTTCCGGCGATGGTGTAGCAGGCCACTCCTTTTGGCAGGGCCAAGGCACACCGGGTATCCGAAGAAAGGGCGAATCTTCCGCGTCCTTGCCAGTCTTCGTCGCACACGTTGCCAAAACGCAAATCGGTGACGCCTGCACTGCGAATATGGCCGAGTCGGGCGAGGGGAGCGCTGTACGCGCTTTTGTCGAGAAGGACGTCCACCCAATTTCCGCCGCGTTCGAGCGGCGAGCCATGGTGTGGGGTGCCCAAGAAGACGAGCCGTCGGAGCTTCGTTCGCCAACGGAGGTTTTCGACTTCGGCAATATGGCATGCGCTTCGCGACACGAGACCGCCCATGCTGTGTCCAAGGAGCGTGATCTCGTTGACCTCTACTGGCCAGTTCGCTACCAACTCTTCCAAGAGGCTGGCGAACGCGCGGCCGTTCGTGGAGATATGGATCCCGGTATTGTAGCGAAGGTAAAGGGGAGTGAAGCCGAGGTCTTTGGCGAGTGCCGTGCCATGGTCGTGTCCGAGGCGGTTCCACTGACGGTCGTTCATGGACGAGCCGTGGACGAGGACGAGAAGCTTGCCGTTGGCGTTTGGAATGGCGTCACGGAGTGCGCCCAATTCGAGCGAGAGCTCGCGCCCTTCCGACCGCAGCTCCATTTGGATGGCCAGCGGATTCTTGGTTTCTTCGAGGTAGTCGCCCAATACGCCATTTAGCGCAGCGACCAGGGCGTCGCGTTCGGGGCGTTCGGGGCCAGGTGTGCCTTCTCCAAAAAATGGGGCGACTTGGGAGAGAACGAGGTCGATTCCGTCACCGACGAGACCGGTGATTCCGAGGATGGGCCCATACACGAGCCCCATGATCGCACGGACGGGCGCAGCGAGTGGGCGGCCAAGAATCCTCGGCCCACTCGCGATGGTGCGATGCATGTCCTCGACCACGCGGGTGACACCCTTCGTGCCCTCGATCGCAAGTTTGGCGGCTCCGCGAAGGTCATCGCCGTGCTTTCGGCTCGTCATGGGGCTCTCCATCGTCTTCAACCCAAGAGGTCCGCGGTGGCTTCGTCGAGTTTGGCCGCGTCGGGCTCGTTTTCCGGAAATGCGGAAAACGAGTGACCTGCAAAATGGAGCGCGCAGCCCGCGACGAACGCCGTGGTTGCGAGCGGAAGCAGGAATACGGTGGATGCCAGGGGAGCGGTGGTGCTCAGGAGGCGCGTTCCGGCGCCACGGCAGGTGGCTGCCATTACTTCACGTCCACGGGCTCGCATCATTTGGGACTCCGTTCTTCACACCAGCAACTTACAGACGTGAAACTTACGTCTGTGTAGACAAGAGTCAAGGCGGCGCCAGAAGATCGACGAATACTCGTCAAAATTCCCCCATTGAAGCTCTCGAGGACGCCCGGAACGGCCCTCTCCCTACAGTCGCGCAACCTTCAGGTCGCTCTTCGGATTCAGGTCGGCGACTTTGTGAATCGCCGCGCGATGGCGCGTAGCTGTCGACTCTCGAACGGCTTGTCGAGCCGTTCGTTCGGAGTCTCCGCCAAGAACCGTTGAACCCGAGGATCGATGGCGCCGCCCGTGATGAAGACGAACCGTCGCGCAACGTCCGGGTGCGTGCGCGCGACCTCCTGGTGGAGGGCATCGCCACTCAAGTAGGGCATCGTGATGTCGCAGAACACCACGTCGAACCATTCGCCGCTGCAAAGCCGCTCCAGGGCTTCGCGCGAATCGACGAGCCCGACCACCTCGTGTTCGCAGCCGAGCAAGCGCTCTACGATCTTCACGATGGCGGGTTCGTCGTCGATGACGAGCACGCGACCGCGAGGGCCTTCGGAGCGGAGGGATGGGGCGACGGCCATCGGCGACGGGCTGGGTTCGGCCGCTGGAAGCGACACACGAAACGTCGTGCCCTCGCCCAACGTGGACGTCATCGAGAGCTCGCCGCCCAGCGACGTCACGATACTCTGACAAATCGAGAGCCCTAGGCCGGTTCCTCGTCCCGTGGGTTTGGTGGTGAAGAACGGATCGAAGATGCGGCTCTGGTGGTCCGGATGAATTCCCGATCCGTTGTCGCTGATGGCGAGGACGACGAGACCTTCCGGGTCCACGGAGCTTTCGATGACGATGTGATTGCGCGCGACGTCCGTCGTCGAGAAGGCCTGCGCGGCGTTTACGAGCAGGTTGACCAACACTTGAGTCAAACGGGAATCGTCGGCCATGACGAGTGGTGCCGGGCCGAGATGGCGAACGACCGTGGCTCGATGGCGAATCTCGTGAGCGGCGATGTTGAGCGACGTCTCGATGATGCCGACGATGTCCGTCGGGATGGGAGCGGACTCTTCGCGAGCGAGCGAGCGCAGGCCACCAACGATCTTGCGAATCCGCTCGGCGCCCTCGCGAGCCTCGCCGAGCGTGAGAAGAATTTCGCTCGCCCGACCCGAGGGAAATGCGGTGGCGAGCGTGCGCATCTGCTCGATGCAAAACTCGAGGTTGGCAAGGACGTAGGCGAGCGGATTGTTGATTTCATGGCCGACGCCGGCCGCGAGCGTGCCCGTCGTGACGAGGCGTTCCTGGTGGGAGAGGCGTTCCGCCGTGGCCTGAGCGGCTTTGATGAGCGTGATGTCGTGAAAGGTCACGACGACGGAGCGTGGCGCTCCCGTCATGTCGTATTGGAGCGGTACCGAGTTCATTCGAATCCACGTCACGCCCGCATTCGGGACGTGCACTCCCATGACCACGTTCCGGCAGGCATCGCCCGTTCGCAAAGTCACCATCGCCGGGTGTTCCGACCCGGGGAACGGAGAGCCGTCCTCGTGAATGCAGCGCCATTCTGGGTGTGTGGAGGTGCGTCCGGTCATTTGGTCGAGTGTGAGACCGAGGATCCTTTCGGCGCTCGGGTTGGCCGACGTGATGACGCCCGAGCGGTCTTGCAGCACGACCCCTTCTTCCATCGCGGCGAAAAGCGCCTCCATTTGTTGGATGCCATCCAGGGCGGCGAGACGCTCAGCGGCGAGCAACTTGCCCTTTTGTCGCGCATCGAGCTCGTTCACCACTTGGCCTGCAAGAAGGGCGAGGAGCTCGAGTTGTTTCGGGGTTGGCCGCCGCGGAACGAAATCGATCGCGCACAGTGTTCCGAGCGTGAATCCGGCGGGCGTCTTCAGGGGGATACCGGCGTAGAAGCGGATATTCGGATCGCCCGTCACGAGTGGGTTGTCGACGAAACGTGAGTCCAGCAGCGCATCGATCACGATGATGGGCAGATCTTCCGCGACCACGTGCCCGCAAAACGATACGTCTCGGGAGGTCTCCAGGATGTCGAGGCCGTGTGCGGCCTTGAACCACTGACGCTTTTCGTCGACGAAGGAAACGAACGCGACGGGGACGTCGAGGACGGACGCCGCAAGCTTGGCCAAGGCGTCGAACGAGCTTTCGCGGCCGGTATCGAGCACGTCGTACGAATAGAGCGCCTCGAGGCGTTCGGCTTCGTCGTGAGGGATCCGCGGGATTTTCACTGCACTCCAAAGCCGACTTCATTCGAGGGCCGGTTACGGGGACCGTAACACGTCATTCGACCCGATTGTGATCGGGCCGAGCGCATGCGTGGCGAGCTCATCCTTGGTTCTGAACGGCCATTGGCCCCGACGCAGAGCCACCATCAGCCATCGTTCGTGATGGTCGCGATGAGCTCCGTGAGTACCGCCTCGGCCTTTTCGGTTTCGATTTGGCAGGTGCCAGCGGCCTGGTGCCCACCGCCTCCGTATTTGAGCATCAGCTCTCCCACGTTCGTTTTGGAGCTGCGATCCAAAATGGACTTACCGGTCGCGAAGACCACGTTTTGCTTCTTGAGACCCCAGAGTGCGTGCACCGAGATGTTGCACTGCGGGAATAGTGCATAAAGCATGAAGCGATTGGTGGGCCAGATGTTCTCTTGGGTGCGAAGGTCGAGCACCACCAAGTTTCCGTGGACTCGGGAGCAGCACAGCAGCTGGTCTTGGGCTTCGGCGTGGTGCTTCGTGTAGAGATCCACGCGCTCCTTCACGTCGGGCATCTTCAGAATTTCGTCGATGCCGAGGTTCAGGCAGGCATCGATGAGATCCATCATGAGCTGGTAGTTCGAGATGCGGAACTCCCGGAAGCGGCCAAGCCCGGTGCGTGGGTCCATGAGGTAATTCAAAAGCACCCAGCCCGTGGGGTTCAGTATCTCCTCGCGCGAAAACTGTGCCGCGTCGGCTTTGTCGACCTCGCGCATCATCTCGTCGCTGATTCGTGGGAAGCGTTCTTTGCCGCCGAAATGGTTGTAAACCACACGCGCTGCGGACGGGGCCGAGGCG
>JAYUKI010000368.1:0-1426 GCA_043764595.1 Myxococcales bacterium | reverse complement strand
CTTGATCCTACGAAAAAGATCAAGGGATTCGGCTGGGGGATGGCGGGCTTCTTCTCCGCGAAGGTAAAGCTCCTTTTCCGAAGTGGAAGCCCCACTCTCTAGACGGCGCGTTTTGGCGCCCCGAAAGGCGGCCGTTCACGATTCGCGCACGATTCGCGCGGATGGCTGTGATGCCCGTCTCGAATCAGGCCACGACGCGGCTCGGATCGAGCGTGTGGATGGCCAGGCCCGTGAGCACTTTCGGGAAGAAGAACGTGGACTTCTGAGGCATGACCTCACCCGCTTCGGCCACCTCGCGCACGACATGCGTGGGCGTGGGGTTCATCAGAAACAGAACGTCGCCTTTGCCATTGTGGAGCTCGGTCAACGTCTTCCCGGCATCCTGCGGATAGTAAAGATTCGTCTTGGCGGCCTGGGCTTCCTTCGTGATGCCGCAGATCGATTCCAAGATGGCGCCATGCAAGATGGCGATGTCGGTGCGCTGGAGCGCCGGCACTTGACCCGCAAGCGCCGGGACCGCCCCGAGGTTCGCGTCCGCCTTGAGGCTGAGCAATGCCGCGCGGCCATCGGGGGCACACGCCACGTAGCTCGGCGAAGCCTTGCCCGCCCGGTCGAGCTCGCGAAGGAGCTCGCGAGGATCTTTGGTCGCCAAGAGCGTTGCCGAGAAGAGGTCTTTCGCGCGCGAAAGGAGCCCGTCGAACGAGAACCCCGAGAGCGAGTGCGCGTGACGGTGCGTCGGGAACACGACCAAGCTCGGATCGTCGCCATTCGAGAGAAACGCCATGAAGTAGCGAAACTCGGCGCGCGCCGGGGCATTCGGATTCGCTTCGGCCACTTCACCGGCATAGCGAACGGCCGTTTCGTAGCGATGGTGTCCGTCCGCGATGAGAAGCGAGCTCTCGGCGACTTTGGTCGTGATGAGCGCAATCGCGTCCGCGTCCGTCACTTTGGACAACCGGTGGGACACGCCGTCGGGAGTGGAGAACTCGGACAAGAGCGTCGCGCGATCGAGCGGAGCGTCGAGTGCGCACGTCGAGTCGCGGTAGAGCATGAAGCCAGGGCTCAGGTTCGTGCGGGTCGCGCGAAAGAGCTTCAAGCGATCTTCTTTTGGCCCGGACAGCGTCCGCTCGTGGGGCAAAACGATGCGATCCGAGAACGGCGCCAGACGGACCGCGGCCAAGAAGCCCTTGCGCGTGATGCGACGAGGCTCGGCTCCGCCGACCGCTGCCGTGAACGTTTGGTCGTAGCGGTAGTACGCCGGCGCCTCGTCGCGGACGAGAATCCCGCGCGACCGCATTCCCTCGAGGGTCTCGGCGGCGTGGCCGTACTTCGTGTCGCCCTCGCCCTCGGGAAGGATCAGACGAACGACGTTGTCGGGATCGCGCGCGGCGAGCTCGGCGCGCTCCTCCGGAGAAATGACGTCGTA
>JAYUKI010000367.1:0-1427 GCA_043764595.1 Myxococcales bacterium | reverse complement strand
AGGCGCCGTCGCGTGCGTCGGGAGAGGGTTTTTCCGCGGCCATAGGCCTTGAGTCTTAGCGCTATCCCGGACGGGTAGGCAACTCGGAGGAGGCTTTTGGGTCGCGCGAACGGGGGGAATCCAGCCCACCTCCGCCCCAAGCTCAACCGGCGTCTTGGTCCGCGTCCGATCCATCCGAGGCATCGGTGCTCGAGTCGCTTGCGTCGTTTGCGTCGAGCGCGTCGTTGCCATCCGGTGTGGCGTCCGGGATCGTGCGGTCCGTCGACCCGTCGTTCGCGTCCTCGACCGCTCCGTCCGAGGCGTCGGCCAGTGCATTGATGCGCTGGGGCGGATCGTAGGTGAGGGGATCGAGCCCGAACACGAGGTTGCACGCCCCCCCGACCAGCGCCAAGGCGGACGCAAAGAGCACCGCCGCTCGTCCGGTGCGTGCGTCCCGCCTCAAAACGCACCTCCGACGCCCACTCCAAGCCCGCGCGGAGCAATTGAAATGCCGTTGGATTTCGAGGGTCTAGGACCAAAAAGGTAAAGCCCTGCGCCGACGGCCATCACGCCGACGCCCGCGGCACCGATGGCCGTGCCCAGGTCGCCTTTTTCGCGCGCCAGCTCGCCCGCGGCTACGTAGTTCCGGTCCTCGCAGGTACGGTCCGAGCAGTTCTGGGCCGCGCGGTTGTAGTCGGCGGCACCGAGGAGGCCGATCACGAAACCTACGCCGAGTCCGACGGCCCCTGCCGCGAACGTGGCCACCCCCGCGAGTTGGAAGGGGCCGAACGTGGTGGTGTCGACGAAGTATTCCCCGACTCGGGGATCGCCGCTTGCCCCCGTCGCGCCGGGCACCCGAACGCGAACGACGCGCGTCGAGGGCGGAGCCGCTTGCGCCGACGGGTTCGGTTTCGGGAACGCCATGGTCGGGAGATCGATGAGCTCGTCCGCACCTTCGGCCGGCAGGGTCATCACCGTGACGTAGGGCGAGCGCCCCGGAACGGTCACGGTCACTGTCAATCGGCCGGCATCGCGCGGGTGTGGAACGTCCCACTCATCGTGCGGAACCTCACGCCCATCGAGCGCTACTCGGACCCCAGGAACGTGACGAATTTCCGGGGGAATCCGGACGGTTACACGCGACAGGCGTGGCCCGAGCTCCGCCTGACGAGCGCGTGCGACGCGCCGCACGTCTTCGGGGACGCGCGCTTCGGGAAGCGCAAGGAGGCTCGTGTATGCGGCATGGGCCGACGCGAGCTTGTGGGCCTTGTCGAGGCACTGAGCTGCAGCAGCGAGCGTCGTGGCGGCTTGGTCGAGCGCGTACGCGGAACCGAGCAGGGGGCACGCTTCGGCGAGGTTGCCCGTGGCCATCTCGGCCTCGGCCCGCTCGCGGAGCTCCTGGGCCTCGTCGCCTGCGCCGCCCGGTGCGGCCAGCGCCACACTGGGCA
>JAYUKI010000366.1:0-17451 GCA_043764595.1 Myxococcales bacterium | reverse complement strand
TGCTTGTCGCGTCGACGGTTCACCCCCACGTGCGTGGGGACGACGGGCCCGCCGTCGTGCGGACTAGGTCCCAGCGCGGTTCACCCCCACGTGCGTGGGGACGACTCCGCCCAGTTCTCGAAGCGCTCTCGCGCCTGCGGTTCACCCCCACGTGCGTGGGGACGACGAGATCTTCGCCTTCAGTTGCTCTTTCGCGCTCGGTTCACCCCCACGTGCGTGGGGACGACAGGCGGTTGTTTCGACTGCTGAGCACTGCCATCGGTTCACCCCCACGTGCGTGGGGACGACACATAGTAAAAACACGAAGTTAGCCCAATTCCAACCCCCGAAGTGTCGACCATGCCTTTCGCCCGAAACGGCACAGTCCGACTCACAAAATGGCTCGACGGCGGGTGACCCCTTGGCCACCCGCCGCTCCCGTTCCACCGACCTCACTCGCCTTCGAGAGGCCGCTGAACGAGAAGGAGCCCTTCATTGTCAAGGATCGTGCGGCTCGTGTCGCCATGGGCTTCGACCACGAACCCTTGCTCGTTCTTCGCGCGGTAAACGAGCAGCGTCCCGCCCTTACGAATCCGCAGACGCGTGAGCGCCCACAGCTTCTCGCGCACACGCGCCGTGAGCGTGCCCACGAACACGCCCGCGCGAACCTCGAGCATCCAGCGCGTGAGCTGACCTCGAAGTCCGGGGGTCGCCCGCTCGACGATGATGACGGTCAAAACGGAACCCCTTCGGTGTCGGAGGCAGCCCACGGCCACGGGACGTCGTCTTCGTACGCGTCCCCGCGCTCGGCTTCGGGCACGCTGGCCTTTGCGACCGAAGGCCCTGCTGTCGGGCCCATGGGCAAAACCAACTGGTCGTCGTTTGAGAAGGTCTGCCCGCCTTCGGTACGCGAGCCGTCTGCGTTCCAGAGGGCGCCCGGAGCTTCCCCCATGCCCTCTTCGAGCTCGTCCGCGTGGTCGCCCCGGTGCACGATGAGCTTCGCCTTTTGAGGGAGCAACCCGACGACGCGCTGAATGTCGGGGACGATGCGCTCGAGAACGCGCTCCGAGTGAAAGAGCTCGCGGCAAATTCTCCGGACGCGCGACTCCACGTTGCCCGTGCCTTCCTTCACCGCGCGAAACGCGGCAGGAACCGTGATGTCGACCTTGTAGAGATCGGCGATGTCGTACACGAACGAGAGCTGTTTTCCGACGTGCAAAAACCCAAGCCCTGGTGAGAACCCCGTGGCCACGATCGCCGCGTGGCACACGCCGTAAAGGCTCGCGTTGGCCGCCGAGAGGGCGCGGTTCACCGGATCGGCCGCGCCCCAATCGCCTTGTTTGTAGTTGCGTCCGACCCACGGAACGCCGGTCTCGCGTGAAATGCGAGCGTAGGCGTCACGAACACGCACGCCCTCGTGCCCGCGAATCTGTTCGATGGCCAGGCCTTCGGGAAGGCCCTCTGGAAAGCGCATCGTGTACAGCCGGCGAACGGCCTCGAGGTGCTTCGTCTTCGAGGCCCAAACGGTAGCTTGGGCCTCGAGGTGTTGAGCGCGTCGAGTCTCGCCGAGACCCGAAGCGTAGAAGCGGCATCCACTCTCGCCGCACCAGACGATGGAGCAGCCGCTCTCCGCGAGCGCAAGAACGGCAGCATGGGTAATGACCGAGCCCGGTCCCAGCATGAGGACCGAGATGGAAGCCACGGGGACGTGCACGCGACTGGTCTTGTCGCGAAGCTCGATGGCATAGTCCGCGCGTTCGACACGAACCTTCTCGGTGTAGAGAAAGGTCCAACTGTCCGCCACGCGCGGGAGCTGCGAGAGATCCGCGACGACCTTCTGGCTCATCGGACCGGCGCGATGGAAAGAAGTCCGAACCCGTAAGCCTTGGCCGGCCCAATGCCGCTCTCGAGCGCCGCCCGAAAGAGGGCCGGATCGACGATGGTCAACAGACCGTCGAATCGAGCCCCCGACAGGGTCACGCTCGCGTCGCCCCGCTTTCCGCTTCGCGAGCCCTCTTCGAGCACACGACCGTCAAGGAGCTCGAACCCCGAGGCAAGCGCTTTGCGCGTGAGCCACCCGAGCCGCTCGACGTCGCCCCGCAAGGGGACGCGCCTTCCGTTGGTCGGCTTGCCGTCGGGCGGTGTCTTGGTCCCGATCTTCTTGGTTACGTTCGCGCGCAGACGAAACGCAAACCGTTGCCCAGCGGCAAGGTTTGCGTGGTCCACGACATCGACATGAGGATTCCGGGACCAACCGAGCGTGAAGAAACGATCGTCTCCGGCATCGAGGAAGTACCCCTTTGGGAGCTTCGCGAAGTCCGGCTCGAGCGTGCTCTGAACGACCAACAGTGCCCCGCCGTCCTTCCCGATATCGACGCGAAAAAGAAGCCCGGACTTCGCTCGAGGAGCATCGCCCAAGGCATCCGGAAAGGCCCGAAGGAGTGTTCGATGAAGCTCCACGGGGTTTGATAGGTCACGAGTCACGTCACGCGAAACCGGGTTCAAGAAGCCGCGAGCGAGATGCATGGTTCCTCCTCGGCAAGAAGTCGAATGGCGTTGGGCTCGAGCCACACGGTGCGGACGAAGCGCCGAGCGTAGTGGCGATGAGAGATTTGGAACGACAGGGGCTGATCTTGGCGTGGCTGACCATCCGGATGGGTCGGCTCGCATTCGATCAGCATTCGCAGCTTGCGCGGCTCGCCGTCCGAGTCGACAGGCGTCCGAGGCGACGGAAAAACGGCTCCGCGGAGCGCCTCTTCCACCGAGCCCGAGACAGGTCCTCCAGGCACGTGGATGGGCAGGGACGGACTGCACGAACGACGGCCGAGCACCGGCGCCCAGTGAGGGGAAGCCAGTGCGTCGGCGACTTCGGCCGCAAACACATCGTCGTCGAACGCGAGACCAGCCAAGAACGACGCATCCTGGAGGTAGTCGCGGTGCGTTTGCACTGCGTACTCCCCTCCACCGTGGACATAGTACGGAGCGCCGCGGAACGTGCCGTCGCCAACCGTGTGGTAGTCGCTTAGGAGCTTTCCCTCCCGATCGACGCGAACCCCGAACGAAGCGGAGGCGAGACGCGCCAGAGTGGCGGCATCGTCCCGCGGCATTCCTAGGGCAGCTCCAACCAGCCCACAAACGCCGCTCTTGGAAGGCTCGTTCTCGGTATCTCGGCGCCCGAAGCGACTGCGCGTGCCCCAACTCTGCAGTGGGCCCTCGAGTCGCAGGAGCACAGTCCTCACGCCGCGCCCCCGAAGGCCGCTACGGTCACCGCTTTCACCAACTCGTCGAGCGAGTCCCGGTTCTTCGCCGATGGGAGTGCCTTGGAGAAAGCTGCAGACACGGTGTCTTCGGCATCGAGGGCGATAAACGAGAGTCCGTCCTTCGGTCGCCCCTTCTGCCCGTAAACCTTATCGAGCGACGCGGCATACTTCGCGAGCTTCAACGTGGACTGCGACACGAGGTCCCCTTCCCGCCCAGGACGCACCGGCTCTACGAAGGCATTCGCAAGCGACCGAGGCTCGGCCTTGTCGCGAACATCGCAAAGCACGAGGGAAGGAAGGTTCTGCGCCGCCATGGAGTTCTGCTTTCCGGTTGGAATGGCCAGAACCGAAGCGCGAATGAACGCCGCGATCGTTCGCTTCGCCTGCTCCCTCGCTGCATCGTCACCACCAAGATTCTTCGTGAGCGCATCAACGTCCACGACCAAGTAGCGGTAGAAGCACGCGGAGTTGAAAGGCACCGTACCCATCATGTCGCTTCCTGCCGTGTCGTCCTTCTTGAGGTCGTCAATGGCGGTGTAGAAGTCGAACTCGACCGCGACTCGGTTCGTCGAAATCGCGTGCGCGACTTGGCACGCCGCATCCACGTTCCAACTCGGGGCGTCGGCAATCATTCTCCCGAAGAGAGCGAGCTCGGGGGTCTTGGTGCCGTCTTGGAAGACTTCCTCGAGTGCCTTCTTGAGCACGGGATCGGCCGCTTGCTTGCCCTCGGCCTTGGCTGCCTTTCCTGCTTTGGCCTTCGAGGCCTTCTTCGCCGCACCGCTCTCTGCCGGTTCAGCCTTGGCTTCGGATTCTGCAGCCTTTGCGGGGTCCTCGGCGAGGCCTTCGAGGTTGTCGCCGACCAACGCCGCGAGTGCGTCGAGCGAGCGGCGCGGCAAAAAGAGCAGGTACTGCGTCTTGCCCGTAACCTCGTCGGCCTTGAGGCCAACAGCCTCGAGAGCCTTGGTCACCGCACCGCGAGCGACTGCCTCGGTGACGCCCTTTTGTGCCACCACTCGGGAGGACACTTGATCGATGAGTCGCTTGGTTCGTGCGGCGCGCTCGCCGAGCGGTACCAAGTCGTGGGTCTCGAACGCATCCCGAATGGCACGCTTGAAGCACTGACTCGAAATGCGTGACCGCCGGACGCCGCCGAGCTCGCAGTCTTTCGGAGATCCGGTGTCGTCGCGGTTCAGGTTGGAGGGAGCGAAGTTCTGGACGATATGAATCTCGAGTTTCATGCGGTCACCTTGGTATTCACTAGGGAATGAGGAGTGGTTTTGGCAGCGGAGGACGACGCCGTGGTGACGTCGTCCGGAGTCGAAGCTCGACCCCAAAAATCATGAGCCCAGGCGCGCTGCACCCGGCGCTCCGGATGACGAAGCCCCAATAGGTCGCGGAGCAACTTCTCCCAGTCGAGCGAAACCTCCTTCGCACGGGCGAGGCTGGCAACATGGCGAAGGTGCTCGCCCGCGTCGTCGGGGTGCGCGTCGAGCAACGCGACGAACCGCGCGCGCGTCGAAGGGTTGTCCTTGCCATCCGTCGAACCGTCGACTTGGATTCGTCGGAAGGCGTCTCCAATCGAAACCCCCTTTGCGTGGCTGCCGGCCAGAGCATAAAGGGCGCCCACGAGGAAGTAGGCTCGTTCACGGTAGAGATCGGGCTCTTTGGGGAGAAAAGGGACGACGTACGGACACGCCGCCGCCGACATTCCCATCGGATCCTGGAGACTCCGTCGCAGAGCGGCAAGAGCCCCGCGGTCTTGTCTGTCCGATAGGGAATACAGGTACTCGGCAAATGCATGGATGCCGTCGGTCTTGGGCACATGGACCGATTCGTTGGGGATCATGAAGCGACTCCTTCTGCGCTGGTAGTGAGAGCGACATCGCCTGGCGACGGCGCGGGTGAAAGAACGGGCAGGTGCTCGGCGAGCATCTTGCGAAGCGTATTTTCGGCCTGAGCAATGGCTTGAAGGGACCGAGCCTCCGTCCCAAGGCGGCGACACGCGTGGTCGAAAGAGGCGCGAGTCGTGCGGCGAAGGAGCACCTTCCAATCGGCCAGCGCCGCGTCGCAGTCCTCTGCATCGGCGAGCCCGACCAGCCATCGCTCGAACTCCTTCCCGAGGGCGCTCCAAAAGGACGGCATGACCGCAAGCGCATCCTTCAGCTTCTGGATGTCGTCCTTGTGCGCCTCTCGCTCTGCAGGGGCCAGTGCGCGCTCGCACAGGACAAACAGCACCTTCTGGTTGAGGCCCTGGCCTACGGCCTCCGCCAGGACGAGCGCGCTCTTCAAGGTGTCGATGCGTTCGGCATCGAGAAGCAGACCGGGAGACAGCGGAAGTCGCTCGGCACGAGTGAGACGGATGACGGCTTTGTCCGTCGACATCCCGAGCAGGTCGACCGCCCACTTCACGTTCCGCGATAGGACACGATCGACGAGAAGCCCGTGGAGTTGGTCGACCGCGTGCGGACGGCGAAACGCGCCGACCCCGGTCGCTCGATCGAATAGCGCAGCCGCATCCCGCCACACGCTGCGATCGGGATCGAAGCGGAGAGCCATCGGCGGATTCTTCGGATTCCGTTCGAAATAGGCCATCTGAGGGTCCGCAACATCGGCGTCCATTCGTTCCCCGGCGGCCGTAAGGACCTCACGAACCGACACCGCGTCCCCATCGACGACCGGAAAGAGCGCGACCCGGCGTGACGGCCACATAAGCGCGTCGATCGCTCCTGCGGGTGACCGAACGAGCCGTGCGATCGGACGTTCCCGTTGCCAAGGGGGAATGTCCTCGGCGTTTCGCGCAGACTTGGCACAAGTATTCAGAACGAGCGTCTCGCGCAGTGAGCCACCTCGCACAAGGGCAACCGCTCCGGGCCGCAGATTCCCCCCCTTCCAAGACTCCGCTTCGTTCTGGATTCGCCCTCCGTTGGTGAACGCCATGAACGCAAGGAGAGCCCGCGCGGCCCGGGCGGGGGCAAGCGTTGCTGCTTCTGGCTCGCGCTCGAATACGTGAATGTGCCCGCCGCAGTTCGAGGTCTCGATGACCATTCGCCACATCGACGTGCGCTCGGCGGGCTTCCCTTTGTCCTTGAGCAGGGTCTCTTCCAGCCGAGCCACCTGCATGAACGGCCGGTCGGCATCGAACAGATCGAACCGGTCCTTCCACCTCGCCAGATAGGCATCTATCGGCCCCATGGGGAGCTCCTTCGCCGACCAAATCGCGAGCCATTCTTCCCGATTCTTCGGCAAGAACGCTTGGTCCACGATCGCAAGCAAGAGCCGGTGCAATACGGCTGTCACGAGCGGAGACTCGTCGTTCACGGCGGCAAGCTCGTGCGCTCGGCGGAGGACGTCTCGGATTCCGAGCTCGATGGGTGCGCCACCGAGTGTCTCGCACGGAATCCACGCTTCTTCGATCAAATCGAATCGAGGGCGCAACGGTTGGTTTTCGGTCATGGGGTACCTTGTTGAATCCGGTTTCAAACGGGAGCTTCGGCGGCCAATGCGCCGACGAGTAGGCCGAGCTCGGCATCGAGCAGGACTGGGGTCTTGCCCACGAGGGCACGGCCCGAGTCGTCGAGCACCAAGACCCGATGGTGGCCGAGCACCCCCGAGCGTTTGAATGCGCGTGGGTAGGCGGCCGCGCTCTTCAGGAGCACGTGAACGAGCTGAGGACGACTGAGGGAGAGAGCCGACCGGGCGAGTCGTCGTGCCACCACGAATGGAATGTCGGTCGCATTCGGATCGAACACCACGCTTCGATCCGTAGCAAGACAAAAGCCGGTCGCCGTCGCGATCACTGGGACCACGGTCACACTCGGATCGCCGAGTCGCGTTGTGGCGCGCAAAGCGTCGTGAACGGCCGGATCCTCTTCGTCAAAGAAGCAGGAGAACGCCGTAAAGGGCGAATCATGCGATGGCGCTGGAAGCTGCTTCTGATCGGCCTTGTAGAGATGTCCAGCAGCCTCTTGGTTTCGTTCCTCTCGCTTCTCGCGAAGCCGGGCAGCTAGGGCGCCATCCACGGGAAGGTCGCCTACGGCATTGGCCTTCTCGACATAGACCGCCTCCACCAGAGGCTCGATGTCGGTGGGAATGGCAACGCGCTCGTGGGCGCGAAGCACCAAGTAGCTCGCGAGCACCACGGCCTCGTCGTAGACCACCGCCGTGACGCCGAACTCGGGTCCCTCGGCCCGCTCAGAGCCTTCTGGCAGCTCGAGCCACAGTGTGCGCGCCTCCAAACCGCGCGGACGTGAGGCTCGTTCATGACGGTGGAGGCGGCCAGCACGTTGCAGCACCAGGTCCACCGGGGCTACTTCGGTGACCATCAAATCGAAATCGAAGTCGAGGCTCTGTTCCAGAACCTGAGTGCCGATCAGAAGTGCCGACCGTGGACGGACCGTCCGCTCGCCAGCCGGTCCGAAGGCACGTTCGGCCCTCTTCTCACGAGCCAAGCGATCACTGAAGGGTAGCCGCGCATGAATGAGCTGGAGATCAACGTCCGCAGGAAGGCGTCCCTCGACCTGAAGCTTCTTCATCTCCTGATACAGGGTTTGAGCCCGAGCGACGGTATTCACGATCCAAGCAATGCAAGCGCCTTCACGGAGGATCTCGGCGAGCTCATTTGGCAGAGTCTCGACGCTCTTCCACTCGAGCTTCACGTCCACCGGCTGGCGTCGCGAGGCGAACGGCACGACGCGTGTGGCGGCATTCTCGGCGATGGTGATGCGTGGATAGGATGGCAGTTCCTCCGGTGGCTCGGCGCCGTACGCCCGGAGGAGATTGGCCCGTTGGGGTGAGGAGAGAGTCGCTGAAAGCAGGATGACGGTGGTGCCGAGGGCCGAAAGCCACTCGCACATGCGCGCCAAAATGGACGAAGTGAAGGTGTCGTACGCATGCACTTCGTCGACCACGATCACCTTTCCAGCGAGCCCGTGGAGGCGAAGAAAGTGATGCTTCGTGCGGAGGACGCCGAGCAGCGCTTGGTCGACCGTCCCAACCCCGAGCGGAGCTAGCAGGGCGCGCTTCGACCGGCTGAACCACGCATCTGCGATAGGCGCCTGATCTTGGGCGCCCGCTGCGGCATCGATCGACGTGAAGCGCAGGGCACGCCGCTTGAGGTCGTCGTAGTGGTCCGAGAGTCCTGCTCCACCGTGGACGAGGTGCAGGCCGTGAGCGCCGGCGAACGACGTCGCGAGATACCGTTCGACGCGACCAAGGATCTGGTTCGCCGTGGCCTGGGTCGGGAGGGCAAAGAAGAGACCGTCACAGCCTTGGGCGGAAAGAGCGTCGTACGCAAGAAGGGCCGCCTCCGTCTTGCCCTCGCCCATAGCGGCTTCCACAATCACGAGCGCGCCAGGCTTCAGCGTGGGAAGGAGCTCGGCCACCGCCCGATGCAGCGGCCACGGGGACTTGCCAAACAGCGTCTCGAACGAGCGGGCGGTAGCCAAAGGAGCGCGGCGGAAGCCAACGTCCGTGACGGCGGTGGTCGTTCGTTCCCGGGCGCTCTCGAAATAGCCGTCGAGGTCCAGCTCTGGAGTGACGTACGAGAACACGTCGGCGTTCGAGCCGAGCCAATCTGCGGTCGTCGTAAGGCCAGCCAAGTCGACCGCAAACGCGTGCCGCGCGGTCACCGACTTGGCGAGCGTCGGCGCATCGCCAATCCCAAAGAGTCTCGCGAGGTCCGCGACAAGCCCAGCGCGCGCGGCCGCCCAGGGTGCGCGTTTGCCCTTGTGCCTGGAGACGTCGGAGATGTCGTTCAACTTCGCCGCTTCGGCAAATGCGCCGTGGTGAGCGCCAACACTCCGGGCGACGAGCATGGCCAGCGGCCCCGGGACGCCAAGTCCCTCGAGTGCGTCTGGCACGAGCACCACGCTCATTTCGCCATGAGGCTCGTCGGAATCGGGGAAGTCGAAACCGAGGTCCGAGAGCCGCGTTTTTGCGTCCGGAACCTTCGCTTGGAACGCCGGAGTCGCCTTGCCGAGATCGTGAAGCACCACGAAGAACAGCAGCCAAGGAAGAGCCTGCTCCTCCGAGAGACCGAGGACCGAAGCCATCGTCTCGAGTCGTTTTGGGCGCACATCGACCAGCAACTTCTCGGCGCACGCAGCGACATCCAGGAGGTGCGCCACGAGCGGATGCCAGGTGGGGCCGAGGTGCGCCCGGGAAGGGTCGGCCTTGCCCCAAAGTGCGAGATGGCCCACCTCGCGCGACGCGGCGTCAGCTCCCATGAACCGCTCCTCGAACGCTTTGCTTCATCACCGCCACCCCCCATCCGTACCTCCGAGCCCGCTCCTATCCTGACGACTCGCCACCCGTTCAGTCCCCTCGCACGCCGCCAAGGCCCCCTCCGCCAAGTCCCGCACGACCGCCCGGAGCTCCCCACTCTCCGCGCGCGCCGCGCCCCCCAAACCCACGACAAAACGCGCCACCTGCACACTGGCCGCGGTGCTCCCGGTCACACGAATCCCACCCTTCACGCGCTCGGCCACGAGCGGCGCGGGCAGGTTCCCTTCGACCCAGCGCGACTCCGGATCTCTCACGAAGAACCGGGCCTCGCTCGCGACGTCCCCGTCGCGAAAGCCATTCACACTGGCCCGTAGGGCCTCGGCCAATACGGCTTCGTCCACTTTGCGCGCGCCCTGGGTCCCCTCGAGCCTCGCGCTCGAGATGCGGTCCACGCGAAACCACTTTAGCGTCCCATCCTTGTGGCACGTGGCCATGAAACGCACGGGCGGACCCAGGTGCACTTTGTGGGGCGAGGCCTCGCGCGACTCCACTTGGCCTCGGCTCGCCGAGACATAACGGAACGCCAAAACCTCGCCGCGCGACGCCGCGTCCTCCACCAGCGCGAGCGACTCCTCCTCGCGCTCCGCGAGCAACGGAGCCAAAACCACACTGGGACGCTCGGACAGTCGCGCACGCCCCTGAAGCACCTTCGCCACGATTCGGTTTCGGGCGGCCCCGTTGGGAAGCCTGGCGAGAAGGCGCAGAAGGTCACCCACTTCCTTCGAGTCGAGCTGGACCGCCTCGGGAAGCCAAGCCTTCGGCAGACTCCAATACACATGCGGATGGTCGTCCTCCCTCTCCAAAGGCACTCCCGCGGCCTGCATCTCGACGAGCTTTTTTCGTACGACCGAAACCGTCAATCCAAGGTCTCGTGCCAAATCGGCCTGCGACCAGCTCTTTCGAAGAATGAACGCCACGAGCAGGGCAAGCGCACTCTCGGTCCCGGTCTTCCGCCCCATGCTCATCCCTCCAAAACGACGCCCACCGGCGTGTCGCACCGCGAGCCACGACGAGTGGACACGGACGGTTTCGAATCGTCAACGAGTCCCACGAGCGCCAAAGGTCGGATACCTCCGCACCCACGGCTCAAAATCACGCCAAAAGTGGCGCGATTTTTCGTCAATTCACGCCACTTGTGGCGCAATGTCGCCGCGACCTGCAGGAAAGTGCGGCATTTTGAACACCGAGCCGTGGCGTCGCGCGCGCCCCCGAACCGTCACGGCGTGGCCTTGGTCCACGGGCGCCGCGAAAGACGTCCCACGCCACGGCGGACCGATGGCGGTCGGCGTCCCGCGCCGAGCAACGCCCTTCCGACGTGGGCGGCGCGAGGCCGTGGGCGGCGCGCCGAACACTGCGCCGAAGCGAGCGGCCGGTCCCGCTCGACGGGCGCTCCCCAGACGGCCGCGGAGCTTCCCAGACGGCCGCGGAGCTTCCCAGACGTCTGACGAAGCTCCGTGAGCCAAGTTCAAGCTCCGTGAGCCGAAGATGGCGCGTTTTTCAGCCAAAAGTAGGCATAAACTTGGCTCACGAAGCTTCGTTTATCGCGCGAAATGGGCAAAACACGGCAAAAGAGCCGCCATTTTCGGCTCATGGAGCGAAGACTTCGTCTGGGAACCTCCAGACGCGTGTTTTTCGGCCTTGGGAGGGCTGATCGCCCGCGTTGTTGGCGCCCGGCCTTGGCGCGCTGCGGGCGCGGCGGCGTTGATCGGCGGCGCAGCGGATGTGCGCAGGGCCGGAGCGGCCAAAGCCGAGTCGGACGCGCCGACCAAGAAACTTCGGCCTCCGATTCCGTCAGGACTGGAAGGCACGCGCCAAATTCACGCCACAAGTGGCGTGAATTTAGGTCGCAATCGCGCCACTTGTGGCGTTCGGTTCACGAAATCGTTGGGTTTTGGCGTGCAAGAATGGGCAATAGGAGCCCGTCGAGCGTTCCGTTGTGGGCGGACGGTGGACGGTCATGTGGATAGGCCTGTCCCAAGCGCCATCGGACGAGGGCTCTCGCACGCGATGCGTTCCGACCATTTGGAGCCCGAATGCAGCCAATCAAAGCCATCTCGTTTGCCTTGCCCAACCTTTGATGAAGCGCGGCGTTAAGGCGCTTGCGTGGTTCATCGGCATGCATCGCCAACAATGGGCCAGCGCCAGAGAAGGAGATCCCGCCGCAAACGCGCGCAAACACGTGGGCGTTCGCTCGAAGCGAAGTCTCTCGGTGCAACGCCAACTGCACCGTCCCGCCACGTGCGGAAACGTGGGCACCCAAATGTCACTTGCGGGCCGCCAGCCAGCTGATACGCCAACCCACGCGACCAGGACAAAGCGAACCGGTTCAAGGCCGGCCATTCTGCTCGCCGAACGCAAAGGCGCACCATTTGCGGCACTCAGGTTGCTCTGGCGAATCTATCGCACTCCAGAGCGCCGGGCCGTCACGGCGGATTTCAGAAACGGAGGAGATTCACATGGCTAAACGTTGACCCCGTACGAGACGTGCCCGGCAGCAGCGACCTTCCCCACGTACTGCGAGAGCATGTATCTACGGGATGGCTTTCCGAATTTCTATAGCCTAGGGGGCGATTCGGGTGGACCGCTCTTTGACGGCCTCCCCCCCGCATTCGCGGAGGCCCAGACCCTTTGTGGGGTCAATTCGGGCGGCAATTCTAGCGGGAGCATCTACACGGCGCTGGAATTCGCGTCGGTCTTCGAGCTCCTCAATGGCACGCTCTCCGACCCTCGTAATGGCGGCGGGATTACTGGCTCGTGTGACATCGACCCGCTGGCGGACCCGGACGGTGACGGAATTCGAAACAGCCCTGGGTGCGACGTCTGCCCCGGCATAGCCGACGCGGCTCAGCTCGATAGTGATGGCGATGGTGTAGGCGACGCTTGCGACAACTGCCCTCTCGTCAGGAATCGTGGCCAGGAGAACCTCGGCGTGTTTGGTCAAAATGATGAGGCGAATGCAACGTCTCTCGATCGCACTCCGCCCCCCGTGCCTCCGAACTCGAACTCCGCGCAGATTGCTGCTTGGCGATTGGCGTATCCCGGTGACGCGTGCAATCCACAGCCCTTGATGGCGATCCACGAGTCGATCAAATCTGCAATTTCGGCAAGCCCGCGCACTTACCACGGGCAGGTCATATCCAGCTGTCTGTCGCAAACCGGGCCGTCAACTCCCCGCGATGCGAACGCCCTCGCCAACAACGTCATTGTAACCCAGAGCTTCTCCGGCGCCGCGCGCGCCTTCGGCAATACGCGGGTATTGGCGTGCATATGTAATCCTTTGGTGCCGGACAACGCCTGTCTGCTCCAGTGCGACCGAGGGCCCGACATTTCGAACGCCATTCCGCCTTGGTTCTTGCCAACCCTTGAAGAGAATGGCGCGACAACCTCGAACGTACTTGCTACGGTTCATGAGCCAGTCCCGCCGTGGAAGAATGTCGTTCCGACCACCCCATTTCCGCCTACGCGAGAGATCGGGTGGCGCTACTGGGCCGACTTGCCCAATTTGGGAGCGCCTGTGACAGGTGAGGTCGTCCTTACGAAGCCGCTCGTCTGGTCATGGACAAGGAACTACGACGCGATCACGCGACCAGCGGCGTCCGCAGGTGTGACGCTTCCCCTCCAGCAGAAGCGCCGACAAGACCTCTACCGCTTTCCCCTCACCGAGCTGGTCCCACTCGTTGCGGGTGTGGAACACTGCCCAGCCGACTTTGTCGGAGTGCTTCCGCGGCGCACCGAGAAGATCCCGAACATGAGCGGATGCCATCGATGTGGCTTGGCCGGAACCTATCGCCTTCAACCACCGCACCTGGACGAAGTTCCGCAATACCTTTCGGCGCACGCTGGCGTACGCCCGTTCGCGAACGTGGCCGCTCCGGAGGTCATCGCACTGCTTCAGGATACGAATCTTGGCTTCGTTGCTGCGACCGATACGGGCAGTGGCCCTACGTCGGGCGTGGACCGAGGAGCCGTGTACAGCAAGCTTACCCACGATTTGGTTGGCACGTTCTTCCGTGATGAGGGAACCCTCAAATTCCGGGAGCTCGCCGTCTCCGACGTCGACCTGTTGACACCATTGGCACCAGCAGTGGCCATGTCTGCGATGCGCAACGAGGTGGCTTTCTTCGACGCCTACAGCTACATGGACCTGAGCATGCTTGCGATGCGAACCGTGAATTTGGACCACGGCACGAGCGCGCGGAGCACGCTCCGAATGGTCGAGACCGACCTCGCCGGGCCTATCGTGAGTGCGGCGTACCGAGACGCGGACGACTCCTATTTCATCCTCTCTCGGGGCAACAACAAGGTGAGCTTGCACCGCGTCGGCCCAACCCTCGCGGTAGACCACATTGCGACCTGGACCGACGGCGGCGGAGCGACAGACGTGGACGTGACGAGCAGCGAAGAGGGCCTGCTCGCGGTGACGAGTCGGCGCACGAATGGATTCTCGGTCGTGGTCCTCGCGGTTGATCCCAACCTGACGAACCCGTTCTCGATAGTGTCGTACGTGTCCGGGACCGGCCCACTCGGTATTGGCGCGACGGTGACCCCCGAGGGACTCGCGCTCGACCGTCCTGGACCTCCAACCGATCGAGTGTATCGTTTCACTCAGGTGGGCGAGCCGGACATCACCTACCACAGTACGGAAGGCACAGGATGGACCGCGATCTTCGAGTAACGCGCGGACGTGCCCTGCTCGCCGCGGCCGTTGGCGCGAGCGTATGCGCGGCCTGGGTGCTCGCCGCAGTCGCCTGTGGAAGCGACCCGAGCGCCGGTCCGGCAGACGTGGGCGTCGAAACGTCGACCAAGTCGGACGCCCGCCTTCCAGCGTTCGACGCGTCCGATGCCCGCTTCGCGGTGGACGCGCCTCCGTGGGACGGGCAGGTTCCCTTCCCGGGCGAGTGGCGTCCCATTCCCGGCTTGCCCGCGAGCTGCGGCGTCCGAATCGCGGTCGAGCCGAGCGTTAGCCTTCCGCCCTTTCCGTGGAAACCATGCGCGAGCGGTCGGGTGGGCTGTGAACAGTTTATTGTGGATTGGGGCGGGCCGGCCGATCGTGCGCTCTTCCTACCAACCAACCTTGGCTCCGTCTTCGAGGACGCTGCAGGAGTTCATATCGCGTACACGCGAAATCCGCGCGCTACGTACAACGTCGGTATCGTACAAAAGCTCCATGGCGAGGTCGAGCTAGCCATCCACGGCAGCTATTCCACCTGTTCGCTGGGTAAAGTGGCCGCAAGCGCTCACGGCATCGGTGTCGTATTTCTTGAGCAGTATGGGGAGAAGGCGCCGCTGGACGTCCATGTGGCCTGGTCGCCCCTTGCGTACCCGGGAGTTCTCACCGTCCAGAAGGTCACCGCTCAAGTCGGGACGCGTCCACTACTGCAGGGCCTCGTGCGTGGAGATGGCTTCTTGGGCTTCGAGCAAACGAGCTTTGCCCTTGCCATCCACGCGTCAGCGCTTCGCTTGAGCGATCGTGTCCTTGTTCCAGGCATCGTGGGCGAGGCCTTCGAAAGCTCGCGTCCGGTCCCCGCAAAGGGCGGATACTTTGCGAACGTCGAGACCGGTCCAGCGAGTATCGCGTTCATGCCAATCGAGGGTGGCTATCGGACGGTTATCCGTCCGCTGCCCGGCAATCGTGTCGTGAACCTCACGCTCGACAGGAAGAACGCCGACGCGCTCGTTTGGGTCGAAGCCGCCGACGCGAACGACGCCGCCACGTTGTTCACCTCGCCGTTCACCACCACCGAGGCGGGCGTCGTGCGGCGCGCAGTGGCCCGCCTGCCCAGCCCCACTCCCGGAGTGGCGAACGCCGGAGTCTTCGCGACCAAAGGCACGTTCTCCCACCTGCGCTTGGTGCGCATGTCCGACGGCCTAGGATGGGACGTCGCTGGCGAGCCCGACGGGCCCGTGATGGCCCCACTCTGGGCAAACGACGATTCGGTTTGGGCGTACGTTTCCATGCTTCCCGAAGGCGTGCCGGGGTTTCCGGCGACGGGCGGGGCCATTCGCGTGAAGCGGGACACTCTCGGCGCACCTACCATTCCTAGTGGCCTATGACCACCTCTGACTCGCAAAGGACCTTTCCGATGAGCCTCGTCCCCACCATTTCGCGATGCCTTGCCGTTGGCGTGGTCCTCAGTGCACTTGGCGTGGTCTCTACCGCGCAGGCGCTCGACCCCGGACCGAGTGGATTCTATGTCACCGGAGCCGCCAAGCGCGTTGGCCCCGATGGCAGCGAATTCACCATCATTCACGAGATGAAACAACTGCCAAAAGCACGAACCGCCGAGGCGGTTCGCGAGGCAGACATCTCCAAACGTTTCACCTTCACGTTCACGCGCGACATGCCATGTGAGCGCTTCAAATCGTGGCTCAGCGCCGGGTTCGCCAGAAGCGGGCTAACCAGCGCTTCCGACCGAAACCGTGCGACGAGCCTTGGCGCCGCGTGCACCAAGTCGACCATCAAGGCACGCTCCCACATCGTGCTCTTCTACAACGCCGACACGAAGGCTACGGTCTTGTGGGTCGAGAAGATGGGCACCGTCTCCCTCGGGGGTGTCGACGCTATGCGAGGGATTTGGTCCCTGTGGTTCGCCCACCCCGAGCAAGAGAAGATGCGCTCCTCGCTCCTGGCTCGCCTTTAGGCGAGCCAAGACCGACACGACGACCTTTGAACGGCTCCGATGGGCCAATAGGTTTGCCGTGACCCACGGTCTGGGACGGCACATCACGAACCGACGGGGAGCGAGCCGGGCTCACACGAGGATTCTCCGGCTACGCGCTTTCCCGAGGCCCTCATTCGATCAGTCGGTCCACCACGGTGGCCGCGGACCAAGAACGGCCTTGGGAGACGCTTGGCTCGGTGGAGCGGTGCCGCAGCAACCACGGCAAAGGTCGTCCCATTTCGGCTCCCGAAGCAAAAGCTTCGCCGGGAAGCGAAAGTGGCCCGATTCTCGGGCATTCTTAGGCCATGCCCCATGGCGACGCCCTCCGCTCGCTCCGCCTGAAAGACGCAGGCCTCCCTCGCGCGCGGCGCGACCACTCCATTCTCCTCGCCACGTGGAACGTGCGCGAGCTCGGACGACGCCACGCCGCCTCGGGCTACTCGCCAGAAGATGCACCGGACACTCTCCTAGAAGCCCTTCCAAACGAAGAGGTCAAGGCAGCCGTGGCGTTCGTCGACGCCTTCGACGAAGACGGTTTCCGGCGCACCACGGCCGCGCTGCGCCGGTACTTCCCGGCGCTCAAGTAATTTGTCATGAACGGGCTGACGGCCAAAAGGGGCCTCGCCGCGATCATCGACGTTCGAAAGTTCCTCGATCGTCTGGACGCCCTCGAGTCCAGTCCCGAGCGCAAAGCCACGCGCAAGACGGACCATGCGGCCCTCGCGCTGCTCTAGAAGCGTGGGATCACGAAGGTGAAGCGCGACGAGCTCCGCGCGGCCATCCAAACGGCTCAAAGCTTCAAGGTCACCCTCGCGAAGGACGAGCGGACCGCCGAAACACTCGAAGCCGCCAAGAAGGAAGCGAGCATCAAGCTCCGCGCTTGGTACGAAGATTGGTCCGAAACCGCCCGCAGTGTGGTGAAACGCAGGGACTACCTCATTGCTTGGGACTCGCCCAGCGCCAGTCGCGCGCAGAGACGAGAGCCCCACCCCTGGCGTCGTCCCGCTGGTCGTCACGGCACCGCCGAAGCCGCCGAAGCGTCGCCGGAAGAGGAAGTAAACCGCTCGGAGAACCTCGGAGAAGAACGAAGCTGCGGCCGGCACTCTTGAAGAGCCGGCCGCATTTTTTTTTGGCGAGGGCGAGGGTTCCTGAGCGGCCCGCTCATGGAGCTCACGACGTCACGCCCTCGCAGCACCGCTTGAACTTCTTCCCGCTCCCGCACGGACAGGGCCCTTGCCTCACCGGTCCTTCAGGCGCGCGCGCGCGCG
>JAYUKI010000365.1:0-1430 GCA_043764595.1 Myxococcales bacterium | reverse complement strand
AGCGCGGCGGCACGTTGATCGTGGGTTTCATACGGGATAAGAGAAGCGGCTCGACATGGACAACAATCTCCTCCGGCACTACCTCGCGACCGTGTACGAGCTCCCTTCGGCGAACGGCCCGCTGCGTGTATCGCTCGATGGAGACTCCGTCACCGATCCTTCGACGTTGCCCGAGCTTTTGACCAAGCCGTTCACGGTTCTGACCGCGTTCAACCCGCGAAGCATGCTCTTGCCGCGCAAAGTGAACGACGGTCGGCACTCGGTGCTTCGGGACCTCCTGATCCTCGGCTGCTACCGCGTCGAAGCATGCGTCGGCTACGAAGAGGATCCGGACAGCACGTGGCGGGAGCCGGGCTGGCTCGTGCACGGCATGGACCGCGACGAAGCGCTCTCGTTCGGCCGCGTGTTCCGTCAGAACACCATCCTGATGTGCCGCGGCGGAAGACCCGAGCTCTTGGTCACGGATCCCACGTGCGACGACGTCGGGCGCACGATAGTGGGGAACTGGCGCATCCGCGGGTAGGAGGCCCGCAGGCGAAAGTAGGGTGGTGCGTCGCCTGAATTTCGCGTCAAGCGACTGCGTTCCGTCTCCCCACAGCCCTCATGCCCAGCGCGACACGGAGGAAGAACGTGATCGGCGCCGAAACTAGACCTTCTTCGTGCGTGTCGCTCACGAGCGTTCCGTCCGACCAACCCGAACGCCACGCGGATGTCCGGGCGACGAAGGCCTGATTGTTCCTTCGGCGGATCGCCGATGGATCACCGCCGTGCCGTCTCACTCGTGGAGAGCAAAGAAAACCGCTACTTACGACGAGTCCAACGGGCGCCCACATGTGGCATGCAGTGTGCTGATTGGCGCCCATGAACCGAGCCTCCCGCGCCTTCGGCCAAGCTACGTTGGTGTCGCTCTCCACGTTCGTGGCGGGCACCGCGCTCGTCGGGTGTGCGTCCGACGAAACCGTCGAAGGCACTCTCGAATCGGAGATTCGTGTCGACGCCAAGAATCGCATGGTCGACGCGAACGACGTTGCCCTGCTCTTCCCGCTCGCCCCGGGCAATCGAGAGGTTTACCCCTCCCTCTCCCTCGCGGACGAGACCCTCCTTCCGACGACCGCGTTCGACAGCGTCATCGCGTTCGCGACCCGAAAGGGCTTTGACCCGAACGACGCCAATCTCACCTTCGAGCATTCGCTTGCCGCCTCGAACCGCGCGCAGTGGAGGGTGGTCGCTGCCCGAATCGACCCATGCGGGGAGTCGTTGGTTCCCTCCGCCGTACCTACATGCCAAATTCAGCTCCGCCTCGTGGCTCAGCCATTCGGAAACAATGCTTCGGGCGCCCAAGACGCTTCGTTCCACCTCGTCTACGTGCTCGGAACGGACAAGCCCGTGGCGGGCTCGCAAATCCCCGTTTACACGAAGGAGGCCTACCA
>JAYUKI010000364.1:0-4749 GCA_043764595.1 Myxococcales bacterium | reverse complement strand
TGGCCATCTTCGGGGAAGGCGTTTTCGTCCCGCCCGAGGGCCGAAGCCACATGGGCCAAAGCGAAGAGTCCACTCTTGGTCGGGACCGTATTCGGCCCTGGGACGACGGGCGACACCGAGACGGGCCGCCGCATGCGCAAGTGCGCGAGGGCCGAGGGATCGGTGGTGGAGTGACCGGCGTCTGTGGGATCCTCTGCGGCTCCGCGACAAACGGCGGCATAATCGAGCTCACGGCATGCGAGAACGAGGCCTTCCGCGGCGCTGCGCGACCGGATTTGCACGGCTTCGTGGAGCAAAAGCTCGATATCGCTGGAGAGGAGACTCAGACACTCGAGCTCTCCGCGTTTGGTACGGTCCTTTCTGGCCAGGACCTCGCGCCAGGCGCGATCGACGTCCGTTGCGGCCGTTTTCAGGAGAGCGAGAGTGGCGTCGTCCGTACCTTTTGGAGCCGACACCTTCGCGAATGCTTCGTGCACTTTGGCGATGGCTTCGGGGGCAGTGACCGATGCAAGCGCCGTAGGCTCGGAAATGGGCACTTCGGCAGGCGCGGCGTCGTAGGAGGCCGTTGGCGTCGGGGCCGATGTCAGGCTCGCGGCAGCCAACAAGAGGCCCATGCCGAGCAGCGAGGCCAGCAATGCACCTCCAATGAGGAGCGGCGCGAGCGAACGGTTGGGGGCAGCTTTCGCGGGCTCGGCGAGGGTACTTGGCTTCTCCGTTGGAGGCTTCGAGCCATGCATGGCCGTCACTTTGGGGAGGCAGCTCGCACACGTCTCGGCGTGCTTGGTGATCGCTTCGGACTCGTTTTCGGAAAGGCGCCCTGCGGCGAGGCTCTCGAGCTCGGCGTCGTCGACACAACCGCGGTCGGACATGGAGGAGACCGTACCACGTCGCTTGGCTCACCGGGATCGGGCCGGAAACGGCGCGCGTTCGGCGCGCTCGGCGTGTCGCGAGCTTCCTATTCGTAGGCCGCCAAGGCCTCTTGGAGGGCAAGGACGAGAGCTCTCGGAGCCACCAGAGGGCCTCTCTCCTCAGGCGTGGGAAACACGGTCGTCAGGTTCGCCTCCGCTTCGAGACTGGGTAGAAGAACGTCGAGGAGGTCCTCGAGGGGAATCTCCTTCGGGCGATAGCTTGCCCACTCCCCCGTGCAGAGAAGGTCGGCGTAGTCCTTGGCCGGCCAAAGCGGGAGAGCTCGCGTCCCATGGTCGTCGCACATGGTGGCAAACCCATCGTTCCATAAGCTCCAGGCGCTCTGCCGATCGGCCACTTGCGTGACGAAGTGCTCGAACCGAGTTTCGGCCGAAAGGGCCAGTATTGCCTTCATTTGTTCGGGACGAAGCGCGATCGCCGTGTTCATCGGATCAACATAGGCCTCCACTGGCCATCGTGCGGATCGAGGGACAAGGCAAGGACCTCTGCGCCGCTCTTGTCGAAGAGGGCGACGTGCGTGGAATCGGCCCAGCGGACGGCTCCGAGCTTTGGGACGAAGCTGAATTCGCTCGGGAGGGTGCTCATGGCCAAAACTTTGGCGACCACGTCTCCACCCTTTTTGGCGACGACGAGCCAAGCGTTGAACGCGTCGCTCTCGTGTTGGCACTGGAGATAGGCGCGCCACTTCCGGTCGGGGCTGGACCTTGGCTTGGGCCAGGTCCACTCGTTGACGTAGTCGAGGGCAAGGACAGCTTTTCGGGCCTCCTCGAATGGCGCGGCGGGCCAGCCTTCGGCGGCGGCGACCCGAAGGACGCCCTGATGGAGCGCGTCGAGTACAATAACCTTGCGCCCGTGGTCATCGCTGGCCCAATAGTTCGTCAGATCGTATTCGAGCTCTTGGAAGAGGACTCCCAGTTGGTCGAGAGGCAAGGGGCGTTGGACCTTGGGCACGCACTCGACCAAGACCTTCCAGGCGCGCGTCGTGGTGAGGCCAGAAAAGCAGCGCGAATAGAGGGAGCAGACGCTGCGGACCGCGTTGCGAAACGCGGCTTGTCGCTCGCGTGGCTCGGTGGGGGTGCCAAGGTTGAATTCGATGAGCTTCATGGCCAATCGCTGGGTAAGAATCGGATGGCCGAGGAACGGCGCACATCCGAAGGAATCACTGGTCCGGTGCTGGCCGAGCTACGAGTCCGAGTCGGCCTCGAGCCAGACCTCCGGAATCTCAGTGGAGCTTCCATCGATGAACTCGACTGTAAAAAGTGTAGTGCCCACGGGCGCGTCGAATTCGTGTGCCGTGGCCTCGGTTTCGACGGTTCGAATGCCGACAATGGAAACGAGCGCGCCGGGTCGCCACTCGGTGCGCGCACCTTGCTTGATGCGCGCGGCGTCTCCCCATGTGAGTGGTGGCACTTTCAGAATCCCTCACGCAATGGATGAATGGCGCGAGGATTCACTTGGCACGTGGCCATGCCGAAGAACTCGCACAGCCAAGAGCTCCACGTCCGCGGCTTCTTCCAACTCGTCGAAACCATCCCTCTCGCCGAGGTAGGCCAAGGCGTCTGCCTTGGAATCGAAGAGGCCCCATTTGTTCAGACTGGGACCTGGGCGCCCTTGCGTGATTCGTTCCGATTCTACAAGCGAGCCACCGCCGGAGGGGAATCCCAGGTCGAAGCCATCCACCGGTTCGGTGCTGGTCCGGCCAGAACGGAGCTCGAGAAGCCAGGTCTCGCCATGACGTTCGGCCTCGTCACAATAGGCCTCAGCAAGCGGGAGGCTTGCGCAGAGGAGCTCCGTAGACGTGCCGATCTCGATGGGACAACGCGAGGCCATCAACTTCTGGTGAATCGCGCGACCTGATGCGTCCGACGCACCCTCCAGTGGCCAGACGTCCCCGCCAACGCCCGCGAAGGAAGGCTGAGCAGCGCTTGTGAGTGGCCAGTTTCTTTTAACGAGGTACCAAGCCGTGGTCATCGAGTTACCGTGCTTCCTGCGGGGGGTTGATAGCCTGGAGGGACCGGGACGTGTTCGCCATTTACGTGAATGTGCGATGCATCTGGTCCCGGCGGTACTGTGCCATATCCATGCGCGCCGCCAAGGTCATTCGGCTTGGCTCGGACGGGCACCTCAGCCTCATTCGCTAGTTCGACGTACGCATCGGCGTCTCCCGCCGAGACAGGCCCACTTCCACGCGGAACTCTCCTGGAGTCAAGCTTTGCCATGTCAGTCAATGCTTGTTGCTCCGGGGTCGGTCGGCCTTGAACCTTGTCGGAAACACGATTTCCGCGGCTGCCTCCCCGTGCCTCCCCTGTTGCTGGCGTTGGCCCACCGCCTTGTCCCGGATCCCCCGTAGCCTCATGGTACAAGACCGCTGTGGCGCGGCCAACCGAAACCGCACCTGCGACGACCATGGTGGAGCCGATCGCGATGGCTGGGACAGCTGCCGCCGTAGCGCCTCCTCCCGTGCCAATCTCGCCCGCCGCGCCATTAGTCGCGAGGCGGCCGCCCGTGAAGGCTTGGTAGATTCCTCCGGCGAGCTCCCCGGTCGCGAAGCCGACGCGGTGTTCCTTCGCGTAGTCCGTTTTCGTGTCCGTCGCGATGGCCGGCGGAGGCGAAACGCAGGACACGAGCGGGGCAGCCCCGTAGACGGCCCCGGCTACGGCGGCTCCCGTGAACTGCGCGAGCGAGCGCAGTTTGTCGGCGAACGAAGGTCCTTCGAGGCCGGTTATGTCCGTCCAACGCGCGGGGTTGTTGGACGCATACCCATAGAGATTGAGCTGCTCGCCCCATGCGGTCTGGCGGTCCGGCATGAGCCAGATCAAGGGGTCCGGGCTTAGCCAGCGACGGAGCTTGGGATCGTAGTTTCGCGGGCCGTAGTGGTAGTAGCCCGTCCCAGGGTCGGGCTCGCTGCTCGTGTAGGCATGGTTGGGCCGCGGCAGCGCCGAAATGGCTACGGCATCGCCCCAGGCGTCGTATTCGGTCTCGTGCGACTTGACCTCGCCCGCCGAGTATCCAAGGCGAGCAAGCGTGCTCCCACGGGTGTCGGCGACGATGTATCCAGATTTGGCGGTGTCGAGATTTCCGGTGTCGAGGGAATAGGCCTCTTCGACCGTCGTGGTTCCACCGAGGGGAATTCGCGCGAGGAAGATTCCTTCGTTCGGGCGCAGCTCGCCGATGCCCCCAACGTCGATTCTTGCGGATACCGCGCCTGTTGCGTTGCTCGTGGTTCGCCGTGCCGCCACGCTGCCGCCAGCGCCGCAGAAGAGCTCGGTCGTTTGTTCGGGGTCCGAGACGTGCGTGAGGCACCCCAAGGCGTCGGTCTCCAGCACCCGATGCACGAGGAGCCCCGTTTGAGGATCGAGCGTGTCGTCGGTCGTGGCTTCGCCATCTGGGCCATAGGACAGGGCGCGTTCGGTCGTGCCGTTCCTTTCCAAGGACGAGACGGCCTGGGGATTGGAGGGCTGGGCGTAGGTGTAGGCGGCTCCTGCCGCGTTTTGGATGTTTCCGCCAGCCGAATAGCTATAAGTGTGTTGCCGATTCTGCCCGCGAATCCAGAGCTCGGTGGAAGCGAGCCGGTCCATCGCATCGAACACGTGGCTCTTTTGGGAGACAAGGGCCCCCTCTTGGCTTCGCGACTCGTGCACGACATTGTCGGCTGCGTCGTAGTCGTAGGCCAGGGCCTCGATGGGCGTCCCGATTTGGCTCAGGTGCCGCTGCGCCCGGAGTGTTCCCGTCAGCGGGTCGTACGCCCTCTGCATGGACGTGCCATTTCCAAGCTGCGTCTCGACGATACGCCCTTCGGCGTCGAACACGATCCCGGACACC
>JAYUKI010000363.1:0-4750 GCA_043764595.1 Myxococcales bacterium | reverse complement strand
AAGACCCTCAAAGAGGGCATCTCCAAGGCCGACGCCGACGAGATGAAGAAGAAGCTCGAAGAGGCCGGCGCCAAGGTCGTTCTCAAGTAAGCTCGACCAGACGCGTGCGCTCGCATGCGTTGGAAGAAAGGCCGCTTTCCCTCGGGAAAGCGGCTTTTTTTGCCCTCGGAGCGACCAAGAGGGCCCGCTCGAGAGCTACGCCACGCGACGCCCGAGAAACCTCCTGGTGTGGTGGCGGGGAGGGCGCTAGTCTGCTGTTGGGGCGAAATCTTCGGGAGATCGGTTCATGAAACGAATCATCGGGTTTGGTCTCACATTCGGGCTGTCCGTGGCGGCACTCTCCTCGGCGTGCTCGTCGGATCCGACGTTCGTTGCGGACGCTGGCCCCACGCCGACGGTGCTTCCCGACGGCGCAACGCCGCCTCCTCCTGGCCCGGCGTGCACCAAAACCGAGGAGTGCGACGGCGGCCAGTGCGTCAACGGCTCCTGTGTGGCTCCGTCGGCCACGGATGGAAAGAAGAACGGCGACGAAACGGACGTCGACTGCGGCGGTCTGTCGGCTCCGAAGTGCCCCTCCGGGAAGGCCTGTTTGGTTCAGAACGATTGCGATGCCCTCCCTTGCATCGGCGGCGTTTGCAAGAAGCCCAGCGCCACGGACGGCGTCCTCGACAACGACGAAACGGACGTCGACTGCGGCGGCATCGTCGCGCCGAAGTGCGACGACGGAAAGTCCTGCATCAACGCTCGTGACTGCCAGAGCTCGGTTTGCCGGGGCTACATTTGCCGGACCGGCACATCGACGGACGGAGTGAAGAACGGAGACGAGACGTACATCGACTGCGGCGGCACCAAAGCCGTAGCGTGCCAGCCTGGGGACCCTTGTCTCCTCGCTCGCGACTGTGGAAGCGGCGTGTGCTTGCCCACGAAGGCGTGCGCCCCGGCCTACACGAACGATGGCATCAAGAACGGCACCGAGACGGACGTGGACTGCGGCGGCCCATCCGCGCCGGTGTGTGCGGCCACCAAAGAGTGCAAGGTCGGCAAGGACTGCGACAGCGGCTTCTGTTCCCTCGACGGCGCGACGCTGAAATGCGAGCCGCGAAAGGCCGGCCGCAAAGACGGCGACGAAACCGATGTGGACTGCGGCGGCGCCGTCGCTCCGAAGTGCGACTCGGCGAAAGCCTGTGTCGCGGACCGTGACTGCTCGTCCTCGGCGTGCAGCCCGACGCGCAAGCAATGCCTGGAGGGCCCGAGCTGCCGCGCCACGGTCGGTGGCGAGACCTGCGGTGCGGGAGAGGTTGGCGGTGGCGCCGTAAACCACGAGAGCTGCTGCAAGAGCCTCCCTGTCCCGGGATACTCGGATCCGCGCCAGCCTGGCAAAGCCGTCTACCTCGACAAGTACGAGGTGACCGCCGGACGAATGCGCGCTTTCGTGTCGGCCGTCCAAGCGCAAGCCGGCGCACCGAACATCAAGGCCTTCATGGCCGCAAACCGTCCGAGCCGCTGGGTGAACGGCTGGGAAAACGCGCTCCCGGCTTCCGCCGAAGGCCAAGCCGAGACGTTCACGGTCGCCAACCCGACGACGGACCTGCTCTATCCAGGCCCCGACCGCTACGCCACGAACCGCACACAAAGCACGTGGGGCGTCGCCACCGGCCCCTTCACGTTCACGCCCGGCCTCTACTTCTCGCTGCTCACACCCGGCGCCGGATTTTTCCCCGAATACACGACGCAAGCGGGTGTGGGTTGGCCCACCACCGACTACGCCGTCACGCACAACCAGAACTGCTCCACGACCCCTGGCTCCTACGGGTACGGCACGTTCTACTTCCCCAACGCCGTCGCCATGACCTACACCGGTGGGCGCCGCCACTTCACGCAAGACCAGATGGACGTAAAGTCCCTGAACTGCGCGTCTTTTGCGATGCTTACGGCGCTCTGCGCGTGGGACGGCGGGCAGCTCGCCACCCAGGAAGTGTGGGACTACGTCTCGGGGAACGGCTCGCGTCTTCTCGTGAACGGCCAAGCCCCCGCGTGCACGAACGGCATCGTCTCGGGCTCTGACGGAAGCACACGCTGCGACGGAATCCCCAACCCTGCCACGTTCGTTTATTACTACCCGCCCGACGGCGGCAACTCGTTCGACGGTTCGGCGCGTGTTGCGGCCCCAGGCCGGGTTCCCGCGGACGTCGTCGAGCTCTCTCCCGGAGTCGAAGGCTGGCGGGACATGAAGGGAAACCTCATGGAAGCCGTGCTCAAGCCCGACAACACGTTCGACTACCGCGGCTACGGCCTCGGGTGGAGCAGCGTGCAGCACCACCGCAACCAAATCTCCACTCCGCGCATGATGGCGGGAGCGTTCGGGGCGCGCTGCATGCGTTTCAAGTGACGGAACCCCGGTGCGAGGTCACGGAAGATCGTCTACGCTTCCTCCCGTGAGCGACAACCGTGCCGGCTCCAAGTCGAACAACAAGACGACGCCTCGAACGGCGTTGGACGAGCCCATTCTCCCCGATGAAGAGCTGGTGACCGCCGAGTATCCGGCGCCCCCGCTCGCGGCGTTTTCCCAGGACGAAGAACCGACGATCGAGCGTGCGGCTCCCGCTGCAGTGGTGGCGGCCACGCGGGGCGAGGACGAGTTTCGCACGGTGAACGTGACGTTTTCCGAGATTTTGGCGCGCGTCGGTCCACGCCACCTCGGCGGGCCCCTGCCGCCCATTCGCGAAGAGCTCTACACCACCGCCCCCATCGACGAACCGGCTCCGGTCTCCACGACCGAGCTGGACGGCGAGTGGATCGACGAAGCCCACTCGAAGGAATAGTGGCTCGCCACATGGTGCGCTCGGACGAGGTCGAGGTCCCGGAGACCCGCCGCATTCGCCCATTCGGCTTCTGCGGTATGCCTGCTTGCGCCCTTCTTGGCGGGGCACTGCTAGCTCTCCTGGTGGCGTCGTGCGGCTCGCCGCGTCCGCCGTCGACACCCACGGCGCGAATCATGACCGTCGACGGTCCGTGGTCGTACTGCGAGCCGCATGAAGGGGTGTCGCTCTCACGCGAGAACGCCGACGTGCTCGAGTCCGACGCTTTGCGCGCGCGCTCCGACGCCCCCTACGATTTGCTCGTCGTGCCCGGCTACACACCCGACGACGCGCCGAAGCCACTTCCCCGAGCACATCCCGTCGCGGCATCGCGCCTCGACGAGGCCATCGCCCTCTACCGTGCGGGCCAAGCACGCCTCATTCTCGTCTCGGGCGGAAGTGTGCGCCCGGCAAATACTCCGTACACCGAAGCGCTCACGATGAAGGAATACTTGCTCGAACATGGCCTCTCCGAGAGCGCCATCGTCGTCGAGCCGTGCGCGCGCCACTCCACGACGAACCTTCGGAACGCCGGCCGGTTCATGCTGAAGTACCACCTTCGCACGGCGCTCGTGGTCACGAGCCGCGACCAGGCTTTTTACTACGCGAACGGACGCATCTCGAGCTTCGAGATCCGATCGCACGCGGAGCTTGGATACATGGTCGGGAGCTTGAAAAACCACACCGGGACGACCCTCGAATTCGCGCCCACGGACGACGTGCTTCGTCGCGGCTCCGATGCGCTCGACCCGTAGCGTAGAACGCCGGCCGCTCGGCGCAGGCGAATCGGCTCCGATGCGTAGCGCTTGACACCGAGGGAGGGGAACGAAACCCTTTGGCCCATGCGCCTTGCTTCCTCGGCTCGACTCTGGTTCCTCGCGTCGTTGCTCGTTCCAGCGGCGTTCGTGGCGTGCACGTCGTTCGGCTCGGGAGCTCCCGAGCCCGATGGCGGGGAAGGGGCAAAAGAGGCAGGACCGCCCGAGGTGGACGCGCGTGCCCCCGAAGCGGACGCGCGTGCCCCCGAAGCTGCTGCGCCCGACGTCGATGCCTCCGTGACCTGCACCGACCAGTGGTCCACGAATTTCGACACCGCTTCCTCCCTCGACGTGGTCTGGGCAAGAGGCTCGCAAGGCACCGAGCTCGACACGCATCTCAGGCTCTTCGACGGCGGAGGCGGAGTGCTTGTTTCGGAGTACGTGGGCTCGGGTCCTCCCAGGCGGTCGGACTACTCGGTCTATTCTCGCCTATTGCGCCTGAGGGGCTCGTTCACGCGTGTCGGTTTCGACGTAGGCGAGATTCCGGTCGGCGCACGAGGCTCGGACTTTACCATCGCGCAGTTGCTCAATGTCGTTCCGAGCGATGCCGGCCTGCGAGCACTGTCGTTTCGCTTCCGAGCGGGGACGTTGGTCATCACCACCTCGGACGACCAGGGCGGAATCAAACCCGTCGCTGAAATTCAGAACATCGATGGCGCTTCGCTGACACGAATCGAGCTCGAGCTCGAGCCCAACGGCCCCGTGAGGATTCGGGTCGGGACGGGTACGTTCGCAGAGCTCCCAAAGCTCACGGCCGCACTCACGGACGACGCGGCGCTTCAGGTCGGCGCGTTCTTCAACGTGACGGACCCTCCCGAAAAGTTCGGTGTGACGTACGACAATGTGCGTGTCGAGACGTGTACGCGCTAGGAACCCGCAATTCCTCGGTGTAACGTGCGCAACGTGTGGGTTGGTGCAAAAATAGCTGAACACGCGAGCAACCCTCGCAAAGCAAGCAACGTGCCGTCGTGCTTGACATTGCCGCGGATGCCTGTCAGGTAGCGCGTCCCCACCTGTCCTTAGCCTGTGCAGAGGCCCCCGGAACGCGCACCGGGTAGACCTCCTTTTCCTTCAGAG
>JAYUKI010000362.1:0-17496 GCA_043764595.1 Myxococcales bacterium | reverse complement strand
GGAGCGTAGCCGCGTGGAAGCCACGACCCGCCTTCTCTACGACGGCATCGCGTTCGACGAGACCGTGGAGGCGAAGCCCTCGGGGCCGGACGTCTCGGCGACACTCGCACGAGCGGCCATGACGGCAGGGCTCGGTCGCTTCGGCCCCGAAGGCGAGCTCGACGCGTTGCTTGCCCGCGCACGCTACGCCGAAGCCCACGGGCTCTCGGTGAAAGTGCCGGACGACGACGCGCTCCTTCGAATCGTCGAGGCCGCGTGCGACGGAAAACGAAGCTTTCGGGAGCTCGAGGACGTCGGGCTGGTCGGCTGGATCCACGCCGCCATCGAGGGTGGCGAGCGCCTTCCCTCGCTCTGTCCGTCGACCATCGGCTTGCCGAGCGGACGCAAAGTGGCCGTTCACTACGAAGTCGGAAAGCCGCCCTGGCTCGAGTCCTACCTCCAAGATTTTTTCGGACTGTCGGAGTCGCCGAGGGTGCTCGGAGAGCCGGTCGTGCTCCACCTTCTCGCGCCAAACAAACGCGCCGTGCAGATTACACGCGACCTACCGAGCTTCTTTCGGACCCATTACCCGCCGCTTCGCAAAGAGCTCGGACGCCGCTACCCGAAACACGCCTGGCCCGAGGACACGAGCGTGCCGGTTCCGATGCGCGTGCCGCGCCCCCGCTGAACGACGCAACGCCCGGACGCTCTCAAGGGCAGAGAGCGTCGGAGTAGTACTTGCGGTTCTGCAACACGGCCTCGCACGCGCTGGTGCATTGGACCTGTCCGCACGCGCGAAACTTCTTCGGCATGGCCGGACACGTCTGCGGCATTTTCCAGCAGGTGCCGGTCGCGTCGCCGCACGAGAGCGCGCCGCCGACCGGAAGATTGCATTTTGCACCATTCGAGCAGCTGCCGGTGCAGGGCGTGGCTGCATCCTTCGTGCACTCGCCGGAGCCGCGGACGGCCTCGGTTTTCACGAGGGTCACGCTGGCGTAAGTCAGCTTGTCGCAGCCGCACACGGGATCCGTGCCGAACGTCTGTGCCGAGACGCACTTGCCGTCGCCCGAGCAGCCCGGAAGCGCGCAGACGAGGCCGTTGGGGCAGCTCGGTCTTTTGTCCGAGCATTCGGCGACGGGCGGAGGGATCGAGGCGTCGTCGTCCGGCGGCGGCGGAGGCGGGTCCGAGGTCGTGGTTGAGGTGGGTACGGTCGAGGTGGGCGCGGTGGCGTCTTTGGAGGTGTTTGGGCTGTCGAAAAAATCGACCGAGCTTGCGCCTCCGCAAGCCACAAAAAGCAACGACATCAAGAATGCAGGGATAGCTCGCGTCTTCACCTTTCGAGCTTACTGCGGAAGGGGGCCGCGGGCCACTTCGCGCGTGGCGACTTGGGTCGGCTCGAGGCAGGTCCCGAGTCTCAGTGCTTCTTCAGCGGCTTCTTCGCACCGGCGTCGACCAGGGCGGCGGGAGCCGCCACGACGGCCACGGGTGGCGGGGCGACGAAGACCGGCTCGGGCGGAGTGGTGACGACGGTGACCGCCGGAGCGACGGCGACCGTTTCGGAGACCGGTACCGTCGCGGTCCTGCCCACGCCTTTCCACAGCAGAAAAATGACGCCGAGGAGGACCACGATGACGAGCATCACCACGAACGCGAGCACCTTCTCTTTCGACGAAGGGCCGGTCTTTCGAACTGGCATGGTGATGACCACCGTCTCGGACCGCGATCGACCGCGCATCGGCGGAACCGCGGCCGCAAACCCAGGAGCGAACTGAGGAGCGGCGAACGCGGGAGCCATCGGGACAGTGCCGCTGCCCCGTTTGGCCGATGCGGGAGGCGTGCCGACGGGAGGCAGATAGAGGCCCGCGGAGGACGAAGGAGGCTGCGGTGTGTCGAGCGGCTCGTAGGTGTGGGATTGCGCACCGTCCACGATGACGGCGGGTGCAGGATCGCTTCCGACGTTTTGTCGGCTCGCCGGGATGGCTTTGGGGCCGGTGGCGTAGGCCGCCTGCGACTCGCCGGAGGACTGTCCTTGGGCGAGCTGGACGGGCTCGGACGGTCGAGCAGGAGGAACGGGCTTCGAGCCGCTCACGTTGCGACGGGGGGAAAGAGCCCCGGCCGTGGGCATCTCTTCGGTAGCGCCGAAATCGGGCGCCCCTCCTCC
Organism: Myxococcales bacterium; assembly: GCA_043764595.1. Taxonomy (GTDB): domain Bacteria; phylum Myxococcota_A; class Polyangia; order Polyangiales; family Polyangiaceae; genus JAAFHV01. Next base: position 15,356 of record JAYUKI010000362.1, on the reverse strand, counting down.
ACCATCGCCGATGTCTCGTTCGCGACTCATCGAAACCGTCCGAGTGTAGCCGATTTCCGCCCGAGTTGGCCACGAGCCATTCGCGGTCTCCAAGAACTCATAGAATTCGCTGGTATTTCATCAGTTAACATCTGGGGACTCGCCAGCTGGCGTAGGGCGTGGGGCGGTCGGTTTTGGGGATGGCCCCTTCGGGGCGACCGGAGCCGCTTTGCTCGACGCGGCGGTGGGCGGCGCGGTGGGCGGCGCGGTGGGCAGCGTCGATGGGCGCGGAGCCGGAAGTGGAGCTCCGGTCGACGAGGCTGCGCCCAGGTTCGAAGCGTTGGGCGTTGGCGCCGGAGCGACCGTCGAGGCGGAAGCGAGCGGAAGCGGGATGGGGGCATCGTTCGCCGGCGCCGAGAGCCTCGGGACCACCACGAGCTTCATCAGCGCGCCACCGCCCGCGAGCATGGCGATCATCCCCACCACGAAGAACGGCCACACGGGGCGCTCTTTCGTGCGCGTTGCCGCGAGCTCGGACCCGGACGTGGTGGTCGAGCCATCGTGGGTCACGCCTGCGGCGTAGGCTCGTGCGGCGGCGCGGTCGATCTCCGCATGCATGCCGTCGACCTCGGGCGAGACCTGAGAAGCGCCTGTCGCGAGCTTTTCGGTGCTGCCAATGCCCATCGCTTCGATCGCGGATGGGCTCAGGCTGCGCGTCTCGGCTTGACGGTCGACCAATCGGCCGTTGGCTTGACCCCTCACGGGACCGTTCCCAGCACCCGGCGTCGATGGGAGCGTGGACGCGTGACCCCTTGGCGCGTCCGGAGTGGTGGCCGCGAACCCTTGGCCCGGGCCTACGTCGCTGATGGCGGTTTGCGCGAACGGCAAGGCCGGATCGTGCGGAGGGCGATTGGACGGCCGCAGGTTGGGCTCGTTCGGGGCGCCTTGTCCGGGCTGCGCGGGCTGGGGTGCGGCGACGGTCACCGCTTCCGCCAAGTCGACCGAGCCTCGCACGGGCCGAGCGGGCACGGCTCCGGCGGGCAGCTGCGAGAGCACGTGGACGTCGGTGGCCGTCTCTTGGACACGGGCGCCGGTTCGCGCGTCGCGCTTCACGACCGCCTTCAGGTGTCCTGCGAAGGTGAAAGCGTCACGCGGGCGGTTCGTCGGGTCCTTTTCGAGCCCTGCCATGACCACGCGTTCCACTTCGGGACTGACCCGCGCAACCTTGGAGAGCGGCGTCGGACGTTCGTTCAAGTGGGCGTAGCCCATCCGAGAAATGTCGAAGGAGTCGTCGAAGGGCCCCTTCCCCGCGAGCAGCTCGTAGATGACGATCGCGGCCGCGTAGAGGTCCGTACCCGGCCCGACCTGGCTACCGAGAAGCTGCTCGGGGGCCGCGTACCGGAGGGTGCCTACGAAGCGTCCGGCGGTGTCGCTGGTACGGCTCTCGTCGACCATGCGCATGATGCCGAAGTCGAGCAGCTTCGTGACGATGGCTCCCGTAAGCGAGCGGTGGAGAAAGATGTTCTCCGGCTTCACGTCGCGGTGGACCACTTGGTGCTCGTGCGCGTGATCGAGAGCGTCGAGAAGCTCGATGGCGATGGGAAGTGCCTGGTCTTCGGGCAACGCGCCACGCTTCTCGAGCACCGAGCGCAGGTTCTGTCCGTTGAGACGCTCCATCACGTAGTACGGGAGCGGCGGCACGTCCGCCGTTTGGCCGGCGGTGACGACCTCGACGATGTTCGTGTGCGAGAGACGGCCGAGGGTGCGTGCCTCTGCGGCCATTCGGCGGGCGAGGTCGGCTCGGGCGACCAGATTCGGGTGCAGCGTCTTCAGGACGTAGCGTTTCCCGACCGTCGTATCCTCGACGTCGTACACGCTCCCCATGCCCCCCGTCGCCAGGTGACGAAGGACTCGGTAGATCGTTCCGGGGACGAGCTCCCCGGGCTGATATTGGCGCGCCGCCGCCGTCATCTCCGTCAATCTACCCGAAAACGAGGCCGTGCCCCAAAGACGTCACGCCGATCGTCGGGCCACGTCGGCCGAGCTGGAAGGGTGCGCCGATTTCGCGGGGGTCGCCGTGAGCGTCTGTAGCCACACTTCGAGGGTGAGGAGCAGCCAGAGGGCGTGGCCATGGTCGGCGCTTCCCGCGAAATGCTCGGACAAAAGGCGTGCGACGAAGTCCCGGCGAACGTAGCGGTTCAACGCGGCGCCTTCCGAGAGGTGGTCCGCCAGGTACTCCCGGAGCTCGCCCCGGAACCACGCACCGAGCGGAAGGCCAAACCCCATCTTTTTGCGCGTGAAGACCCAATCCGGGACCAAATCGGCGAACGCTCGGCGCAAGATCCACTTTCGCTCGGTCCCGCGGCGCTTCATTCGATCCGGCAGGCGCGCGACGTACTCCACGAGCTCGGTGTCGAGGAAAGGAGACCGGAGCTCGAGCGAATGCATCATCGAAGACCGGTCGGCCTTCACGAGCAAGTCGTCGGCGAGGTACGTGTGCCAGTTGAGATCGAGGATGCGACCGAGGGGCGTTCCTCTGCGCGAGCCCTCGGCGATGGCGCGGTTCTCCAGAATGGCCGCCCGTGGATCGAGCTCTGCGAGAAGCTCCGGGGTGAGCATTTGGGCCAAATCCAGGCCAAAATAGCTCGTCCACGACAGCAACCGATCGGCGAGCTCAAGGTCGACGCGCTCGAGCGCACGACCGATTCTTCCGCGGAGCGAGCGGCCCGAGAGCCCGACACGAGGCGCAAGGAGGCCCGCCAAGTGACGCACGGCACGAGGTGCGCGCTCGCTCGCCTCCACGGCCAAGAAGCGGGAGTATCCGCAAAAGAGCTCGTCGCCGCCGTCGCCCGTGAGAGCGACGGTCGCGTGCGCACGGGTGAGCTGGCAAACGATGCTGGTGGGGATCGCGGACGAGTCCCCGAACGGCCCGTCGTGGGCGCGCACGAGAGGCTCGACGAGATCGAGCGCCGACGGTTTCACTTTGAACTCGGTGTGCCGGGTGCCGAAGGTCTCGGCGACACGCCTCGCGTACGCGGTCTCGTCGAAGCCGTGATCCCCCTCGAAACCTATGGAAAACGTTCGGACTTCTGCCCCGTAACGCTTGGCCATGACGCCGACCACGATGCTCGAGTCCACGCCTCCGGAGAGGAACGCTCCGAGCGGAACGTCGGCCTCCATGCGGCGCGAGACGGCGCGCTCGACGAGACGACGGACCTGCGCGATGGCTTCTTCGTCGGAGACCTCGCGGGTCTCGTCGAACGGGGGAGACCAGTAGCGACGAAGCACGGGCTCCTGCCCTTCCCGCGCGATGAGGATCGTCGCGGGGGGGAGCTCGGCGACGTGACGGTTCATCGTGCGCGGCGCGTGGGGCTTGCCGAACGCAAAGAGCGGAACCAGCGCCTCGAGATCGATCTCGATGGGGACACCTGCCGCGAGCAGCGCTTTCGGCTCCGAGCCGAACACGAGCCCGAGCGCACCGCGCGCGTAAAAGAGCGGCTTTTTCCCAGGCCTGTCCCGGGCGAGCAGGAGCTTCTTCTGCTCTTCGTCCCAGATGGCGATCGCGAACATGCCGTCGAGCCGTTCGATCACGGCGTCGCCCCACTCCGCGTAACCGTGGACGACCACCTCGGTGTCGCTGCGCGAGCGGAAGACGTAGCCCTTCTTGCGAAGCTCGTCCCGGAGCTCGTGGTGGTTGTAGATCTCCCCGTTGAACACGAGACTGACGCGGCCGTCGGGGGAGCGCATCGGCTGGCGCCCAGCCACGGTCAAGTCGAGGATCTGGAGCCGCGCGAAGCCAAGCACGGCGGAGCCGACACGCACCACGGAGGAGTCGTCCGGACCGCGGTGACGAATCGCGCGCAGACCGGCGTCGACATCGAACGAAGCCCCTTGGGGCAAGAACGCAGCTCCTACGAAGCCACACATTTTGGACCTCCGAGAGACGGGCCGAGGCCGGGTAGGACCGCCATCGGCAGACCCCCGAGCGAGCGCCTCGTTTTGGCGGATACGGTAGACTCGAGCTTCGCGGACATCGTGCGGGCGGCGCCTTGGTTTGGATCGCCGCCCCTTACACCCCGAACCACGGGCGAAGTCAAAGACGGATCCTCCCAGGTTCGCGCGCACGCCAAAACGTTCATCCCTCCCGCCCCTCCCTGCGCGCGCTCGGTCTCGACACGGTCGAGGCTCATGCCCCCCGTCGAATTGGGCTCCCCGTCGCCTGCGGGGCGCCTCATTGTTCTGCGGATCGTTCTAGTCCCGTCGCGGGGCGCCTTATTGTTCTGCGGGTCGTCTTAGTCCCGTCGCGGGGCGCCTCATGGTTCTCCCGCTCGACAGAAACCGGGGGTGGGACCGGCCTCGGATCGGTCGGCCTGGACAAGCCCGTCGCCTTCGGCTCCTTTGCAGGCTCACCGGTCGACTTTTTGGAAGCCCTGTTGGACCTCTTTGCACACGTGCTCGCGGCCGGTCTCGTGGCCGAAGGAGTGGCCCGTGTGCCGCTTCCTCCCAAGCTCGGCGGCGGCGCGGGTCTGCGCTTCGCCCGCCTGTGCGCCACGTTTTTCCTTGGGAGCTTCTCGCACTTGGCTCTCGACCTGTCCCCCCACTTCGGGTTCCTGTCCCACGTCGCCGTGTGGACCTCGCTTCCCCACGGGTGGCTCGTTCGGCCCGTCGTGGGAGGGGCTATCGCTCTCGGCTTCGTGCTGCTCCACGCCGGGAAGAACCGCGTCGTCGCGTCGTTCGCTTGCGCGGGCGCGATCTACCCGGACGTCGAGAAGATCGCCCACACGACCGGAGTCTTTCCGTGGCCACTCTTTCGGGCGCACGCCGAAGTGGCCAACACGTACACCGCGGGGCTCCCGATCCGTGCGCTCGCCGCCACCGAGATCCTTTTGTGCGTGCTCTTCGTGGTGGCGTACTTGAGGCTCGTCGCGCACCGCGAGAAGCTCCAGCGAAGCTGACACACCCGCCCCCGACCTCGTGACGTCGAGGGCGCGCGGCAGCCACTGGAGCGAGGGCGGCTCGGCTCAGGGCGTGGCGGTGGCCTTGTCGAGACCGTCGAACATGCCTTCGAAGAGCGGCCCGGAAAGGTACCGTTCGCCCGCGTCGGGCAGCACGACGACGATCGTTTTTCCTGCAAAGGCCGGCTCGTTCGCGATCTTGAGCGCGGCAAAAGCGGCCGCTCCGCACGAGATGCCGCAGAGGATTCCCTCTTCTTTGGCGAGCCGTCGTGCCGTGGCGATCGCGTCGTCGTTCGAGACCTGTTCGACGCGATCGACGATGGACAAGTCGAGGTTCTTCGGTACGAATCCCGCGCCGATTCCCTGGATTTTGTGGGGTCCGGGCTTCACCTCGAGGCCCTCGCGGGTCTGCGTGATGACGGGCGAGTGCGTGGGCTCGACGGCAATCGAGACGATGGCCTTCTTGCTCTTCAAGAACCGCGAGACGCCGGTGATGGTGCCGCCCGTGCCCACGCCGGACACGAAGACGTCGACGGCCCCGTCGGTGTCGTCCCAGATTTCGGGGCCCGTCGTCTGCTCGTGGATGAGGGGGTTCGCCGGATTCTCGAACTGCTTCATCAGGTGCAGCGAGGGATCGTTCTTGGCAAGCTCTTCGGCTTTGGCGATGGCGCCCTTCATGCCGAGCGCTCCGGGCGTGAGAACGAGCTCTGCGCCGAACGCGACGAGCACTTTGCGACGCTCGATGCTCATGGTTTCGGGCATGGCGAGAACGCAGCGGTAGCCACGCGAAGCCGCCGCGAACGCGAGCGCAATGCCCGTGTTGCCGCTGGTCGCTTCGACGATGCCGCCCCCCGGCTTGAGGAAGCCCTTCTCCTCGGCGTCCCACACCATCGAGGCGCCGATGCGGCACTTCACCGAGTAGGCGGGATTGCGCCCCTCGATCTTGGCAAGCACGCGGGCTCCGGCACCTTTCGCGAAACGCGAGAGGGCGACGAGCGGGGTGTGACCGATGCTGCGAGAGTTGTCCTCGAAAATGCGCGCCATGAGGCCTCCGGAAAGGGTGTCCGTTACAACGGATGAAGTGCCTTTTTTACAGATTTCCGAAAAAACGCAAGCGAATCCGGCGCGGCCACGGCCCGCGTGCGACCACGATTTCAGCCATAGAATCGAGGGGTTGCCGAGCTACCGACGCACCACCGACGCACTACCTGGCGCGACGAAGCTCGGCGGCATGCAGCGTGTTTGCGAGCAGACACGCGATGGTCATGGGCCCGAGGCCCCCGGGTACGGGCGTGATGGCGCGCGCGATCGGGAAGGCTTCGTCGAAACAAACGTCGCCGACGAGGCGGGTCTTTCCTTCGCCGAGGTGCGGTGCCGGAACGCGGTTGATGCCCACGTCGAGCACGACGGCTCCGGGCTTCACGAAGTCGCCACGGATCATCTCGGATTTCCCGACGGCGGCCACGAGGACGTCGGCTTCGCGGCAGACCGCGGCCAGATCTTTGGTGCGAGAGTGCGCGATCGTGACCGTGGCGTGCTGCGCGAGGAGGAGCTGCGCGACCGGCTTGCCGACGATGTTGCTACGGCCGACGACGACCGCCCGAAGCCCCGCGAGGGACACGCCGGCGACCTCGAGCAAGCGCATGCACCCAAGCGGCGTGCATGGCACGAGACGCGGACGGCCGACGGCCAGCAAGCCTGCGTTTTCGGGGTGGAAGCCGTCGACGTCTTTCCATGGGGAGATGGCGTCGAGGACTTTGGCTTCGTCGATGTGCTTGGGGAGCGGGAGCTGCACCAAAATGCCATCCACGGCGTCGTCGGCGTTCAGCGTCGCGAGGAGCGCGAGCAACGTGCCGAGGTCCGTATCGACCGGGAGCCTGTGGATGCGGCCGCGCATGCCGACCGCTGCCGACGCCTTTTCTTTGGCGCCGACATACACCTGGCTCGCCGCGTCCTCGCCGACGATTACGACGTCGAGGCCGGGAGCACGGCCGTGCGTGGCGGTGAACACCGTGACGCGCTCTTTGAGCTCGGCACGGAGGGTCTCGGCGACTTTTTTCCCATCGAGGATTTGGGCCATCGCGAGGGAACTTACCGCAGTTTCACGCGAGTGGGCACGCGCTCGGGGCGCTGCCACGTCGATGTCACGAGGGCGCCGGCGCGACGTTCGGCGTGACGTTGGCGATCGACGGGCGTCAGGCGGGTTTTCGTCTGCGGTCCGGATGCCGTGTCCAGTGAATCAACGCGGCGGCCACGACGAGACCAAGACCGATGAGCTGGGACGTGGACAGGCCAAGGGCCCCTCCCCGCGCGTCTCGGCGGAGAATCTCGACGAGGAAGCGGGCCACCGGATAGAGCACCATGAAGGCCGCAAAGACCTGGCCGTCGTAGCGCTTTCGGGGGAGCACGTAGAAGAGACAAAAGGCCGCGATCGCGAGGGAGAACGCGCTCTCGTAGATTTGCGTCGGGTGCACTGGGAGGCTGAACGCGTGGGGGCTCGGTAGCTCGCCGAGCTTGGCTTGGGCTTCGCTCGCAGGGCTCTTCGGCGGGAACGAGAGGGCGAACGGCAGATCGCACCGCGAGCCAAAACAGCAGCCCGCGAGCAAGCACCCCATGCGTCCGAACGCGAGGCCCATGGGAATGGCAAAACCGGCCATATCGGCGGCCTTCCAGAACGGGAACCTGTCGCGGCGAAGGAGCACGATGGCCGCGCCAGTCGCGCCAATGAACCCGCCGTAGTACGTGAGCCCACCGGCCCAGAACTTCGCCCAGGCGAAGCAGTCGGTGTGCGACGGATGGCATGCGCGCGCGGCTTCGTCCCAGGTGCCTTGGTAGCGCGCCGAGAGGCACTCCGCCTTGTCGAGCGGCCAGGTTACTTTCGCCGGATCGGTGCATAGGTGCACGTAATCCATGAAGTATCCGTCGGCGACGACGTGCAGGAGGCGCGACGCGACCACTCCGGAGAGCAGCATGGCGAGCGACAGATCGACGATGACGTCGGGGTTCTGACCAATGCGCCGCGCCCACAGGACACCAAGCGCGGTGGCGAACACGAAACCCGAAAGGAGAAGAACGAAATACGAAGGAAACCCGACGTCGAAGAGCTTGAAGAGCTCCGGCCTCAAGCGGTCTCCTTGGTCTCCTCGGGCTGCTTCACGGCGGTCGCGTCCGAGACCTCTGCTTTGGCTGCGTCCGCGCTCGCGGTTTCGTCCGCGGCTTCCGCTGGAGCGACTTCGGTCTGAGCCGCGGCTTCGGTCGCTGCGGCGTCGGTCGCTGCGGCTTCGCTCGCTGCGGCTTCGAGGGCTTCCTCGACGGGTGCGGCTTCGGGGAGAGGCATGCCGGCCACCACGACGGCGGGCTCGGCAGGGCCGCGCCTGGACGTGAACATGTCGACGGCCATGAGGCCGACACCGACGCAAATGGCCACGTCGGCGATGTTGAACGTGGGCCAGTGGTCGGTCACGTAGTGGCCCGCCACGCGCTTGGCGACGAGGGCGTTCATGCTGCGCACCCACTCGGCGCGGTAGTCGATGAAGTCGATCACGTGGCCGTAGCGGATGCGGTCGAACACGTTGCCGAGCGCGCCGCCGAGGACGAGCGGCAGACCCCAGCGAAGCGCGTGCTGCCGAGGGGTGAGCCTTCGGTAAAGCGTCATGATGAACGCGATGGCTGCGACGGACACGAGAAGGAAGAACGGCCTGCGCACGTTCTCGCTCTGGCCTTGGAGGAGGCCCCACGCTCCGCCCTTGTTCTTCGCGAGAATGAACATGAGGTGGTCGTCGACGACGGACACGAAGCCGGGGTAGCCATCCAGAGCCTTTTCGGCCCAAAGCTTGGACGCGACGTCGGCCACGAGCGACGCCGTGGCCACGACGAGCAAGAACGCACGCGACGGTCGGTTCGTCTCGGGATCGGCGATTTTCTTGGCGGCAAAGAGGGGCACACCAAGACGTTCCTCGCCTGGGGCGAGGCGCTCTACGACGACGGGCAAGGCGACCTCTGCGGCCAGGGCCAAAGGCTCGGGCGGAGCGCTTGCCGCGCTGTCTTCGGGCCCGGCTGCACCGTCCGCCGGAACGGGATCGGGGGCGGTGGCCTTGGCGGTGTCTTCGGTCGTGTCGGAAGCGGCTTCGGTCATTGGAAAAACAGGCGGCAAGACGGGCTAGAGGGGAACATCGGCCGCGACGCGCGCGTGCCCCACAGAAGGCCTACTCGTGTACGCCGTTTCGCCGTGGGTGGCTACTGTTGTTCATGGGTCACGCCCTTCGGTGGGCTGCAGAGACCCCCTGTTTCGACTCGATTTTCGGCCATTGTGAACAACATTCACAAACGGGCGTCACTCGCACGAAGGAATGGCGGCGTCGCAAAGCGGTAGGGGCGCCGGCGGAGGCACGGCGCCGCCGATTTTGGCCTGAATCGCCTGGAACGAGAGGCCCACCGACACGTGCGTGCAGCCGCGCGAAGGATCGTCGCCGAGACTGCTTGGCATGTCGCGGTGCTCGCATACCACGTCTTTGAACGCCTCGAGCTGGGCGGGGTTGCATAGACTTTGGTTTCGCGAAACCGCCGACAAGAGCGACGCCGACGAGACGCGGCCCGCGATGGTGCCCGAGAGCGTGCGCAGCGCGGCGCCGTTCGGACCGGCCTTTTCCCCGAGGCGCGCGACGACGATGGCTCCTGAGAGAGGCAGCGGAAAGAGCCCCTGACCGATCACGAGATCGAGGTCGATGGAGCTCCGCGTTCCGAGGACGAGGCGACCGTCGACGACGAACCCTTGGTGAACCACGGGAGGCGTCGCGCCGCCGTCGAACGGGGTGAGCGCGCCCTGCGCGTAGGACCACGTGTCGCAGCCCTCGGCGCGAGTGCCGGCTTCGACGAGGGGTCCACCGTCGCAGGAGGTGGACTGGAGGGCCTCGGAGGGCACGATGCGGGCCTCGACCAAGGGGTCGTTCGGCTGTCCGTCGTACTTCGCGAGGTAGACGAGGAGCGTGCGGGAGCCGCTTTTTGCGGTGGATTGGAAGAAGTCAAAGACGGTCTTGCCGTAGCCCACAGGGAGCGCCCCGAACATGCGCGCCGCCGCGTTGTCGACGCCGCCGAGGTCGTCGATGACGGCCTTTCCGCAGGGCGCCGAAGCGTCGAACGCGGTGGGCAACGGGAACCCCGTGCAACGGCCGTCGAGATCGAAGCCGACGGGGCGACCGTCGCCACGCGGAAGGCCCTCGAGGTTCGTCATGGCGAACCACGCCGGGGGCAGATCGGGGCCATCCGAGGCATCGGCCGGGAGCACGGGAGGCTGGGCATGCGGGCACAGATCGCCCGACCCGGCGCCCCCCGCGGGGCGCGGCGTGCCCTCGTCGTCGGTGACGCCAACCAAGACCTGGCAAGCGGCGAGCGCGAGCGCGACGACCCCGAGCGCGGCGGCGAGGACTTTGCGTTTGGGAATCCTCACTCGAACTCCCCCGACAGCGACACACTGCCGAATCCAGGGAGGACGTTCATGCGAAGGCCCGAGGCCTTTTTTTGCGCCTTTTCGACCGATTCTTCCGGCCGGGACGTGAGCACGAGGTAGGTGCCGAAGATGGCCCCGGCGAGCCCGACGGGCACCATGATCGTGGCGAGCGTTCCGAAACCTCGCGCTTGGTCCCGGATGCGATTGGCGTCTTCGACGTACGGGCTCGGACGGCCAGGAGTGGAGGCGTAGCAGTTGCCGGCGGCGTCGAACGCGAGCGAAGGGTCGTCCGTGGGGCCCTTGTTGCTCAAGGTGAGGCCCTCGGTGTTGTCGCGGCACGCGCGCCGCGCCGAGGCGTTCGTGGTGACCGTGAGTACCCCGAAGATGCCTCCCGCGACGAGAGTGACCATGCCCACTCCGCCAACGGCCAGCCCGACGGTTCGCACGGCGGACTGCGAGGCTACGCGTTCGTCGCTGCGCAAAACCATGGTTGGGGCCGTGGCTTGGGGATCGGAGACCGGAACGTCGAGCGTCTCGGTCGTGCCTTCCGAGGCCACCGAGCGGGTGAGCTCGAGGGTCTTTCGTCCTGGCGCGGTGACTTTGACGGCGTGGGGTCCGACGTCCACCACAATGCCCGATTCGAGGGCCTTCTCGCCGTAGGTGTCGCCATCGACGGAGACCAGCAGCTCGGGGACGCGCCGTTCGGGTGGAATGCGCACGCGAAGCCGCGACAGGCGGGGCTCTAGCTTTGCCATGTGCTCTTCGGCGAGCTTCACGCGATCGGCGCGGTTGGCAGCCACGGAGATGCGGCGAAGCTCCTCGAAGGCGTGGTACGCGGCCGCCACTTTTCCGAGGTCTTCGTAGCACGTGGCGAGGTTCTGAGCGGTGCCTCCCCCACCCGCGATGCGGTACGCCTCTTCGAAAAGGGGACACGCTGCGACGTAGTCTTTCTTTGTGACCTTTTCGTTGGCGCGCCGAAAGAGCGCGTCGGCTTCCGCTTCTTGCGCGGGCGTCGGACCCGAGCCGGCTTCCGCGTGCGCAATCCGTGGAGCGAGCATCACCGCGGCCACGAGCAGCGTTCTTCCGATGAACCGGCGTCTAGCGCCTCTGAGGGCTGTATCCATGGGCGGGCTTCACGTGCACGGGCTTCCGCGAGGACGCGGCGGGGAAAGCGGAGCTTGGCACGGATGGGCCATCCAGGTCGATTGCCGTCGGACTGTCCTGCGTCGAAGGCCCCGACGCGGTCCCTGCGACCGACGGAGTCATGGAGACGACCGATGCATTTGCAGGAGGCGCGGAGATGGTGGTGGTCAAGGTGGGTGCGGCGGTGGCGGTGCTCGAACGAGCCCCGAGCTTCATGCCGAGCAGGAGCAAGGCCACGATGAAAAGAGCAAAGGCCACGCCGACCCCCACGCCGAGCATGGGCGATGGGCTCGGACGCGTGGCCACGCCGCGAGCGGTGAAGGCCGTCTCGGTGGGACGTGGATCTCCGATGAGGCGGCCACTCGACGTGGCGCCCACCGGGACGAGGCTCGCGTGGGGCATTCCGATACGCGAAATGCGGTCGGCCGAGAGCTTTCCAATGGGGCTTGCGAAAGGCGCCAGGAGCCCCGCCAGCTCCGCGAGGGACTGGCATCGCTTGTTCACGTCTTTCCGCAAGCAGTGCAGGATGGCCGCTTCGAGGCCAGGGGGCGCGTCGGGCCGAAGCCGCGACAGCGGGATGGGCTCATCCGCCGTGATGCTCGCGAGAGCACTCGCCGCCGTGTCCGCCTCGAACGGGAGCCCGCCGGTGAGAAGCTCGTGCAAAACGACACCGATGGCCCAAACGTCGGTCCTGTGATCGACTCGCTTCGCGCTCCGGATTTGCTCCGGGGACATGTACATGGGCGAGCCGAAAATCGACTGTGTTTCCGTGAGCTTGGCGTCGCCTTCGACCTCGGCGGAGAGCTTCGAGATTCCGAAGTCGAGCACCTTCACGAGTGGGGCGCCGTCGGGGCGTTGCGAGAGCCACAGGTTCGACGGCTTGAGGTCGCGGTGGACGATGCCAATGGCGTGGGCCTCGGCGAGGGCTTCCGAAGCTTGGAGCACGTAGTCGACCGCGCTCGTCACGGCCAGCGGGCCCGCGGTGAGAACCTGGCCAAGGTCCGCGCCACGCAAAAGCTCCATCACGATGTACGGGAGGCCCTCGTCGGTGCGTCCGACGTCTTGCACACGCACGACGTGCTCGCTGCGAATCCGGGCCGTAGCGCGGGCCTCGCGGAAGAAGCGCTCCGAGCCTTCGGTGTCTTTGGCCAAGCGCGGGTGCAGGATCTTGATGGCGACGTGCTCGCCGAGCGTGGTGTGGCGCGCCGCCACGACCACCGCCATGCCGCCCTTGCCGATCAAGCGCATGACCGCGTAGCGACCCGAGATCACCTGGCCGGCACGGGGCATCCACGCGTCTTCCGCGTGTGCTCCTTGGGCCGGCGTTGGAGGTCTAGCCACGGTGACAGCTTAGCCGATCGATCGGAACAAAGACGGGCGAAATGGGCCTCACGCCGAGCGCGACGTGGTCGCTCGAGTGGCCACCTGACGGCACCCTTTGGTTCCGGGGCTAGTCGCGCCCGCCGTCGCCTGAATCGCTTCTTCGCCCCCCGTCGCCTGAATCGCTCCCCGCATCGCTCGGATCGCTCGGATCGCATTTCAGGTTGCAGGGAGCTCCAGCACCCGCGAAGGGGCCACACGGGGCAAGGTTTTCCACCACGACTTGTTCGGCCTCGATGCCGACGACAAACGCCAGAGCATCGCAAGCGCGTGTGGGATCGTTGCTGTTCTCAAGCAAGTCGCGAGCGGCACATAGCGGGCTCTTGAAGAGAGCGAGGGCACCGCCGCCGTCGGACTCGCAAATGCGCGGTTTGTCGCCGGGTTGGAAGAACGTGAAGTCGGGAAACTCGCCGATCACGCTGAGCAGATTGTTCGCCGACACCAAACCCACAAGATTTCCCCGCAGCTTCAAACCGGCGCCCCCGTCAGGCTTGAAAATGCTGGCGACGAAAACCGACTTCGACTGCCGCAGCACCTGAGCTCCGACGGGGATTTCGTAGCTTGCAGTCGAGCCATTCACCACGAGAGTACCGTTGGTGACATACCCTTCACTTGCGGCTCCGCCATTGTTCGGGCCGAACCAGCGGTCGCCCGCGCCGTTCCAGCTCGGCACGATATTGGTTGCGGCGTCTGCGCAGGCTGCCGCACCGGTCCTCGAGCCGCCATCCGCTCGAGCCTCGATACCGATCGACGTCGACACGCGCACCTGAACGAGCGTGTCGTTGGCTGTCTCGTTGTAGCCTTGCACTCTCACGAGAAAGCCCAAGCGGCCTTGCTCGAACGGCTTGTTGATGTCCGGCTCGATGAGCGGCAAAAAGGACCTGGCAGCCGCGAGGGCGTTCAAGCCGCCAAGATCGCGACCTTCGGGGTCGTCGGTCGAAGCACCGGGCGCACACGCCTCCGTGGCTTGCACACACGACGTTCGCGGGAGACCTGGAATACGTTCGTCGCGGTTTTCGCAGCTGCAAATGCCGTCGAAGTCGTACGCCGTCGGGAAGTCGCGAAGCCCGCCGAGGAACACCTTTCGCACGGCGAACTGGACGGTGGATTCAGGGTCCGAAGCTCCTCCGTCCGGCTTTGGCGGAGGCCGCGCGTGCGGGCACGGATCCGCGTCGGGTCCAGCGTCGAAGGGAGGGGGGGCGTCGGGCAAGCGGGCAAGGCCGGGGTCGTCCTCGATGCCGATGAGGGCTTGGCACGCATACAGCGCGGCCGTGGTCATGGACACGGCAAGAAGACCCGTTCGCAGTCTCACTGAAACTCTCCTTGGAGCGACAGCCCGCCGAGCGACGGGACCACGGTGGCGCGAACGGCGAACCGAGGGAGGGCCCGTGGCGCGAGGGCGCGTTCGTTTCCCTTTTTTGCATCAGGTTCGGGCTCGCTCGAGTCGGCCGATCGAACAATCAAGTACGTGCCGATGGCCGCCGTCACGAGGCCGACGGGAATGAGGACATTGGCCACGTTGGCGAACGTTCGGGCGTCGTCGCGGAGGTTGTTCGCCCGATTGAGCGCCTCGCTCGGCCGTTCGTCAGGGCGCGGCGCAAAACAGCCGCCGCCGGATGCAATCGGCAAGTCTCGGTTTATGGCGGAGTCGTATGGGCCGGGGTTCGTCAACGTGCCCGACGTGTTGTCCTGGCACACGCCTTTGGCGGCATTGTTGGTCGTGATGGCCAATATGCCGAAAACGCCACCCGCTCCCACCGTCGCGAGGCCGACGCCTCCGATCACGAACCCGGTCGTGCGAAGGGCGCGCTGGGAGGCCAGTCGGTCGAGCTCTTCGAGGGTGGCGCCGTTGTTATTGGGAGCCACGGGAACCGCAACCACGGGCGCGTCGGCGAGCTTGGGGACTTCGATGGTCTCGAGCGCACCTTCGTCGTCGACCTTCTTCTTGAGGTCGAGGGTCTTTTTGCCTGGTGCGGTCACCTGGACGGCGTGGGTTCCGGTATTGACCACGATGCCAAGCTCCCAGCTCGCTTCGCCGTAGTCGTCGCCGTCGACGGAGATCTTCATTCCAGGCACTTTGTTGGCCGGAGCGACACGGACGCGGAGCCTGGAGATGCGGTCTTTCAACTTGGCGATGTGCTCGTCGGCGAGCTTCACGCGTTCGGGGCGATTGGCCTTTTGCGACATGGCACGGAGCTCGTTGAAGCGGTTGTAGGCAAACGCCACTTTTCCTTGCTCTTCGTAGCAAATCGCCAAGTTCTGGAGCGTTCCTCCGCCGCCCGCGAGACGGTAGCTCTCGGCGAGCATGGGGCACGCTTCTTTGTATTCTTTGCGAGCCATGGCCGCTTTGGCGCGCTGGAACAAATCTTCCGCTTGGGCTTCCTGACCCGCGGAAGGTCCCTCGGCGTAACAGAGGGAAGGGAGTGCCATGAAGCACATCGTGAGAGCGACCG
>JAYUKI010000361.1:0-1434 GCA_043764595.1 Myxococcales bacterium | reverse complement strand
GCTTTGCGCGCACCAGTTGCGGCGGAGGACGGAGTCCTCCGATGACAAGTCAGTCTAAATCAGCGGGACTTGATCGAAGATCATGACCGCTGATTTAGTCAACGCAATCGAACCGTGGTCGCAGCATCGACAGGAGCACCGTCGAACGGCGGAACCGTCACCTGTGCGAGTGCGTCCCCGATGCAAGCGACCGTCTTCGGCAGGAGACCGGCAGGACGATCCATCTCCACGCGGACGACCTTCCCCTGCGACGAAAAGCGCACCTTGGCGTGCACGGGGTTCGGTGTGGCAGCGCCGCACGGAGCGAAGCTTACGGCGCCGAGTGCGCTCCTTGCGCGGACGGTATCGAATGGCCTCGCTCGATCCTGCGGAACCTGGTCCCGAGGCGACGCCTTCGGGACGAGGGGAGGCGCACGCCAGCTCTCCCCGCTGTCCGACGCGGTCGTGACGACCTCCGAGGTGGTCTCGGCGCTCTCTGGCGCGGCGAGCGGGTCAGGCACCTCGCCTCGGGCGATGGCGACTGTGTAGGCGAGCTCGGAATAACAACCACTTACGAGGCCGAGGCACACGAACCCGAGTCCGGCGAGGCATGCGTTCATGAACGAAATGTAAGCATTGGCCGTGCCAGGCCGAGCGCTCGTGAACGCGTTGCTCCCGATGCAAACGCTACCTTCACGCGCGACCTCGGCGGTTCGTGCCGTTGCCGCCAAGGCGCGTGTGGGCGTTCGGCGACTTCGGTGCACGTGAGCCGGCGACCCGGTTCTTCGAGCCGTTTGGCAGGGTTTGTTCCGCAAGCGACGTTGGCGATGCTCCTGATAGAGTCACGCCATGGGTTTCGAGCTAATGCTTCGCGGCACACGTCGCGCGTCACCTCGGGAGGTCCGCAACCCGTTCACGGGTCAGCTCCAAATGCACGCTCCGGTCGCAATGAGCGAAACCGAGCTGCAAGGCACCCTCGCCGTCCTCGCCCGACATGGCGGACGGCTCGACGAGTGCGGCAGTGGTCTTGTTCGTCTCGAGGGGGCCGCGCTCCAATTCTCGGGGTTCAACGCGGAGGGCGACCTCATCAAGGTGATTGGGGACCTTCGTGTCGCGTGTCGCGTCTTGTTCGATTTGGCGGCGGCGGGGCAGATGGCGATCCTCCCGGACAGCGGCCACGGCCTCGTCACGAGCAGCGAGGCGCTCGCCAGAGCGCAGCAGCTCGGGGAGGAGCTGGGGACACCCGTGTTCGTCGTCGAGAACGCCGAGGCCCTTGCTACCGCCCTCACTTCGGAATGTGAAAGCGCCAGAGCTTATGCCGAGCAGGCCGTCCGCGGTGGATAGGCCAGTACAGGCTGCTAAATCAGCGGTCGTGATTCTCGAACAACTGCTCACGAGCACGAATGCACGAGCACTTTTCGACCGAACGCATGCCGACGGCTACTTTGCCGGACG
>JAYUKI010000360.1:0-4762 GCA_043764595.1 Myxococcales bacterium | reverse complement strand
CTTTCCATCATCGTTCTTCGTAGATGGAAAGCCCCTCGCAGATTATGGAGCGATTTCGATCACTTGCAGTTCGTCAAGTTGTCGGATGCGCTCTAGGTTCACGTGGAAGGACGCGGCCGTTTTGGCGCGCGAGGAGAAGGTGCATCTGGTACCCGGCGAAGCACGCTAAACCTTACCGCCATTCGTGCGACCGCAACAGCGAAGCTGAACCTTGGAAGGGTCAATTTTGGTCGTCGGGGTTTAAGAACCCCGTGCCACTCTACGAACCTGGATATGGAGGGTTTCTCATGAGTGGTGATAACGACACGACCGGCACGCGAGAGGGCGCTGGTCTCGTCCGGCGTTCTGTCCATGCAGTACCTGCTCGATGCGGCCCGAGAGGTGCCATATGCTCGAGCCCGTGGATATCGAGACGACGTCCACCACACGATCCGATCCTCGCGCACATCACCGCTGGGAGGTGCGTCAGACGGAAGCGGGATCCATCCAGAGCACCTCCCAATGGTCCATCGCACGTTGGGCGGCCGCGAGCGTACGGCCCTCCGCGCTCTCCAGCGCGTGGTGGCGCCCTCGAATGGAGGTGCATACCGAGCCCGCGGAGCGCGAAGAGGTCGCGACCGAGGTGAATTCCTGGGCGAAGAAGCTCGTCCCCGAGGCGGCGGAGCTCGTCCGAGAGCAAGCCCTTGCCACTGCGTTCGAGCCCACGCGAAAGAATCCGCGACAGCCCGCCGTGCCGATACCAAGGCGACCGGCGCGCTCGTTTGCGAGCACGCTTCCGACCTACGTTTTCTTCTCGGCGTTCATCGCGCTGGTTCTCGCGTACAGACCTTTGCGTGAGTGGTTCGAGGACGGAGGCTCGATTCTAGCGTCTGGGCGCGGCACATTCGGGGCGTTCATCGGTGGGTTCGCGGGCTTGGTTGCCGTTGGCTACGGGGTCCACCGCGCCCTGCGCAAGCGCCGCGCGACCAAAGGCCTCGACTCGCTCGCCACGGCGCAAGGCTTGGTGGACGATGAGGACGTGGAAGCGGCTCGAACCCTGTACGAGCGCATCGCGAGGCAGAGTCCGCCCACAGAAGCCGCGAGGGCCTGGCTGGCGCTGTCCGACGTCGCGGTGAGCACCGGGAATTTCGCGGAAGCGGAGCAGCACGCACGCGCAGGGATGGCGGAGCTCCATGCCGAGCTCAGGAGCTACAACGCCGCCCAACCGCTCCTCCAGCCGGCGCTCCATGCCGCGCTCGCATTCGGGCTCGCAGGGCAACGGCGCGAAGACGAGGCCGAGGCTCAACTCAGCACGCTCTACGAGCGCTTCCCCACGTACCCGCTTCTGGCGAGAAGTGTCTTCCTCACGAGTCTGGTGTCGGCTGTGGCGCGGCAAGCTTTTCCGGAGGCCGCCGTGCTCGCCCGGTCACGGTCGATTGGCCTCGATCTCTCGTGGGGAACGGAGCTGCTCTGCGATCTGCTGCGCCTCCACGCGAACGACCCGCTCCCCAAGGGCGAGCGCGCTCGGGTCGTTGCAGATATTGGCTACAATCCACGGCTGGTCGCGTTGCTCGAGCGAGTCGCACCGGACTTGTTGCCCGAGGGGCTTGCGCGGAAGTCGCGCATTGGCGAACACTCGGACGAGTCGCTCACCGACGAAAGCGGGAGTGACGACGGGGCAAGCACGCGGGAGGCACGCCGCTAGTTCTTACCGATCAAACTACGACTGCGCTTGAGGCAAGAGTCGCTACCGGCGCTTCTTCACCCACGCGCTCGGGGCGCGCTTGGGCCACCCTTCCGCAAGCACATGAAGCGCACTGCACACGTCGGCGTCTTTGCACTCCCCCAGGTCTTCCCGCAAGGGCACCCACGGCTCGGTTCGTGGCTTGGCACCGCGCATGTCCGGGCCTCTCCACGTGGGCGGCGCGTGGGCGAGCGAAGCTTCGCGATCGGCTATTTTTCCCGCGTTTGGGCTCACGAAGGGGACCTCGAGCGTGGGCAAAAGACCCACGCGCTGCACCGGGCTTCCGTCCGGAAGCGAATAGAGCAGCGTGGTCAGTCGGAGCACTCCGGTTCGCGGCTCGTCGTCGAAGTACTCTTGTGCACAGCCCTTTCCGAACGTGCGGAGCCCGAGCGAAGGACCACGTGAATAGGCCGTGAAGGCGCCTGCCATCATCTCGGCGGCGCTGGCCGTGGCGCCATCGACGAGCGTGGCCACGGGACCTCGGAATCGCTCGTCGTCGGCGGGCTCGGTGGCGCGCTCGATTTCGATCGTGCCGTCGCGGCGTTTCATCGGAAAGAGCGGAACTCCCGGCATGAACAGCCCGAGCGCTTGCATGGCGCCATCGGTCGAGCCTCCGCCATTCCCACGGAGGTCCAGCACGACGCCAGATACGGGGCGTTTGTCCTTCGATCGCTCTTCGCGGAGCACACGGGACAGATCGTCGCCCAGATCGTCGCGGACATCGTGAATGCCCACGACGAGAACGTCGCCCGTGCCCCAAGCGATTCGCTCTTTCGTGAGCGCCGTCTCGGGTTCTTTTTTGGCGCCGGTCTCGGGCTCGGGGCCACCCACCGAAAGGGAAACCAGTTTGTCGCCACGCAAAACCACGGCAGGCATGGGGGACTTGGCGTCGGACGCGACAAAACCGAGCTGCTCGATTTGCTCGAGGGGAAGCCCCGCCGTCGGAAGCTCGCCAATCGACAGCACCACGTCCCCTACTTCGAAGGGCGCCGTAGGACCTTCGGTGATGCACACGCCAACGGCCGTCAGATCGCTGCGCGTCCAGAGGGCATGCGGTGCATTCGCGGACAGGTCCACGTCGTACACACTGGCCTCTTCGTCGTACGGTGCCCACGCCCCGTGCGGATCGACGATAGGCACGTAGGCGCGCACCGCCGCAGAGAGCACGAGCTCGCCCCACGTGTGCGCATCGGCCGTCGGAAAGAAGCGGTCGCGCGCCGCGTCGCCGTAGATTTTCCCCGAAGGACCGAGACCGCGTTCGAACGTGCCGACCTTCTCGCCGAGCTCTCGGGCGGCCGCGAGTGCGTCGCCCGTGCCCGGGACTGGACTTTTTGCGGCGCGGGCATCCCCGAGGCCGGGAACCGAGAGTCGTGCCTTGTCGAATGCGGCACGAAGCTCGTCGACCCACTTGGCCAGCACGGCTCCGGAAGCATCGGCCGCAGCGCACGAGCCACGCAAGGTCTCGAGCTCCGGAAGCACCGAGCGCAGCTCTTTGTGGAAGGCTTCTTTTGGCGCGTCCGGGGCCACGCTCCACAGGGCATGGGGATCGAGCCAGTCGGAGGTGGACTCGACGAACGAGTGACCGTCGACCGGTGACGGAGCGGCGGCGAGCGTGGTGCGCACCTGCGACACGATGCGCTTGGCGTCGTCGCAACGAAGGCTCGACGGCTTGCCCGAAGGCATATGAAACGCGTAGCCGGAGGCGATTCCGTCCTCGTCCTCTTCCTCTTTCGGAGGGGTCGGGCCGGCGCGCTCCCGACGCTCCCGCGCATGCACGGGAGGAAGCGGCGCCGTGAGGTACGCGTGGCGCGCATAGAGGCCGGCGCACACGCCTCCCGCGAGGAGAGTCGTGGCGATGGCCACGGCAACGACGGGACGCGACTTCACGCCTTTCTTCCTTCGGTCACGAACCGAAGGGTATCAGGCGGCGCACCGAAGGTCTCCTTCTCGGCCAGCCGAGCCCCTCCGAACTTTCATTTACAGGGAAATCGTCTTGCCGACCTTCACTGGACCGCCCGAAAACGCCGGAACGTGCGCTCCGCGGAATTTTCCGGCAATGCAGCCGCCCACGGGCGTGCCCATGAACGCGCCTTGGTCGACGACGGCGCTCGCGACCGTGCCACTCGGATCGAACGTCACGTAGACATGGCCGTTCCCCGTTGGACCGTCCGGCTTCCGGCACGAGACATAGCCCACGGCGGACAGCGCGGCGGCGGCCTCGCCACGGTTGAACGGAGGACGCATCGCCGCTTCGAGGGAGGTCGGCGCCGTTGGAGGAGGACTCGGAGGTGGCGGAACGATCGGCGCGTCCGTCTTGGGTTTCACCGTGCCGACGGCCGCGACCGTCCCAACGGGCTTGATCGGCTCTTTCGGTGCAACCGCCGCCACCGAGGCCACCGCTTTCGGCGTCTCCGCGACGACCGGCGGAGGGACCTCGGAAGGCTTCGGAAGCGGCGCCGGATCGCGCTCCACGTTCGCCAAACGCGGAGGCGCGGAAGGCGCGATCGTGGGTGCGAGTGGGCGTGTGACAATAAGGGCGAGCACGACCGCCACGGTGAAGAACACGGTGGCTCCAACGATGGCCAGCCACAATCCCCGCTTTCCCTCACGCGCTTCGATGCGCTCTTCGGCCGCGCTCGTGGGCAGTGGCGCGTCCAAGAGACCGCGGGCTGGTCCGAAGGCGCCACCGCCTCCAAGGTTCACCAGATCGTCGATCGTGGGCATTGGGCTGTCGCTCTTTTTGCCGTGCACGGCCGACAGCGCACGAATGTCGATGAGCCCGGAGCCATCGCCCTCGGCCGCGCCCGAAGCACGCGAGGGCTTCTCGAGCTCGGCCGCTTCACGCGACAGCGCGCCCAGCGAAAAAAGCACGCTCGTGTCGTTGCGTTGGCCGGTGAGCTTCGCGTCGCGAACCGAAGGCGCGTCCGAAGAAGTGGCGTCCGAGCCCGCCAAGTGCACGGCTCCGAAGAGGTCCCCTTCGCGACGGGCGCGCGCGCGACGTTCGTGGAGATCCTCGTCTTCCGAGGCCATCGAAGCGGC